>DGYA01000030.1:0-232 GCA_002396505.1 Cyanobacteria bacterium UBA5018 | reverse complement strand
CAGCTGAGCAGTTTTCAGGTCAGCGTGGGGCAGGTAAGCTTCTGGGACGACCAGCAAAGAGTCGCAAAGCTCCAGGAGAAAAAGCCGGTTCTCAAGCGCCTGGCTGATTAGATACCATGGGAATCTTTTCGCCCACTGCTTGACAAGGGTTATGCGCAGGAGCGCAAGAGCAATGCAGGGCGCAAGAGGATTGATCCGCTAATCCTTTTCAAAATGCTCGTTCTCCAGCAGC
>DGYA01000121.1:47841-48157 GCA_002396505.1 Cyanobacteria bacterium UBA5018 | reverse complement strand
GGTATTAACAGTGATGATGCCGCCTTTGCCGACTGCGGTGGTTTCAGCGGAAACTTTGCTTTCTTTAAGTGAAAAAGCGTTGGAATTTATGGATATGAATCCAGCTATTGCGGATGTGTTGTTTGAAGTGTTCAGTTCGCTGTTTTCCAGGGTGATCTTTCCCTTTGATGCGTACTTAGCGCTTAGCGTTATCGAGCCTACGCTTCCACTTGCCTCTAGCTTTGAATTTACAAGCGTTATGTTACCAGCATCTGACTCGATATTGAAAGAGCCCGCATTATTGCCTTGCTCTCTCTCGACTTTAATGCTAACATTT
>DGYA01000121.1:21488-47483 GCA_002396505.1 Cyanobacteria bacterium UBA5018 | reverse complement strand
AGTAGGTATTGCCTCCAGAGGGCCTGGTATTGGCCAGATCGGCACGGCTTAGGGAGAGGGAAGCGGCCGTTGTATTAGTTGAGCCATTTTTTTGGGAGTCATCTTTGATTTCACCGAGTGACCGAATATAAATGTCCTTCGCGTCGAGGAAAGTACCGGTACTGAGGGTTGTTTTGGAGGATCTGGTTTCAATGTCAATGGGGGAAGTCCAGGCCCCCCCCACCACGATGGAACCGCCGGCTGATCCGCCTCCGCCGCTTGTGGTGAGATTGACTGAGTTTGGATCGGCCGGATTAACGCTGCCAACTGTTGCTGCCCGGAGGATGGTGGTGCCGGGGGCGGCAGCGGTGCCAGAGAACACCTCGATCGATTTGCCTTCACCTGCTGTGAGCTTGATAGCGGAATCGAGCAGGGTGAGGTTGCTGGCGGGATCGGTTTCGTCGATGCCGCCGCTGTTGCTGCTGAGGGTCTGAGCATTGCCTGCCCGCAACATAGTGCGGCCGGTGGCGCTGCCGATTTTGATGTCGCCGCCACTAATTGTGATATTTCCACCATCTGCCTGAATACTCCCCCCACTCACCTTGGTAGTGCCGCTGGAGAGAGTTATCGAGCCTCTATTAGCCGTAAGCGTTCCGCTGGAGGTCACGGTGTCGAGCGGGCCGCCAGCTAGCAGGATCTCTTGGCCATCCTTCACCACCAACACAGCTTCATTTTTCAGGGTGGCTAGTGACGAGCCATACTGCAGGCCGGGCACAATATCGCTGGTTAACAGCGGTGCATCTTGGGGGTTAACGGCACTGAACAATTGTCCATTGAAATCCAGTGCCTTAGCTGTGCTTGCCTTGAAGGCACCGCCTAAATCGATGCGGGCATTTGGCCCAAAGACAATGCCCTTTGGGTTGATCAGGAAGAGATTAGCCGTGCCGTTGGCCTTGATCAAGCCATCGATATTTGATTGGTTTCCGCCCGTCACCCGCCCGAAAATGGTTTGTATTTGGGGCGCATTGTTGAAATAGCCAATTTCGTTTTGCAGCAGGCTGAAGGCTTGAAAACTATGGAATAAATAACGGCCACTGTTGCGGGCCGTTCCGCCGGTGATGGTATAGGTAGTTTTTTCGCCAGATGTACTGGGCGTCACCACCGAATTACTGGAGAGAGTGGTGTCTGCCCTTACGGAGTCGTTGGCTCTTGCCGATCCGCCATTGGCGCCCACCAGTAGGGCAAGCAGCGTGGGGATCACGATCGATGGCCAGGCCTTGCTTGTGGTAGGCCAATAACTGGGGCGAAACCTGTCGCTACACCTGGGGATTAGAGGGATCAACTTAGGGCGCATAGCGAACCGTGAATAGCAGGGCCTGGTCCTGTTGTGAATTACTAACCAGATAGGGAGTGGGTCCGAGTCGCTGAGCGTAGTCCACCCTTGCGTAGAATTGCTCCCCCAGTCGCAGTTGTAAGCCGAGGCCAATAGATGAAAGTAAATTCGTCTCCGGTTGGGGTGCCTGGCCGGCATCCCAGCCAACTCCGATGGCGGCAAATGGCACTAATTGCAATACCCCCCGCATCTGCTGCCATCGCAGGATGGGAAGAGCTAGTTCCAGCGAGCCAAATAGGCCGCTGTCGGTGAGCAGGCTGTTGGTCTGGTAGCCCTGCACACTGCCCAGGCCGCCCAGGCCAAATTGCTCCACGGAGGGTAGGGGGTGATCCGCCAGTTGGGTGCGGCCTCTGGCGATGAGCAGGGTGTCCTTGGCCAGCTGGCGCACATACTGACCATCGGCCCGCCAGAGTAGGAAGCTGGCATCTGGACTGTCGGGATCCACGCCATAGTCGTAGGGGGTGGTGGTATCCCATCCGTTTAGGCCGATGCCAACCTCTGAACGAATCGCCAGCACGTCGTTACTGCGGCGGCGGATCCAGTCCTGGCTGAAGGAAAGGGTGGTGACTCGGCTCTCTCCGTTGTTATCCACACCCCTGCCCGGATAGGGAAACCCCTGCAGGAACAGCCCCTTGTTGTCCTGTTTGTTGAGGCTGATGCCCAGGGCTAGTTCCTGGTCCACCCGCTGGATGATCGGTTGACGCAGGCCCAGAAACCACTGCTGATAATGGGAGGTGATGTTCAATACGCTGAGCGGTTCCGCCACTACCCAGCTGTAGAGATCGCGATGGCTTGCTGTGAGCGTGAGATTGCTGCTATTGAGTGGAGTTTGGTAGCTCAATAGTAGATCGTTGCTGCCATCACTGTTGCGGTATGTGATCGATAGATCTTCGCCTCCGCCCAGTAAATTGGCCTCGCCAAGGTCAATACCGCGGCGGAAGCTTCCGGTTTGTGGATTGCGGCCATTGTCCATCGCCACCGCAAAGCGGAAGGAGGGATTGCTGATGGCCTTTACCCGCAGTGTGCTCAGCCCCGGTTCTGGACTGGCCGACAGGTTGGCCGATATCGTCTTGATCAGGGGACTGGCCTGTAGTAGCCGCAATTCCTCCAGCAGCCTTGGTACATTGAGCGGCCCTCGGCCTGCCCGAAGCAGCCGACTGCGCAAGTAGTCGCTCTTTAGTCTGCCAGTTGTTTCTATTTTTATATCTCCGAGTTTTCCTTCCAGGATGCGGATCTCCACCAGGCCATCACGGCTGGTTTGCATAGGGATATAGGCCCCAGAGGTGGTGTAGCCCTTGTCGATATACAACTGGGTGATGGCGTCGCGCGCCTTGCCCAGTTCGGCGAAGCTCACCGGCCGGTTCAGATAGCTGGTGGTGAGCCGATCCAGTTCGGCATTGCTAAAAACCGTGTTGCCGGAGTAGCGGAACTGGCGCACGATCATGGTGGCTGCCCCCGCTGGGGCCGGTGATGGCGCCGGCAGTACCGGCTTGGGGGCGCCCCGCAGGGGTGATGGTTGCGAAGGCTGCGGCCTGGGCGGCCTGGGCTGCTCAATCGGCGTTGGAAATGAAGACGCCGGCAAGCCTGTGGCCGGTGCCTGGCCCCAGGCCGGTGTCACCGCCATGGAGGTGGCGATCAGGCCAAAAACCTGGGCCTGCAGCGGCTTGGGGCGATGACACTTCACGGCAGGGGATCTCGCAGCCGTTCCTGGGCTCGCTCGCTGCCCGCCCGCGCTTCCGCCAGGGAGTCCGGGTCATCGCCAGAGCCGGCCAGCTTGCTGGCCTGGAGGTAGCGCTGGTAGGCCAGTTGGTTGAGGCCCACCCTGGCGTAGAGCTGGCCCAGCTCCAGCAGCAAGCCCACAGTTTTGCCCTGCCTTCGCAGGTGCTGTTCGAGGCTGGTGATGGCGGCGGCGTAAAGGCCGGCCTGGCTGAGCAGGTCTGCCTGCAGCAGCACGGCCGCCTCCGGGTCGAGCTTCTGGTGAGCCAGGCTGGCCGCTTGGCGGGCCGCTTGGCGGGCCAGGTTCAGTTGCTCCGCTTGGCTGGCTCGCCGGAAACCCTGGCCGGCGGCTCCTGCATCGAGTTGGGAGGAGCTGCCGTTATCTGCCTCTATCACCACCAAGTAGCTCTCCCCAGGCATTAGCTCCACGCTCTTTGGCAGCAGGGTGCTGTTGCTTTTTTCCACCCGGCTGCCCCAGAGCAGCTGGCGATCCCGTTCACGCAGCAGCCACAATTGATACCCCTTCACCCCCGCCACCGGATTCCAGCGCAATGGCACTGGGGTGCCCAGCACGGTGGTGGCCCTTGGTTCAATTAGGTAGGGGATCCGCTCATTGCTTCCTCCCAACTGTTCAGCTGTCCTGGAGGCCAGTCTGAGAATCTCCTCGCTGCGGCAAAAGCGGCTCACTGGCCAGGTTGCACCCGGATCAACTGTTTTGAGCTCTTTGGCGCCGCCACCACAGCGCATCATGGCGAAAGAATCGAGCTTTACCTCAATGCGATCTTCTGATACCACCGACACACCCCTGCGACGCACCTGAGTTGGGGTGGCCCAACCTTGGCTTTGCTTGCGCTGCAAAAAAACCTTGCCCTGGTAATCGATCAGCTTGTGGCTGGCCCAGGCGGATTGCTGGCCGAAGCACAGCAGGGCCGCCAGCAATTGGGCGTAGCCAATCGATCGATTGGCAAGGCTACTCAGGAAACTGCGGAGCGGGACTAAGCGGTTCACCAGAGCTTTCGAAACTAAGGTGCGGCAGATCTGCACCCTTCTAGCACGATCTATTGGTTTTTGACGCTGGAGCCCTGACAATAACTAGTCGGACCTGGCTTCAGTATAATTAGTATTTTGAAAAATAGAGGTTGGGTTATATTACCAGTGGCTACGTGGAGCTTCTTAAAGCTCTTTAATGTTGCCGAAAGCTGCTCGGGGGCTGTTTAGGGCTGTCTAGGGTTGCTTGGGGCTGCTTAGTACTGTTTAGAGACGCTCAGGGCGATAACAATATTTTAAGACTCTTTGGGTTGTATGCATCCTCGGTAATTTCTAATAGCCTCACCAGGCTTGTTTGGCGAAGTTGCCTATCCGTCATTGCGGAATAGTGTTGTTATTGAAGGTGCCACAACTGGAGAGCTAAAGCCGCATCCGCAGCCCGATGGCTGCTGGCGGCAGGCTGGGTTCAATAAAATCGGGGTGACAGGATTCGAACCTGCGACATCCTGCTCCCAAAGCAGGCGCGCTACCAAACTGCGCTACACCCCGGTGAAGCCAGCATAAGCCCAGCAGGTTCCCGCTTGGCAAGCGGCAGCTGGCTAGGGCTTAACTCAGCAACAAAATAACTTTAGCGAGCCGGATTGCTTCGCAGCCCCTGGGCAGCAGGTCAGCCCCTAGACAGAGCGGCAGGGGGGCAGCTAGTGTTGATTCCAAGACATGGAGGGGCGGTGATGCTGTCCGATTTCCGCGCAAACAATGCTGGCTTCAACCCTGGCCTGGGCGGCGAGCCCAGCTCCTGCCTCGGCCGCTCCTGCTTGAAGTGGGGAGATGATGGCGAGCTATCGCCCCTAGACCTGCAGGGCATTTTGGAGCGCCTTTGCGCTGTCGACGAGCAGGCGGCATCCGAGATGCTGGAGTGCCTGATCTGATCGATTGGGCGCGTATCGGCACTGGCCGATCTCGGGCAGTGCCTGATCTGAGCCACTGCTCAAGCGGAACCCAGCCTGTGTCGAGCCATTGCCAGGGGACGGGCAATGGCTGATGGCTCAAATTGTTACGAGGCCAACACGGCGATGCAGTCGATCTCGACCCGGGCGGCCTTGGGTAGGGCCGCCACCTCCACGCAGGCCCGGGCCGGGCTGACCCCCTCGCCAAACACCTCCCCATAGATGGCGTTTACGGCGGCGAAATCTGTCAGGTCGGCCAGAAACACTGTGGTGCGCACCACCTGCTGGGGCGTGCAGCCCGCCGCCGCCAGCACCGCCTGGAGGTTGGCCAGCACCTGGCGCGTCTCCAGCTCCACATCGCCATCGCCCACCATCGCGCCAGTGGCTGGGTCGAGAGCGATCTGGCCGGAGCAAAACAGCAGCCCGCCGGCCAGCACCGCCTGGTTATAAGGACCCACCGGCGCCGGCGCCGCGGCGGTAACCACGGCCTGGGGCACTGGAAAGCTGGCCATAACTTGCTGCTGCCTTTAAGGGGAATTGGCGTTTGAGCCTATGGCGGCAGTGGCTCGCTGGCAGCGCCAGCTCAGCCGCGCCAGTGGTCCTTATGCCGGCGCAGCTGCGCCAACTGCTCGGCATCGGCGGTGCGCATAAACAAATTTGTCTGCTTTTCCAGGCCGATGCTGCTGGGGATGCTGGCCTCACCGCGCTGCCGGCAGCCAATCACCGCCTGCAAGCGCTTAGCGATCGGCACAGCCGCCGGATCCGCTCCATCGACACAGGCATGGGCCCAGCGCAGGTTGGCCTCTGTGTACTCATGGGCACACCACACCCTGGTGGCATCGGGCAGGGCGGCAAAGCGGCCCAGGGAGGCCCGCATTTGGGCCGGGCTGCCCTCGAACAGGCGGCCGCAGCCCGCCGCAAACAGGGTGTCACCGCAGAGCAGTTCCGGCGGTTCGCCGCTGGCCGGCGTCGCTGGCAGGTAATAGGCGATGTGGTGGGCGGTATGGCCCGGCACCGCCAGCACCTGCAGCTGGCGGCCCAGCAACTGCAACTGATCCCCATCCGCCACGCTGCGGGTCTGCAGGGGAATGCGGTCGCGGTCGCTGGCGGCCGCGATCACCGCCGCCGCTGGCCAGCGGCGCAGCAGCCCTGGCGTGCCGCCGATGTGGTCCTGGTGGTGGTGGGTGTGCAAGATCGCCACCAGCTGCAAGCCGCGCCGCTCCAATTGCTCGATCACCGGCTCTGCCACGGCCGGATCCACCAGCACGGCCTGCCCCCGCCGCTCCAGCACGATCACATAGTTGTCATTGAGCACCGGGATCAGCCACACCGCCAGGCGCTCGGCGGCCTCTGCTCCACTGGCCTCTGCTCCACTGGCATCTATCCAGCTGGCATCTACTGCGGTGGCTCCACTTTCAGCGGCCGGTGCTCCGGTCGCCTTTGCTCCGGTGGTCTCTGTTGCGGTCTGCTCCGCGGGGCTGGGCTCCGGTGGTTGCTGCATCGTTAAAGTCCAGTGGTTGGCCGGATCCCTTGCCCATGATCACCGTGGCGCTGGCTAAGGGGGCCCTGCTTAAGGATTCTGTGGCTCGCCTGGCCACAGCTGGCCTCGACTTCGCCGCGGTGCTCGAGTCGGGCAATCGCTTGCTGATGGTGCCCAGCCGTTGCGGCCGGGCCAGCGCCCTGCTGGTGCGCAATGCCGACGTGCCTGTCTACGTGGCCTACGGCCAGGCCCAGCTGGGGGTGGTGGGCTACGACGTGCTCCAGGAGCTGCAATTGCCCGTCGCTCCTCTGGTGGACCTGGGCTTTGGTGGCTGCCGCATGAGCGTGGCGGTTAAGGCCAGCAGTGGCTACAAGCGCGCCGCTGATCTGCCGGCCCATTGCCGTGTCGCCAGCAAATTCACCCGCTGCGCAGAAGACTATTTCCGTAAGCTCGATTTGCCGGTGGAATTGATCCATTTGGCCGGCTCGGTGGAGCTGGGTCCGATCACCGGCATGAGCGAGGCGATTGTCGACCTGGTGGCCACCGGCCGCACCCTTAAGGAGAACGGCCTGGTGGCCATTGAGGATCTGTTCCACAGCACCGCCAGGCTGATTGGCCATCCCCTGGCCCTGCGTCTCGATGACGGCCCGCTGCGGCAGATCGTCGATCGAATTGCCGCAGCCAGCTCCACTGCTGCTGCGGTCGCCCCTGCAGCGGCTGTGGCTGTGGCGTCGTCGGCCGCCGCTGGCGGTGCGGCGGGCTTGGTGGCCGCCACCTGATGGCCCGGCTCGACCGTCAACGGCTGCTGCGACTGCTTCCCTACCTGGGGCGTGACCGCCGTCGCCTCAGCCTCACCCTGCTGCTACTGATCCCCCTGGCCTTTGCCGGTGCCGTGCAGCCGCTGTTGGTGGGCCAGGCGATTTCGGTGTTGCGCCGGGAACCAACAATGGCCTGGCTGAAGGGCCTGCCGGTGCCCCAGGCGATCCATTCGATCGTGGTGCTGCTGCTGCTGGCCGTGCTCACCCGGCTCTGCCTGCAAGGGTTGCAGAGCTTCAATGTGCAGTTGGTGGGGCAGCGGCTCACGGCCCGGATCCGCGACCACCTCTTCTCCCATGCCCTGGCCCTGTCGCTGCGCTTCCACGACCGCACCCCGGTGGGCAAGTTGCTCACCCGGCTCACCAGTGACGTCGATGCCTTAGCCGAGGTATTTGGCAGTGGCGCCGTAGGCGTACTCGCCGATCTGGTCACCCTGGTGGTGATTGCTGTCACAATGATTTCGATCGAATGGCGCATGGGCCTACTGCTGCTCTGCTCCCAGTTGCCTGTCACCATCGGCATCATCTGGCTGCAGGGCCGCTACCGCAAGGCCAACTACCGGGTGCGGGAAGAGTTGGGCCAATTAAATGCTGATCTGCAGGAAAACCTCCAAGGGCTGGAGGTGGTCCAGATGTTCCGGCGAGAGGCGGTAAATAGCGCGAATTTTGCCGTTACTACTGCCGCCTACAAGGGAGCCGTAAACGGAACTATCTTTTATGACAGCTCTATTTCAGCTTTTATTGAGTGGGTTGCCCTCAGCGCCGTGGCAGTAGTGCTGGCCCTTGGCGGTTGGCTGGTTACCAGCCAGGCGATCGGCCTGGGCACCCTAACCACCTTCATTCTCTATTCCCAGCGCCTATTTGATCCCCTGAGGCAATTGGCCGAACGTTTTACCCAAATCCAAGGCGGTCTCACTGCGGTGGAGAGAATTGGCGAATTGCTGGAGGAGCCAATCGAAATTGCTGATAGCCCCCAGGTTGCCGCCGCATTAAAAATTGATGCAGCAGCCAACCTGGCCTCCTTGGCTGCAGCTGGGAATGCCCCCAGGCCCAAGCAGTTGATCAGGGCCGCTGAGGTGATTTTTGACGACGTCTGCTTTGCCTACCGCCCCGATGAACCGATCATCGAAAAGCTCAGCTTTCGCATAGCTCCGGGGGAGCATGTTGCCCTGGTGGGTCCCACCGGTTCTGGCAAGACCACCGTGATTCGTCTGCTCTGCCGTCTATATGAACCGCAGCAGGGGCGAATTTTGCTGGATGGTGTTGATATTAGGGAGTTATCGATCACCAGCTTGCGCCAACGACTGGGGGTGGTGTTGCAGGACACCTTCCTGTTCAGCGGCAACGTGGCCGACAACCTGCGCCTCGACGCCGATATACCCAGCGATACCCTGGCTCGCCTCTGCGCTGAACTGGGTCTCGATCCGCTGCTGGCCCGCCTGCCCGACGGCCTGGCCACCGAACTGCGCGAGCGGGGCGGCAACCTCTCCTCCGGCGAGCGGCAGCTGTTGGCGGTGGCGCGGGTGGCGATTCGCGATCCCGCCGTGCTGGTGATGGATGAGGCCACCGCCTTCATGGATCCCTCCACCGAGGCCACCCTGCAGCGTGACTTGGACAGCCTGCTGCATCAGCGCACGGCGATCGTCATCGCCCACCGCTTGGCCACCGTGGAGGCGGTCGATCGCATTTTTGTACTCAAGCGCGGTCGCCTGATCGAACAGGGCAACCACCGGGAACTCCGCGCCGCCGGAGGCCTCTATGCCCAGTTGGCTGAGCTGCAAGAGCGAGGCTTGGCGGCCCTGTAAACAAGCCACACATGCTCTTGCGGATAAGCTATGAATACTTTTAACAATCACCCAAGCTTTACCCTGGGGTGTTGTGCGAGTCAAGCATCAACAATCGCCTCTGGCTGGGCTGGCCTTGCGCCAATCGGCAGCTGGCCGGCCACTCCTGCAACCCCGGTCGGCGGCGGCCGGCGGTCCACTGCGATGGCACCTGAAGGGCCACAGGCAGCCTGGGGACCTGACATCGCCTGCAGGTTTGGGCATGGGTAGGTTTTCCTTGTGCCCCCTGGTTTGGGCGATGATCGGGGTCCAGTCGTGCAGGATTGTGAACCGGCTTGGCAGCAGTTGGAGATGAGCGGCGGCACCAGTGGGGGGATGCGTTGAGGGATCAATTGAGCCATTTAGCCAGAGATGGCCAGAGCCATGGGTCCGCACCCGCAGAGTTGCTCAACTCCCTCTACGGCCTTGGCCATCGTCCCTGTCCCACCACCAAGCTCCAGGTGACGGTGGTGCTTAGCCGCGAGCGCGAGATCGATCTGATCGAGTACGAGCAGCTGTGCGATGCGGTGGGCTGGAGTCGTCGTCCCTTGCGGCGCGTGCGCAAGGCCCTGGAGCACAGCCTGTTGCAGGTGGGCCTCTGGCGCCACGATCCCCGCCTGCCAAAGCTGGTGGGCTTTGCCCGCTGCACCGGCGATGGGGTGGTGGAAGCCGCCGTGTGGGATGTGGCAGTGCATCCGCACTACCAGGGGGTGGGCCTGGGCAAACAGTTGATGGACTACGTGCTGGATCAGTTGCGCGCCATGGAGGTGGAAAGGGTGAGCCTGTTCGCCGATCCAGATGTGGTGGGCTTCTATGCCAACCAGGGCTGGGAACTGGAACCCCTGCAGCGCCGCTGCGCCTTTTGGTACGCCTCTTGAGCTTTTGATTTAGCCGCTTGGCTAGGGCGCCCTATAGCGCCGGGCCAGCTCCTCGGGGTCGACGCCGCGCCGCCAGGCTCGTCGCAGCCTGGCATTGGCCAGGGTTGCCCCCCAAATCCCCAGGCGCTGCCAGCGCCGCCCGTCCACCAACAAGCGCAGCCGCAGACTTACCAGCCGGCCATGGCGCCGCAGCCGCTGCACCAGGTCCAAATCCTCCATCAGCGGTATCGGTTTCACCCCACCGGCGGCGGCGAGCAGGCCGGCGGGCAGCAGCAGGCCCTGATCCCCATAGGGTTGCTGCCACCAGCGGCTGCGCAGGGCCACCGCCAGCTCCACCAGCCGTAAGCCAGGCTGGTGCCCCCCGATCGCCAATTCGAAGTAATAGGCCCGCGCCCCGCAGTAGGCCCGCGCCCCTGCCCCAATTGGCTTTGGGCTGCGGGTTTGGCCCTGCTGGATCGCTTGTCTTAGCGCCAGATCCCAGCCCCTGGGCAGGCTGCAATCGCCGTGCAGCAGCAACAGCCAGCAGCCCTGAGCCGCCGCCACGCCGGCCGCCAATTGGCGGCCCCTTCCCCCGCCCTGGCGCAGCAGCCGGGCCCCAGCCAGGGCGGCGATGCTGCGGCTTGCATCTTCGCTGCCGCCATCCACCACCAGCACCTCGCCCACCAGCTCGCTCGCCTGTTGCAGTTGGGCCAGCAGGGCCGGCAGCCGCTGGGCCTCGTTCAATACGGGCACCACCACGCTCAGCGGCAGCCGGTTCAGCTGCCGCGCAGATCCAATCAGCGGCTTGGCCAGCATAGTCACGGGCTGCGCCGCCAGGGCAGCAGGTCGCCGGGGCGGTCTAGATCGGTGCGGACATCCAGCAGCAGCGGCGCCAAGTTGAGCCGCTCCGCTGCCTTGAGGGTGGCCGTCAAAACCTGGTCGCCGCCCCAGGGGATGCCGCAGAAAAGGTTGGCTGCCGGCCGTGACAGGCCGATCAGCCAATAGCCGCCATCGGCGGCCGCACCGAGCACCAGGGGGGCGGAGTTGAGGCCGGCAAAGGCCAACTCCAGATCGCTCAACGCCAATGTGGGTAGGTCGCTGCCAATCAGCACCACCTGCCGGGCCCCCTCGCGCCAGGCCCGTTGCAGCTGGCGCTGCAGGCGGCTGCCCAGGCCGCTGCCGCCTTGGCTGAGGCACCTGTCCACGCCAAGGCCCTCTCCCCAGCGCCGCGCCGCCCGCGGGGCCAGGCCATCGACGGCGAGCACCAATTGGTTTTTGGCGTCAGCTCCCTGGCGGCCGCGCCATTGACGGCAGGTGGCCATGGTGTGATCCGTGAGCCGGCGTTGAATCTCCGCCGCTCTTTGGCGGCCAAGACCCCTGGCCAAGCGACTCTTGCAACGCCCTGCGGCGGGCCAGCGGGCCATCACCACCAACTGGCGCATCACCAACAACTGGCGTTTCAACACCGATTGGCGCCTCCAGACCAATTGGCGACCCCAGACCAATTGGCGACCCCAGGGCAACTGGCGCCTCCAGTGCAATTGGGGCATCTAGAGCAGCAACTTTCGCCTCCAGGGCAATGGGTGGATAAAAGATGGTGGCGCATCAAAAAATTTGATGAATCAAGAATTGTGGGGCAGTTCGGCTGGTCGCATGCTGAGGTTGGCGCGACGGTCGCCGCGGCGAACTTTGACCACCAGCTCTTGGCCCACTCGGGCCTGATCCACGGCCAGCTGCACCTGGGATGGATTTTTCACCGTGGTGTCGCCGACGCTCTCGATCAGATCGCAGGGCTTCAGGCCACCCTTGGCGGCGGGGCTGCCGTTCATCACCTCCACCACCACCACCCCATTCACTTCAGGTAGCCGGCATTCGCTGGTGGTGGCGTTGATCTCTCGGGCCAACTGGGGGGTGAGGGTCTGGAGGCGAATGCCGATGTAGGGGTGACTGGCATAGCCCCGTTGCACGATCTGGGCGGCAATTTCTCGCGCCGTGTTGATCGGGATCGCAAAACTCAACCCAGCTCCCGGTGCCTGGCGAATCGCCGTATTTACACCGATCACCTCGCCGCGGTCGTTGATCAGCGGACCACCACTATTGCCAGGATTCACGGCGGCGTCGGTCTGGATGTAGGGCACCCGCTGCCCTTCTCCCACCGCATTGGTGCGCTGAATCGCACTGATGATGCCTGCGGTGACGGTGTTGTCCAGGCCCAGGGGGTTGCCGATGGCGATCGCCCATTCGCCGGGTCGCACCTTGGCCGAATCCCCCAGGGAAGCCACCGGCAATTTGGAGGCCACCACCTTCACCACCGCCACATCGGTGAGCGGATCACCGCCGAGCACTTTGCCTTTGAAAGTGCGGCCATCGGGCAGGGTGACCGTCACTCCATTCGCCCCCTCAACCACGTGGGCATTGGTGAGGATCACCCCATCGGAGCGGGTGATGAAGCCCGAACCCAGGCCTTGCTGTTGCTGGATCGAGGGACCCTGACCAAACAGGCCGCCGATCGGATTGATCACCCGGGTGGTGGTATCGATGCGCACCACCGCGGGTCCCACCTTGGCAACGGCATCGACAATCACGTTGCCGCCGGCCCGCAGCGAGGGGCTAGGCGGTGCATCGGAAATTCTGGCTTCAGGGGCCTCCTGCCGGCCTGGCAACCCGGGCAAGCGCCCATCGCAACCGGCCAGCAGCATGGCCAGTACAGCGATTGTGCCGGCAGAGCAACTCAGAGAACGGGAGGGCATCGACACTGCATCGCCTGGGGCTCAATGCATCTTCTATGACAGCCCGCGCCCCTGGCACTGCGTATATTCGAGACTGTTAGGTAAGCCCCCTCGGTGCAGCAGGCAGATCAGCTGTGGCACCAGGTGCAAGAGGCATTGCAGGCCAGCCTGAGCAAGCCCACCTTCGAAACCTGGATCCGTCCAGCCCGCTGCCGCCGCTACGAGCAGGGTCAGTTGGAGCTGGAGGCCCCCAGCAGCTTCGCCTGCAGTTGGCTGCGCAAGAACTACCTAGGCACCATTGAGGCGGTTGCCAGCGAGATGGCTGGCCAGCCGGTACAGGTGCTGGTGGTGGCGGCTACCAGCGAGGAGGCCAGCTCTGGGGCGCCAGGGGCCCCGGAGGCCCAGGCCCTGGCCACGGCGCAGCCAGCGCCGACAGCCAGCAGCAGCAGCAGCGGCGAACGCCCCCGCAGGCTGGCCCCCGGATTGAACCCCCGCTACGTGTTCAATCGCTTCGTTGTCGGTCAAAACAGCCGCTTGGCCCACGCAGCTGCCCTGGCCGTCGCCGAGGCGCCCGGAAGAGAGTTCAATCCGCTGTTCATCTGCGGCGGTGTCGGCCTGGGGAAGACCCACCTGATGCAGGCGATTGGCCACTACCGACTCGAGATAAATCAAGATTCGAAAGTGTTTTATGTTTCTACGGAAACTTTTACTAATGACTTGATTCAGGCTATCCGCAAGGATAGCATGCAGTCTTTCCGCGATAAATATCGCGCCGCAGACGTGATCCTGGTGGATGATATCCAGTTTATTGAAGGAAAGGAGTATACCCAGGAAGAGTTTTTTCACACCTTTAATGCTCTCCATGAAGCGGGCCGACAGTTGGTGATTGCTTCCGATAGGCCACCAAGTCAAATCCCCCGCCTGCAGGAAAGGCTGATCTCTCGTTTTTCGATGGGGTTGATTGCCGATATCCAGCCTCCAGATATGGAAACCCGTATGGCGATCCTGCATAAGAAAGCTGAGCAGGAGCAGATGTCCCTGCCCAGGGATTTGATTCAGTTCATCGCCGGACGCTTCACCTCAAATATTCGTGAACTTGAAGGCGCTCTTACCAGGGCAGTGGCTTTCGTATCGATTACCGGCCTGCCAATGACCGTCGACTCGGTGGCACCGATGCTCGACCCAAATGGGGGCGATGTGGATGTCAAGCCAGAGCAGGTGATCGATAAGGTGGCTGAGGTATTTGGTGTAACCGTAGAGGAGATGCGCAGCGCTAGCCGCAAGCGAGCGGTAAGCCAGGCCCGCCAAGTGGGTATGTTCTTGATGAGGCAAAGCACCGACCTTTCCCTGCCACGCATTGGCGAAGCCTTCGGAGGCAAGGACCACTCCACCGTCATGTATGCGGTAGAACAGATAGAAAAAAAGCTCAATACAGAACCAAACTTGGCAAGACAAGTGCAGCAAGTCCGCGACCTATTGCAGATAGATTCGCGCCGCCGCAAATAGATTATTTGCGTTTAGCAGGCTACTGCTTATTGGCTTGTCCCTAGGTAAGCTCTGGGAAGTTTAAGCCAGGGCCGATTGAGCCCTGTGGTGCCGCAAAGGTCCCCCTAGCTCATACCCCCCAGCAGCCTGTCCCCCAACCCTGGCCGGCACCCCACCCCAACGGCTCCTTCCGCCTAGCCCCACCTGCTACCTAACCCGCCAGCCCTCCCGGCGGCAACCTCAGCCACCGGCACCCCGACCCCCAGCTATCACATCGCCAGCCAAACCCTTTAGCTCCCTTGGGCTCAGCACCACACCATGGGCCCCCTGCAGCCCTGGTTTCAGATCACCGCCGACTGCTTGCGACGGCCGAGCGCCGCTGAATGCTGTAGTCGCCAGCAGCAGTTTGTCCCCTAGGCAGAGAGAGATCCCAGGGTGCCTTAGCCAAGCCATTGGCCACTACTTGCCCCCTAGGGCTTGTGCCGCAATAAATTCAAGCTATTAATCTTTGAATTATTATTTTAGATCTAGCAATCGCATGCCCATGGGTAAATGGTAGCAGATGCCAAGTGCCAACGCTGGTCAGGAAAGCGGCCAAGGGGCTGAACTGCTTGCCTGGCCAACATTGGCCGGATATCAAATAATCATGCCATC
The DNA here is from genome assembly GCA_002396505.1 of Cyanobacteria bacterium UBA5018. Classification (GTDB taxonomy): domain Bacteria; phylum Cyanobacteriota; class Cyanobacteriia; order PCC-6307; family Cyanobiaceae; genus UBA5018. Next base: position 32,618 of record DGYA01000121.1, on the reverse strand, counting down.
GGGAATGGTGCCATTTTTTACTACCACTACGATGCCATTGCGGATGTAGAAGTTGTGCTCGGGGCGATCGGCCTCTTCGATATTATCCTTGTTGGTAATATTGACATTGTTGCCGATTCGCACATTTTTGTCAATAATTGCTTTCTTTATAGTGCTACCCTTGCCAATACCGATGGGGATGCCACCTGTCTCCCGCAGTAATCCACGCTCCTCGTTAGACTCGAAGAAATCAGATCCCATTAGCAGGGTGTCTTGTAATACCACCTCATCTTCCACGCGGCTGCGGACACCTAGTACGCAGTGGTGAATGCTGCATGCTTTTAGCAGTGATCCCTCGCCGATGATCGAATTTGTTACTTGGGCGTCCTGAAGCTTGCTGGGGGGGAGATAGCGAGGACGGGTGTAGATTGGGAACTTTTCGTCGTAGAAAGAGAAGGGAGGATTGGGTTGTTCTGTTAGGGCGAGGTTTGCCTCGTAGAAGGCACCAATGGTACCGATATCCTCCCAGTAATCGTTGAACAGGAAGCTCTGGAGACGATCGCCTCTTGCCAGGGAAGCCGGAATAAGTTCCTTGCCAAAATCGGTAGCATCGGGATTTGTATCCAGCAGGTCGAACAATGTCTGCCGGCTAAAAACGTAAATCCCCATCGAGGCGAGGTAGGGACGATTGGCCGCATCCTCGGCGGATAGACCCATCTGTTGGGTATCCACCTGCATCGCTTCTAGATCGGCCCCCTTGGGCTTTTCGCGGAATTCTTGGATAACGCCATTGCTATCGGTGCGCATAAGGCCGAAACCCTCTGCCTGCACTGGATCAACCGGCAGGGCGCCCACGGTGAGATTGGCACCTGTTGCAATATGGTGGTGAACAAACTTGGCGTAGTCCATCCGATAGAGCTGGTCACCGGAAAGGATTACATAGTGATCAACATCCCATTCCTGGAACAGCCACTTGTATTTGCGCACCGCATCGGCAGTGCCCTCAAACCAGCTGGGACTATCCGGGGTCTGTTGGGCTGCCAACACCTCTACAAACCCCTGGCCGAATCCGGCGGAGAGGTTGTAGGTCATGGTCAGGTGACGGTTCAACGAGGCACTGTTGAACTGGGTCAACACGTAGATTTTGTTAATCTCCGAGTTGATACAATTGCTAACCGGGATATCGATAAGCCGATATTTCCCCGCCAGTGGCACAGCGGGCTTTGCCCGCATCTTGGTGAGCGGGTAGAGCCGGGTGCCGGCACCGCCACCGAGAATAATCGCCAGAACACGCTTCATAACTTGGGTTGCTGTGGACGGCTCGGCCGACCGTACTTGAGTGAGTGAGCAGTGCGCGACCCTTTTGCCGGCAGGCGGTACGAACTGTTGCAGAGCTGTGTCGAGGGTGCTTAACGAGGCAGCTCTTGCTTAGCAACCTGGGCTCTGTTGTGCCCGATCACTCATCTGGATGGAGCTCGGTGAGTTCAAACAACTGTTCCAACACCCGAATCGCCACATGGCGCTGGGGGCGGGGCTGGGGGGCCCGCAGGTTGGTGACAGGGGTGTGCAGGATCTTGTTGATAATCCCCTTGCTGAGCGCCTCCACCACCTTGCGCTCCCGGGCCGATAGATCTGGCCCCATGCGGCTGAGGGCCTTTTGCAATTCCTGTTCGCGGATGTCCTCCAGTTGGCGCCGCAGGCGATTTACCACCGGCACCGCCTCCAGGCCATCCCACCATTCCAGGAACAGGCGCGACTCCTCCTCCAGTAACCCCTCCGCCTCCGCCGCCATCTCGCGGCGCGCCTCCTGGTTGCGGGCTACCACCTCCTGGAGATCATCGACGTTGTAGGCCTGCACGCCGGGCAGATGCACCACATCAGCACTGATGTTGCGCGGTACGCCGATATCCACCAGCATCAAGGAGCTGCGCCGGTTCAGGGCACTGAGCCGCTCGGCGGTGATGATCGGATCCTCGGAGGCCGTGCTGGTGAACACCAGGGAACAGGTGCTCAGACAATGGTCAAAATCGTCTAAGGGACGACATTGCACCGGCAGCGCCGGAAAATCGGCCGCCAGGGCTTCCGCCCGGCTGACGGTTCGATTCAGCAGCACCACGCCACGGCAGCCCTTGGCCTGCAGGTGCTGCAGCAGTAGACGGGCCATGCGGCCTGCGCCGACAACGGCCACCTGCTCCTGGTCCAGGGGCACCAAATCATCGAGGCCTCGGGCCTGGCCCACCTTCAGCTGGGCCAGCTCGACAGCCGCTGAACTGATCGAAACCGCCCCGGTGCCGAGGTTTGTTTCGGTGCGCACCCGTTTGCCCGTGCTCACCGCCTGGTTGAGCAGGCGGTTGAGGATCGGACCCACCGAGCGGTGCTCCTGGCCAAGGCGCACCATTTTTTTCACCTGGGAGAGGATTTGACCCTCCCCCAGCACCAGCGAATCCAGGCCCGCTGCCACCCGCATCAGGTGGGCGACCGCCTCCTGGTGGTGGTAGGTGAAAAGGTGGGGCGTTAGTTCAGCCACCGCCAGCCCCGAGTGCTGGCTGAGGAATTGCCCCACCGCCGATAGGCCCTGGTCAGGGTGGCGCAGCAGCGTGTAGATCTCCAGCCGGTTGCAGGTGCTGAGGATGGAGGCCTCCAGCACCTGCTCGTCGGAGCGCAGCTTCTGCAGCGAAGCCTCCATGGTTTGCTCCGGGATGCTGAGGCGCTCCCGGATCTCAACCGGAGCCGTGCGATGGCTCAGGCCGACTACAGCTATGTGCATGGAGGCAGAATTGACGTGATCCGGGTTCCGAACAGTTGGAATCAGCTCAGAGCAATGCTCTGGGCGCCGGGCTTGATGTGCACCGTATTGGTGAACCGGGCGGTGTTGTCAAGGGTGCTGATCACCAGGGAGCTGGTGCGGACGCAATCCTTCTCGAACTTGACCCCGTGGAACAGCAGGCCATCGGTGATGCCGCTGCCAGCGAATACCACGTTTTCACCCGAAGCCAGCTCCTCGGCCTCGTACACCTTGTCGGGATCGGCAATGCCCATCTCGGCCAGGCGAGCCAGGTTGCCCTCGCGGGTGAGGCCTTCCCACTCACTGGTTTGGGCCACGGCCGGGTCATAGACCAGCTGGCCTTGGAAGTGACCACCGAGGGCCCGCAGGGCGGCGGCGGAGATCACCCCCTCAGGAGCGGCGCCGATGCCCATCAGGGCATGGGTGCCGGTGCCGGCAAAGCCACAGGCGATAGCGGCTTGCACGTCGCCGTCTGAGATGGGCTGAACGCGGGCGCCGGTGGCGCGGATTTCGGCGATCAGGTCCTTGTGGCGGGCGCGGTCCATCACCACGATCACCAGTTCACTGGCGGCCATTCCCAGGGCCTCGCTGAGGATCTGAATGTTTTCAGTGGCCGACTTGCGGATGTCCACCTTGCCCTTGGCGGCCGGGGGAGCGGCCAGCTTCTTCATGTAGAAGTCGGGGGCGTTGAACAGCCCGCCCCGGTCGGAGGCGGCCAGTACGGCCATCGAACCGCGCTGGGCGTTGGCGCAGAGGTTGGTGCCCTCGCAGGGATCCACGGCGAAATCGACGCCGGGGCCAGTGCCGCTGCCCACCTCCTCACCGATGTAGAGCATCGGGGCCTCATCCCTTTCGCCCTCGCCAATCACAATGCGGCCCTGCATCTGGATCTGGCCCATGCGGGTGCGCATGGCTTCTACAGCGGCGGCATCAGCCTCATTTTTCAGGCCCAAGCCGGTAAGTTCGGCGGATGCGATGGCGGCCTGTTCGACGACCTCGAGAATTTCTTGGATGAGGGTGCGATCCACAGTGATCCGGCAGGGAGAAGAAGATGGCGCTTCGCTGGAGTGGCAATAAGAGGTAGTAAGCGGGCTAGGGGGCAAGCGCCGCAGGACCTTTCACCACCGAAGCACGCGCAACTGTATCAGTGCCATCCCGGGCCTATCCGTAGGATCCCGGCCATCCCTCGCCTTTCTGGAGTCCATGGGCAGCAAGCAGCTGGTGGTCTCGCCATCGATTCTTTCCGCAGACTTCTCACGCCTTGGTGAGGATGTGCGCGCTGTGGATGAAGCCGGCGCCGACTGGATCCATGTCGATGTGATGGACGGGCGCTTTGTGCCCAATATCACCATCGGCCCCCTGATCGTGCAGGCCCTGCGCCCGGTCACCGCAAAGACTCTCGACGTTCACCTGATGATCGTGGAGCCCGAAAAATATGTGCCGGAATTCGCCAAGGCCGGCGCCGACATCATTTCCGTGCAGGTGGAAGCCTGTCCTCACCTGCACCGAAACCTCGGTCAGATCAAGGATCTCGGCAAGTTGGCCGGTGCCGTGCTCAACCCCGGCACCCCCCTGGACAGCCTGGAGTACTGCCTGGAGCTCTGCGACCTGGTGCTGATCATGAGCGTCAACCCCGGTTTCGGTGGCCAGAGCTTCATTGAGAGCCAGGTGCAAAAGATTCGCGATCTGCGCCGCATGTGCGACGAAAAGGGTCTCGATCCCTGGATCGAAGTGGACGGTGGCATCAAGGCCGAGAACGCTTGGAAGGTGATCGAAGCCGGTGCCAATGCCATCGTTAGTGGCTCCGGGGTGTTCAACCAACCCGACTACGCCGACGCCATAACCGGCATTCGCAACAGCAAGCGACCAGCCTGATCTCGCCTGGGCCCATAGACCTCACGGGCCCAGAGACCCCTAACGGGCCCAGAGACCCCTAGCCCCACCAACCCAGCCCTCAGCGGCCAACAGCCATGGGGGCCCAGCAGCTACTGCCACCAGCCCCTAGAGAATCCCAAGCCCCTGCAACGCCAGCTTCGCGCTGACGGTCCAGGGGTTTTTTGTAAAGTTTTTTTGATTGCGCAGATCGCCCGCTTGGAAGGGCAATGTGCAGGCTGCGGCAATAAATATGCTCAGTCGGAGAAAAACCAGCCGTAGCTATGCAGCCCAATTCCTAGTAAATTAACGCCGATGTAGCAAACAGCGATCACCACCAGGCCGGCGCTGGCCACGATGGCCGGTTTGCGGCCCTGCCAGCCGCGAATCAAGCGAGTATGCAAGTAGGCGGCATAGACCAGCCAGCAGATCAGAGCCCAGGTTTCCTTGGGATCCCAGCTCCACCAGCTGCCCCAAGCCTCGTTGGCCCACACGGCACCGCTTACCAATCCCACCGATAGCAGCAAAAAGCCAACGGTGATCGTGCGGTAACTGAGTGAATCGAGCGTCTCGGCGATGCCGATGCTTTCGCTGCTCAATTTGAACTGGCCTGCCTCCACTTGCGGACCATCCAGGGCCAGGCGGGCTTGGCGAAAGGAACCGCTGCCGATCGAATTGCTGCGCAGTTGCAATTCATTGCCCCGGTCTGTGAACAGCACCGCTACAGACAGAAGCGAGCCCACCAACAGGGCTGCATAGCTGATCATGATCACGCTTACGTGCATTACCAGCCAGCTGGAGCGCAGGGCGGGCACCAGGGGAGAGGCCTCCTGCAGTCGATCGGGCAGCGCGAAGCTGGCGAAGGCCACACAGCCCAAGGCCATCGGCGTAGCGGCTGCCGGCACCAGGGGCGAGCTCCAGCTGCGCTCCACCAGCAACTGGGTGAGGGTGCAGCCCCAGGCCAGGAAGCAGAGCGATTCATACAGATTGCTGATCGGAAAGTGGCCCGCATCCCACCAGCGCAGCACCAATTGGGCGGTGAGGGCCAGGTTGGCTGCCGCCACCAGCAGCCGCACCAGGCCACTGGAACGGCCGCCACTGACCGCCCAGAAGGAGATGGGCAGCACCAGCAGCAGCAGGGCAAAAGCCAACAAGCCCAGGGCGATCACCGGGTCGTCAGAGAGCGGCAGCCCCAGCATCAGCAGCAATTGAGAAATAGTTCCCCCAGTCTGCCCTGTGAGCCAAATTTCAGCGGCTGGCTTGGCGCAGCAGCCACAGACCGCCACCAAGGCCGATCAAAACTGGTAGCCAGGCGGCCCCGATCGGCAGCAGGGCTCCCTTGATGCCCAGGGAGCTGAAGATAAACGACATCAAGTAGTAGCCAAAGATCAGCAACACACTGATGCCAAAGCCCTGGCTGCGGCTGGTGCGCACATGGGGCCTCACCCCCAGGCTGCTACCAATCAGCCCGAACACCAGACAGATGGCCGGAAAGGCGAACTTTTCCTGGATCCGCACCCTCAGGCGCCTGGATTCGAGTTGGTTGCCAGCCTCCCGCAGCAGCCGCTCGGCCCGACGGGCTTCTGCCACTGTCATCACGCTGGCGTCGGTGGGCAGCTCGGCGATCCGAATCGGGTTGCGGCTCATCGGATAGAGGTAGCGATCGAAGCGGGCGCTGGTGGTGAGGGCGCTGCTGCCGATCTCGACACTGGTAATGCGACCATCAAGAAATTCCCACATGCCCTCTCTGTCGTTCCAGCGAGCCCTATTGGCCTGCAACATCTGGCGTTGACCGGTACGGGAAAAATCCAGCACCGTCACATCTTTCATCTCGCCATTGTAAAACTTGTGGGCATAGAATAGCTGACTCAGCCCTTTTTCAACGCTGCCATCGGGCTGCTGTATCTCTCCATAGGTTGGATACAGAACATGCTCCCCATTGGCGGCAGTAACGGCGCGACCCAATCCCCGATCAAAACTGATCGTGGCTTCTCGATTCGCCTTGGGCACAATTTGATCATTAAAGACAAATGTCAGCGCACTCATCACTAGGGCCATGGCCAGGGCGGGGGCCACCATGCGACGGGTGCTGACGCCAATACTTCGCAATGCCGTCAGTTCACTGCCGCTGGATAGGCGGCTGTAGGCCAGCAGGGTGGCCATCAGGGTGGCCATCGGAAAGGAAAGCACCAGAAAACTGGGCAGGCGATAGCCCAGCACCTGCAGGGCTATCCACACAGGCAGCCCCGATTCGGCCACCCGGCGCACCAGTTCGAAAACCACTCCTACCGACAGGGAGACCGCGGTAAAGGCGGCGATGCCGAACAGCAGCGGCGCGATCAGCTCCCCCAGCAGCCAGCGATCGAGCAGGGGCAGTCGCCGCCAGGGACCGAGCAATGGCCTCAGCAGGGGCCGCAGGCTGGACTGCCCCCCACTCATCCCTCCACTCACAGCTGAAAATCCTCCCCGAGATAGTGGCGCCGTACCAATGGATCGGCGCCCACCTCCGCCGAGCTGCCGGCGGCCAAGATGCGTCCCTCGGTGAGGATGTAGGCCCGATCGGTGATCGCCAAGGTTTCGCGCACGTTGTGATCGGTGATCAGCACCCCCATGCCACGGCTGCGCAGGCTGCCGATCAGGGCCTGTAAATCCGCCACCGCCATCGGATCTACACCGGCAAAGGGTTCATCTAACAACAGATAACGCGGACCGCCCTCACCCACTGCCAGGGCTCGAGCCACCTCACAGCGGCGGCGTTCCCCACCGGAAAGCTGGTAGCCCCGTCGGTGCTGAAAAGGGCCCAGGTGAAATTCTTCGATCAAGTCATCCAGCCTTTGCTGGCGCAGGCAGCGGGGCGCCTGGCTCACCTCTAGGGCCAGGCGCAGGTTGTCACGCACGCTGAGCTGGCGGAAAACACTGGCTTCCTGGGGCAGATAGCCAATGCCCCGCCGCGCCCGCATCGGCATCGGCAGGGCTTGAACAGCTTCGCCATCCAGCAGCACCTGACCCCTATTCGGACGCAGCAGCCCAGTCACCAAATTGAAGGTGGTGGTCTTGCCGGCACCGTTGGGGCCCAGCAGACCCACCACCTCTCCTGGATGTAGCTCCAGGGTCACTTGGTTAACCAGCTGCCTGCCCCCGAGGCTGAGGGTTACCTGATCCAGCAACAAACTCATGGAGTGGCACTGGAGGCTTGAGAGCGGCTCGAATAGTTGGTGGGCTGAGCCTCGCTGGATTGAGCCCCAGTGGAGTTGAGACCGCTGGATTGGGGACTTACGGATTTAGGACTGGTGGACAGGGGACTGGTGGACTGGAAACCGGTAACTGGAGCATTTTTGCGAGGTGGCAGGCGCACCTTGCTAAATACCTGCTCATGGCTGGGGGGCTCGGCCACCAACCGCTGGCTATTCAGGTCATAGGTCACCCGCTCAGCGCGCAGGGAGTGGCCGTCGGTCTGTACCACATCCACGTCTCCACTGAGCACTACGCGCCCCTCTTTGCTGAAGTATTGGGCTTGCCGGGCGGTGGCCACCACTTTCTGTTCTGGATAGACGATGCGCACGTTGCCAGTGGCTGTGATCACGCCGGTCCTGTTGTCGGCACGCTGCAAATCCGACTCTATGGTGACCTGGCCAGGGGTTGGGCTGGGCCCAAGCGGGGCGGGAGTCCCCTGGGCCTGGACGGCTGTGACCAGCCCCACTAGCAAGCCCAGGCAGCTAAGGACAACCCTGGCGGCCGCCCGGGACGAGTTAAGACGCCAACCCAAGCCGCCGCATTGATAGAGAAGTAATCGCATCATGCCCAAGCGCTCGCTTCCCCCATGGGATTTGTTTGCAATTTACAGATTGTCAGCTTCGCCCCCCTGGCCCTGGCCCAGGTGAGGTATTGGCAGGTCCTGTAGAGACTGGTCACTCTGCAGGGCCTGGAGCCGGCTGCGGATGCAGCTGCGCAGGGGCTCTAGGGGAATTTCCAGGGCCTGATCGCCGCAGGTCTGCAACCGCCCCAACCCCTCGCCAAACAGGATCATCGCCCCACGGCCGTTGCCCCGCTCCAGATGTAGCTGGGCCACGGCCACCTGCAGGATTCCCTGCAATACGGGCCGCATTGGACCACAGGTTTCATGCCATAGCTCCTCAAACAGGTCGTGGCAGTCATGCCATTCACCTGCATTGAACAGCTGTTTTGCCTCCGCCAACCTCGGATCTGCCAAAAGCTGCAGCTCCTCATCCTGCACGATCTACCCCCACACTTGCTCCAGCCTAATGTGACAGGCATTATAGAATAATGTACGGCGGAATGATATTCCGTGGGGCAATAATCTAAAGCGCATCTCGAAAAATCGGCTCTGGTGGCGCAGCTTGGGCCAGTAGCGCCTGTCGCCAAAGGGGTCTCAGTCACTAGCTTGGTTCTAAGCCGGCATTTTTCGAGATCCCCTAAAGTGAACCCTCGCCAGCATAGGACTTAGTAGCGCAACGCTCGGCAAGCAAGTACTCAGCAGGTAAGTACTCAGCAGGTAAGTACTCAGCAGGTAAGTACCCAACAAGTAAGTATGCACCTGGACGGTACTCGCTGTCCTACTCAGTAGGGTAGCGTACAGTAGTGCAGTGCTAGGTAGGGCAATGCTAGATAGGGCAGCGCACAGAACGATGCTCAGTAGGGGAATGAGCTCAACTATTGATCATCGGTTAGCTGGCCCTGTACAGGCTAAAGCTTGTGCAGGGCCAGGATCAGAGGATTCAGCGCTTGGCGGCCTTCTTGGCCGGCAATTTGCGGAGCCGAATCGATTCGGGTGTAACCTCGAGCATTTCGTCGGGGCCAATATACTCTAGAGCTCTTTCTAGGGTCATTTGCAAGGGAGCCTGTAGGGTATCTAGTTCTTCAGCACCGGCAGATCGCATGTTGGTGAGCTGCTTGGTCTTACAAACGTTGATCTCCAGATCCTGGGGACGGTTGTTTTCGCCCACGATCATGCCCTTATACACTTTGACGCCAGGGCTAATAAAGTATTGTCCTCGATCCTCGGCATTTTTTAGTGCATAGAAGGTGGCTACACCTTCTTCAAAGGAAATGAGAACCCCATTGCGCCGGGTATCAAAGTCACCCTGCATCTCCCGGTAATCGAGGAAGGAGTGGCTCATTATGCCCTCGCCGCGGGTGGCTCGGATGAATTCACCACGGAAACCAATCAAGCCCCGGGAGGGAACGATGAATTCCAGCTGGGTGCGGCCATCATTGGTGTTTTCCATGTTCTGCATCTCCGCCTTGCGGATGCCGAGCTTTTCAATGCAGGAGCCCACTGATTCCTCCGGCACATCCAGCACCAGGGTTTCGAATGGTTCGTTGGGGGTGCCGTTGATGGTGCGGTAAATCACCTGGGGCTGGGAGACCTGAAACTCGTAGCCTTCGCGGCGCATCGTTTCGATCAAGATGCCCAGGTGCAGTTCACCGCGGCCACTGACAGCCCAACGATCGGGGGAATCGGTGTCCTCTACCCTCAGGGCCACATTGGTGAGCAGCTCCTTCTGCAGCCGGTCACGAATCTGACGGCTTGTAACGAACTTGCCTTCCTTACCGGCAAAGGGAGAATCGTTGACCACAAAGGTCATTTGCAGGGTGGGTTCATCCACCTTGATCAGCGGCAGGGCCTCCGGGTTGTCGGGGCAGGCGATGGTCTCGCCAATATTGACCTCATCAAAACCGCATACGGCCACTAGATCGCCGGCGGAGGCCTCCTCGATTTCAACCCGCTGCAGGCCCTTAAAGCCCAGCAGTTTGCTGATCCGACCGCGCTTGATCTTGCCGTCATCGCGAATTAAGGCGGCGGGCTGGCCAGCCTTAATGCTGCCATTATGAATGCGGCCGATCATGATCCGGCCCAAGAAATCGCTGTAGTCGAGTGTGGTTACCTGTAATTGCAGTGGCTTTTGGGGATCGCCTACCGGCGGTGGAACGTGGCGCAGAATGGCATCGAAGAGAGGGCGCATACTGTCGCTTTCAGTCTTCATATCCGGCTTGGCATAGCCGGCCATGCCGCTACCAAATAGGTAGGTAAAATCGCACTGATCGTCATCTGCTCCCAGCTCTAAGAATAGATCGAGCACCTTGTCTACGGCGATCTCGGGATCCACCCTGGCCCGGTCAATCTTATTGACAAATACGATGGGGCGTAGCCCTTTTTCCAGCGCTTTCTTAAGCACGAAGCGCGTTTGGGGCATCGGGCCTTCGTTCGCATCGACAATCAACAGACAGCCATCCACCATGCCCAGCACCCGCTCCACTTCGCCACCGAAATCGGCGTGGCCAGGGGTATCAACAATGTTGATACGAATTCCTTCGTAATCTACGGCGGTGTTCTTGGAGAGAATGGTGATACCACGCTCCCGCTCCAAATCGTTGGAGTCCATCACGCAGGTGGGCACCGCCTCGTTGTCGCGAAAGATGCCCGACTGGGCAAGCAGCGCGTCTACGAGCGTGGTCTTGCCGTGGTCAACGTG
>DGYA01000121.1:11931-21310 GCA_002396505.1 Cyanobacteria bacterium UBA5018 | reverse complement strand
TTGCCGTGGTCAACGTGGGCAATGATCGCGATATTGCGAATCGGCGTGCCAGTGTGTGCGCCGCTCATGAAGACAAAATCGTGGGTAGATAAGGAATCTGATAAGCAGGCCAGCATTGCTAGGCCTTGGGTTTATCGAAACCTGATGGATCGGAACCTGATGCACGGGACCGGAAGGGGTCCGCTTGAACACAATCGCCTCAAAACATTCCCTGTAATGACCCGTTACCGAATCATCACCAGCAGTTGATTCTATCGGTGACAAGCAGCTATCAGGGGTAGGGCCCCACCCGTCACCGGGAGAACCTGTGCCAAGATCCAGCTCGGACTCGATCAAACCTGCGCTTGGGTTTGGTGCAAACCAGTGATCAACGATTCACTGTACGTCACGCCCCCACCGCCAACGTTAAGAGAGCCTTCAAACCTGGGCGGCTATCCTTTGCCCGCTGGCGCTGACTGGGCAGGTGCTTACTGGCCAGTCCCTGGCTGAGCCGGACTCGGCCCAGATGCTAAAGGCTGTCTCGCGGCCAACGGCTTCAGAGCTTGAATATTGCGTTTCCACTGCTTGGCGCCGCTACTTGGCGCTACTGCCTGGGGCCAGTCCTCTCATCGACTGAACTTTGGGGCTAGCGACTGGCCTTGAGGCTGCCGCGCGTCACCCCCAGCCGACTGTCCAGTTGCTCGCTGCGCCACAGCTCCCTGCCGCTGAGCCGCCCAGCCAGGGCGGCGAGGTACTGTTCCACCCTGAGCCTGGCCTGGGCGGCGATCTCGTCCAGCAACTCCAACCGCAGATGGCCCACCCCAGCCTTGCGCAGCTGGGGCAGGGCCTCGGCTGCGGTTTGGGCCCTGGCATTGAACAGGGTGTTGCGGCAACCGAGATCTGCCCGCAGTGGATGTTCAGCGCCACTGCGATCCCTCAGCAGCACCTTGTGCTGCTCACAGGGCCTGCCGCAGTCGGTGTGGTCATGCCCATCACTGAGAAAGGCACAGAACAGGCAGTGCTCCATGTGGAACAGGGGCATGTGCTGATGCACAGTCACCTCCAGGCTGCCACTGGGGCAGCCGGCCACCAACTGCAGCAGTTGGGGCAGGGCAAGGTCATAGCTGGCGGTGATCCGCTGTAACCCCCAGTGATCCAGGAACCAGGCGGCGGTCAACGGATTAGCCACATTCAAGGCGAAATCGCCGATGCATGGGGCCACTGGCGTCAGCCGCTCCAGTTGATCGGCATTGCGCACCAGGTAGCCACTGGGCTCAGCACGCAGCAGCGGTTCGAGACTCCAGGCCTCATCTGGGCGCGTAATTCTGGCGCCGGCCAACCAGAGGCCATCGGGCCAGCAACCCCGGCCGATGGCCACCGCCTCCCGCATTTCCCGCGGCTGCTCCAGTTCGGCGATCACAGACCGCAACGGCAAGCCCTGCAGGGCCTCCAACTGCTGCAAAGATCTCACCAGCACATGCAGGGCCGGCTCGGCCCCAGCTGGGTTGAGTGGGCTGGCTGGCCCGCTGGCTGACGCTTTGGCTATCCAGGTTGCTGGGTAACCATCTGGCTGGCCAGCGGTGCTCAATTGGGCGCTCTGGAGACTAGGTAAATCACTGGACACCCAGCTACTGGGAGCGACAGATGCTGAGGCTGAGGTAGAGGTAGAGGCTGGAGCTGAGGTAATTAGTTCGGCGAGTTCTGCTACCAGTTGGCGCCTCAGCCGGTTGAGTTCGGCCACCGGCAGGAACAGGTTGTCCGGCAGATCCAGCTGCAGGGAAGCCAGCCGCCAACCGCTGCCCCCCAGGCGCCCCAGTTGAGCTTCCAGTCGCTGGCGGTCTAGGCCGCTGCCGGTGGCCGCCGCCAGTGGCAGCTGGGAGCGCAGCACCAAGGGGGACGGCAGCTCCTGGTTAGCCACGGCGATCAGGATCAGTTCAAGCGGTTGATTCAGCTGGCCTCGCACCGCCAGGGTGAGGGGTTTAGCGATAGGGGGTGTGGGTGCGTTGGCTTGGCGTTGCCACTGGCGCTCCAGCAGCGGATCACTGCTGAGCCAACAGGGGGCCCCGGGCCGCAGCCGACTCGCATCCAGGCGGCCGGGCCCCAGGCGCAGTGCCAGCAAGCCCGGCCGGCGCCGCTCTACGGCCATCACCCTTCCACCGATCTCCTCGGGCGGCAGCAGCGGGTCGGGGCTGGGCGCCTCGAAGACCAGCCCATGACCTGGCCTCAGTTGCCGAGAGCAGCGCAGTAACCACCAGCCACTGGGTTCGATTTTTTCCAACTGCCCGATCAGGGGCCCGCGTTTTTTGCTCCAGCGGCCATGCACCAGCTGGCGATGGTTAACCCCCTGCAGCCAGCCTTGGCCGAGGCCCCGGGAAAAACTCAGTTCCAAGTTGGCGCAGGCTTCAGCCACAGCATGGTCGCTTTCAGGTGGAGACAAAGCCGCATCAGCCGCCTCCGCAGCCAAGTCTGTTTGTTCTTGATCTTTCTCTTTCCCTTTCTCTTTCCCTTTCTCTTTCTCTTTCTCTTTTCCTTGCCCATGTATTTGGCCATGTCCTTGCCGATCGGCAGCTGCCTTGGTTTGATCCAGGCTGCGGCGATAGGCATCGGTAACCGCCGCCACGTAGCTGGCGTCCTTGAGCCGACCTTCGATTTTGAGACTGGCGATGCCGATCTCCACCAGCTGCGGCAATAGTTCCCAGGCCGCTAGATCCTGGGGGGAGAGCAGATAACGCTGGTCGCCTAGATCTCGCTCCTGGCCATCGACAATTAACTGATAGGGAAGCCGGCAGGCCTGGGCACACTCACCCCTGTTGGCACTGCGTTGACCGAGGGCTTCGCTGGTGAGGCACTGGCCGGAATAGGCCACACACAGGGCGCCATGCACGAACATCTCCAGGGGCATGGCCAGACGCCGCTCAGCCAGTTGGCCCTGGATGCGGCTCAGATCCCGCAGGGTCAATTCGCGGGCAAGCACCACGCGCTCACAGCCCAGAGCGGCAGCCTGGGCCACCCCGGCAGCGCTGGTGATTGACATCTGGGTGGAACCATGGATCGCCAGCTGGGGCGCCAGGCTGCGGGCTAGGCGGGCCAGGCCGATGTCCTGCACGATCAGGGCATCCACGCCGGCGGCGCTGGCCTCCAGCACCAATTGAGCCGCATCTTCCAGTTCATCCGGAAAGATCAGCACGTTCACGGTGAGGAAGCCCTTAACGCCGCGCTGATGCAGCCAGTGCATCAGTTCCGGCAGCTGCTGGCGCTGAAAGTTGGCTGCCCGTAAACGGGCATTGAAGGCCTCCACGCCGAAATAGACGGCATCGGCACCATTGGCCACCGCAGCCCGCAGGGCATCCCAGTTGCCGGCAGGGGCCAGCAGCTCAGGCAGACGAACCCCGCCATTGGTCTGTTGAGGGGGCGTCATTGGCGCTGCAGCCGATCGGCGGGCTCAAACATTCGCAGGGCCTTGGCCGTGCCTTCAAAGCGCCAGTGCCAGGGCTCGTAATTCACCCCCTGAGCATTTCCTTTTGTAAAGGAGATCGTGAATTGAAATTTATGGGCGTTCTGGCGCAGCCAGGCGAAGGCTGCCGTGGTCTCAAAATCCTGGGAGAGGTTGCTGCCAGGAGCGGCCGCGTCCCCCAGGTCCACCGCATAGCCGGTGCTGTGCTCCGAGTAGCCGGGGGGCGCACTCACCTTGGCCCTTTCGCTGGCGCTCTGGTTGCGCTCGGCCTTCACGTCGAAAAACAGGGCCTTTTGATCAGCCAAGGAGCGGAAGCCACTGAGTACCACGAGATCGACGCCTTCGGCGAGGGCGGCGTTTTGCATGGCCAGCAGGGCGTCTGCGGCATCGCGCTGCAGCTGCTGGCCAGGGGCCACGCTCACCAGTTCAGCCCGATTCAGCTCGGGGTAAGGGAAGTGACCCAGCAGGCGACCATCGAGGCCTGGGCGGGCGGCGATGCCGGCCACCGGAGGTGCCGCCAGCAAGCGCCGCAGCGGGCCGGGGAAGATCAGCGCCAGGGCCAGCAGCGATAGCAGCAGGCCCAGGGAGCTGAGCCTGATCAAGGCAAAAAGCCCACTTTGGGGCCGCTTCGGCGGCTTGCTGCGACGGGCCACCGGGATGTCGTCGACGATCACCTCGGCTGCCCGGCTCCGGATCCATAGGAGACGAGGATCCTAGGAGGCCGGCTTTAGGAAGGAATGGTTGCGGGGCTGATCGGGCGGTAGTACCTGGCGGATCGAGCTATGGCGGCCGGTAGCGGGCGGCGAGGGCGTTAGTTGACCGCCATTGTTAAGGAGCCCCGACAGCCCTTGCAGTGGTGTTAGCTTCCAGGTTAAGTCCTTCCTTGGCGGAGCAATTTTCCGATGTTGCGTGTGGCAGTGGTGGGCGGCGGTCCTAGTGGCTCCTGTGCCGCTGAAGTGCTCGCCAAGGCCGGTATCCAAACCTGGCTGTTCGAACGCAAGCTCGACAACGCCAAACCCTGCGGCGGCGCCATCCCGCTATGCATGGTGAGCGAGTTCGAGATTCCCGAGGAAATAATTGACCGCAAGGTGCGCAATATGCGCATGATCTCACCCTCTAACCGTGAGGTGGATATTCACCTGGATAACCAGGCCGAATATATTGGCATGTGCCGCAGGGAAGTACTAGACGACTACCTGCGGAACCGCGCGGCCAAGCTTGGCGCCAATCTTATCAATGGTCTTGTCACCAAGATCGAAACCGGCAACCAGCGCCAAGGTCCCTACACACTCACCTATTCAGACTATGCCGCTGGTGCCGCCACTGGCGAAGCTAAATCTCTCGAGGTAGACCTAATCATTGGCGCTGATGGCGCCAACAGCAGGGTAGCCAAGGCAATGGATGCAGGCGATTACAACGTGGCAATCGCTTTCCAGGAGCGCATTAAGTTGCCACCGGAAGAGATGAAATATTATGAAAATCTAGCCGAAATGTATGTGGGAACTGATGTCTCCCCTGACTTTTATGCATGGGTTTTCCCCAAGTATGACCATGTTGCCGTCGGCACAGGTACCATGCAGGAGAATCAGTCCTTGATCAAGAGCCTGCAGGTTGGCATCCGCGAGCGGGCTAAAAAGCGCCTGCTCAATGGCGAGGTGATCAAGGTTGAGGCTCATCCAATTCCTGAGCATCCCCGCCCTAGGCGCGTCGTCGGCCGGATGGCCCTGGTGGGCGATGCAGCCGGATATGTCACTAAGAGCTCCGGTGAAGGTATCTATTTTGCCGCCAAAAGTGGGCGCATGTGCGCAGAGCAGGTGGTTAAGGCAAGCAGCAATGGCAGCAAGATTCCCAGCGAGAAAGATCTTAAGGTTTATTTGAAAATCTGGGACAAGCAGTACGGAGCCACCTACAAGGTTCTGGAAATTCTGCAAAATATTTTCTACAGAAATGACTCGGCCCGCGAGGCTTTTGTGGAAATGTGTGATGACAAAGATGTGCAAAAGCTCACTTTCGACAGTTACCTGTATAAGCGTGTTGTTGTAATGAATCCATGGCAGCAGCTCAAGCTAACCATGCTGACCCTGGGCTCTGTGCTCCGCGGCCATGCCCTGGCACCCCAGGGCTATCGGCCAGTGCCCAGTGCTGTCCGCACTGAAGCCGTGGCCGAAGAGATGCTGGCCGCCGGCAGCATCCGTGGTGGCATCAATGCCTCCAAGGAAAAGAAAGCCGCGGCTGCTGAGCAGGCCCTAATAAGCAGCGATGCCGCCAGCCCAGCTGCTGCCGCTGATGGCCAGTCCACCGAACAAAGACAGCCAGCCGCCGTAGGCTAAATCTTGGCAGTATCGCTACACAATGGGCCCGGCAGCTCCGACTGACATATTTGCAGGGAAGCTGCTTCTGTTTGGCAAGACTAATCACGCGGCCAGCCAATTTATTTTGGTTGGCCAATTTTTTTGCATGACAAAACAGCCAATAGCAAATGTTCTAGGCGGGCGACTTGTTTAGCGGGCCAGATGGCGAAAAATCTAGGTGGGAGAATGTCTTTAGCAGGCCACGAGACGAATAAATTTTGGCTGGGCGAAGTAAGTCGGTCTGCTCGGCCGGCCAAGGCATGGTTTTCAGGTACTGCTTAAAGGTGGAAGCCCACGGTGGTTACCACACGAGTGCCTTGCGCCCTCAGTGCGTTGCGGAGAAAGATAGTACTTTGGTTGTGCAGTAAATTTTCCCAGCGATAACGGGTTACAAAAATTGGTAATACTATAACGCAAAAACGATCGCGGCTGGGGCGATGTTGCTTTTCAAAGTCTGCGACAAATTTTAGTACCGGATCTACTAAGGAGCGGTAGGGAGAATCCAGAATCACTAGCGGCACGCCTGGCACTTGACGCTGCCACTGTTCCCGAAAACGCTCGCCTCGATCACTGCTCAGTTCTACATGTACAGCCACTAGTTCGCTGGCAATAGTACAGGCAAAACGGATTGCTTCAAAGCTGCCGCGGTGCAGCTGGCCCACCAGCACCACGGTGGGAGCTCCGCCTTCCTTAGGACGACTGGGCAACTTAAGTAGTACATCATTGGCCATACGCAGGCGCTTGGCCACATAGTTGTAGTGGTTTTTGATCTTGAGGTAGACAGCTACTAAAAGCGGGATGGCCAGCACCACCAGCCAAGCCCCCTGGCTGAACTTGCTGTAGAGAAGAACTCCTCCAACAATGGCGGTGATCGTGGCCCCCAAGCCATTGATCAGGGCGCGGGGCAGCCAACTGCCGCTCTCCTGGCGCAGCTTCCACCAGTGCACAACCATGCCGGCTTGGGAGAAGCTGAAGCTGAGGAAAACCCCCACCGCATATAGAGGAATTAGCCTGGTTACGCTGCCTTGAAAAATCACCAACAACAGGCCAGCCAGGCCACTGAGAGCCAAAATGCCGTTGCTAAACACCAGGCGATCGCCCATTGAGGCCAACTGGCGAGGCAGAAATCCGTCCTGGGCAAGGAAAGCTGCCAAACGTGGAAAGTCTGCATAGGCCGTGTTGGCGGCCAGCAACAGAATCAGCAAGGTGGCTAATTGTAAGAAGAGCAACAGCGGGCCGTTGCCAAAAACCTGTTCACCTAGTTGATACAAGAGGGTGGGGCCGTTCTCCACATAGACCACCCCCGTGTGCTGGGCTAGCACGCTGATACCGCCGAACATCAGCGCCAGCATCGTTACCATCACCACCAGCACCCGCCGGGCATTGCGCCACTCGCTGGGGCGGAAGGCGGTAACACTGTCACTAATAGCCTCGATGCCGGTGAGGGCAGCGCATCCTGAACTGAAGGCTCTCATCAGCAGGACAGGGCCCAGGGCCGTGAGCTCCCCTTGATGATTCATATCCAGCAGTTGCTGCTGCTGAGCTAATTCAATGCCAGGCAATTGGCCTAGGCCAGCCTTCACGGCTCCACCGATCAGCAGGGTGAACACCAATACCATGAATAGGTAGGTGGGCACGCTGAGTAGCTTGGCGCTGGAGCTCACCCCCCGCAGGTTGGCCACCATCACCAGAGCGATGGCCACCAAGCAGAGCAACACCCGCTCGGGTTCCAGATTCGGGAAATAGGAAGTGAGCGCGGCAATACCGGCCGCCACACTCACCGCCACAGTAAGCACATAGTCAATCGACAGGGATGCCCCCGCCACCAGGCCAGGCAATTTACCGAGGTTGTCCTGGGACACCCGGTAGGAACCACCGCCAAATGGGTAGGCCTTGATCGTCTGCCGGTAGCTCACGGCCACGATCGCCATCAGGCCCAGGATCAGGCCTGTGATCGGCAGGGTGAACTGCAAAGCAGCCGCTCCGGCCATGCCAAGCACCAGCACGATCTCCTGGGTGGCATAGGCCACGGAGGAGAGGGCATCGGAACTGAGGATCGCTAGGGCTTCAGCGTTGTTGAACCGCTCCTCGGCGTGGGCGCTGGTGGGCAGGGGGGCGCCGATCAGCACTCTTCTCAGCTGGCTGATGGCGGAAAATGATCGCTGCACACCTGCAAGCTGAAACTGGCTAAACCCTAGCCCTCTCTAGGCTAGCCCCCCAGGAAGTGCTGTTGAAAGTTGGGCGTTCCCTCCCTGCTAACCACGCTGTTGATCCTGATGATCGGCTTGCTGATCGCCAGACTGTTGGCGGGCAGGTTGGCCCGCTGGGCAGTGCCGGCGATCGTGTTGGAGCTGTTGGTGGGCTTTGCCCTGGGCAACACGCTGCTGCCATTCGCATCGATCGCCCCCCTGAGCGGCCTTACCGAGCTGGGGGTGCTGACGCTGTTCTTTCAAGTGGGCATGGAGGTGCGCTCAGATCTGCTCTCTGCCAGCGCCTTCACAATCCTGCGCCTGGTGGGTCTCAGTTGTCTCACTCCGTTGCTGGCCTTCTGGCCCCTGACCCATTGGTTTGCCATGGCGGCGCCCACCGCCTGGTTGTGTCTAGCGGTATTGAGCGCCACTGGTACCGGCGTCACCCTGCGCTTGCTGAGCCAGCGCTCAGCCCTACGCAGCCCCTCAGGCCGATTGTTGGTGGCGGTATCGGTGCTGGACGACCTGCCCGCCATCGGCCTGCTCAGCCTGGCAATGGCCAGTGGCGGCTCCTCCCTGGCCAAGGGCAGCCAGGCTGGAGCATCCCTATGGATAGGGTTGTTAGCCGCAGCGGCGAGCTATTGGTTGAGCGGCTGGTGGGGCCGGCAGCGACCTAGCCAGAAGTTGGATGCTTTGACGGTTCTGATCCTGTTGATCGGCTCGGCTTGGCTGGGGGAGATCTCTGGATTTACCTCCTTGCTGGGAGCGCTTTGGGGGGGGATTTTGCTCAATAGGCTGGCGCCGGTGAATGGCGAGGTGAGCCAGGTGCTGGGGGTGCTCTCGGAGGTGTTTTTGCCCCTTTACTTCATCAGCGTGGGCATGAGATTGTCAGCGGAGACGCTGCTACAACCCAAGGCCTGGTTGTTGGCCCTGACCCTGGTAGCTCTAGGTCTGCTCAGCAAGCTGATCTGCGGACTGGGGGTTAGTGGCGCCGACAGGGCTAGGGGCGTAGATCGCCAGCTGGTGGTGTTTGGCTTGATTCCCAGGGGACTGCCGGGGCTGGTGTTCGCCACTACAGCCCTAGCTGCCGGCTTGATCAATCGGGTGGAGTTTTCGGCATTGGTGCTGATGGTTACCGTTACAACAGTGCTGGGGCTACTGCTTTTGGATCGGCGCATCATGCAGCTCAATAAAGTGGGCCAGAACCCATCCAAATAAAAAACTCCGGCAATTATCGCAGCTTAATATGCTGGGAATTTTTTAAAAAAATTTTATCAGAATTAGTAGAGCAAATTAGGCCTTGAGCGGCGTGGTTTCCGTTGGAGGGGATTTTGATAGAGGATGCAGCGGCTAATGAATATCCAATAAAAAAAATTTTGGCTAAAAAATCCGGATCGAGATAAATG
>DGYA01000121.1:1074-11743 GCA_002396505.1 Cyanobacteria bacterium UBA5018 | reverse complement strand
TCCGGATCGAGATAAATGCTCGATCCGGCGGTAACTCTTGACTGGTAACCAGGGAGGATAAGAGTAAATCCCAAATCCAGAGGAGTCTTGGCTAGTAACTTGGCTGAATCGGGGTTTTGATGATCTCCACAAAAATTAGACGCTTTGATTTAATGCCTGAGAATCTTTCAAGAAAGGAGGGTTAGACGGCGATTGTGCCGGATTCGCCGGTGCGGATCCTCACGGCATTTTCCACAGGGAGAACAAAAATTTTCCCGTCGCCGATCTCGCCGGTTTGGGCAGCCTGCTGAATTGTCGCCAGGGCGGCATCCAGCTTTTCGTCGTCCACCACCACCTCAACCATCACCTTGGGCAGAAAATCCACCTTGAACTCAGTGGCCCGGTAGCGCTCCACCTGTCCCTTTTGACGCCCGAAACCCCGGACTTCGAAGGCAGTCATGCCAACGATATCAAGATCGACCAGGGCCCGCTTCACTTCATCCAGCTTGCCTGGACGCAGAATCGCTTTAATCAGTTTCATGGGCGGATCAGCTGTTCATAGGATCGTAGGCCTCTTCTCCATGGGCGACATAGTCCAGGCCGCGGCTCTCGTCCTGGGGGGATACCCGCAGACCGATGGTGGCGCCAAGGATCCAGAGAATCACAGCGGTGCCGAGGCCGACAAAGCCATAAGAGATCAAAACTGCCTTGCAATGGGCGATGAAAAGACCCAGATTGCCGCTGCTGGCCAGGATTTCAGCCGATTTAGGGAAATAATCCGCAGGCACCAAGGCTGGCACCGCCAAAAGACCAGTTAACAGGGCACCAATGGTGCCACCCACCCCGTGCACCATAAATGCATCAAGGGAGTCGTCAAATTTGATCGCTGCCTTTACTTGAACAGCAAGGTAGCAGCCAACTGCTACAACAGCGCCAATAATGATCGCCTGAGGCATGTAAACAAAGCCAGCGGCGGGGGTAATGCCCACCAGGCCAGCCACAGCGCCGGTGGCTGCACCCACGGCGGTGGGTTTGCCATCGCGGAACCATTCAATCAGGCACCAGGTGAGCATCGCCATCGATGCGGCCACGCTGGTGGCCATGAAGGAGAAGCCGGCACCCTTTGCTGCGAAATAGCTGGCGCCATTAAAGCCAAACCAGCCAAACCAGAGTAAACCGGCGCCCAACAAAATGAAGGGCACG
This sequence comes from Cyanobacteria bacterium UBA5018, assembly GCA_002396505.1. Classification (GTDB taxonomy): domain Bacteria; phylum Cyanobacteriota; class Cyanobacteriia; order PCC-6307; family Cyanobiaceae; genus UBA5018. The sequence goes on along the minus strand of DGYA01000121.1, from coordinate 10,561 downwards.
TTGTGGGGTGGGCGCAGCTGATCGGGATAGGTGCTGCGGGGGCCAACGATGGCTGCCGACACTAAAGCGGCTACACCGGCAGCAATGTGTACCACCGTGCCGCCAGCGAAGTCAATAACACCAAGCTCGCCGAAGGGACCGATGTAGCCACCGCCCCAGACCATCTTGGCCATGGGACAATAGATGAAAATGCTCCAGAGCAGTGAAAACCAGAACCAAGCCTTGAAATTAATTCTCTCAACCAAGGCTCCAGAGATGAGTGCCGGAGTGATAATTGCAAACATGCCCTGAAATAGGGCAAAGGAAGATCCTGAAATTGCAAATCCATCGGCTAGAGGGGCATCACCTAGGGGCCCACCAACGCCGTTCAGCCACATCTGACCGAGGCCACCGATAAAGGGGCTGCCGAAACCTGTGTCAAAGGAAAGTGAATAACCGATCACCACCCATACGACACCGATGAGTCCCATCAGGAAAAAGCTCATCATCATCGTGTTGAGCACATTCTTGGCTCTGGTGAACCCGCCGTAGAAGAACGCCAGACCAGGCGTCATCAGCAGTACCAGGGCAGAACCCATCAACATCAACAGGGTGTCGGCGCCATCGGTGGGCACCTTTTGCAGCGCCGCATGGGCGGAGCCCGCCATCAAGGGCAGCAGGCCTGCGCCGGCGGCGAGCAGCAGCACCCCGTAGCGCTTGAGTTGGGGTTGCTGTACGCCAGCCAGAACTCCCTGGCGGAATCGATCGAAGGTGGCAAGGGCCGATGGGCCTCCCCCCTGCCGGGGATTTGAAATCATGCTTAGGACAAAGCAACACTCTTATACTTTTAACAGGGATGGGCAAACCTCATGTATCCAATGCAACCGTTTGCCCAGCGGCTTCAAAGGTTGAAATGGTGGCAGATCAACCAGGGAACCAACAGCGTCAACCCGAAGGTGAGCGGAGCGCCATAGCGGGTCATGTCCAAAAAGCGGTAGCGGCCAGGCCCCATCACCATCAGGTTGCACTGGTAGCCAATCGGTGTGAGGAAGCTTTGGCTGGCGGCAAACAGGATGGCGTAGATGAAGGCTAAGGGGGGTAAATCCAGTCCCTTGGCCAGTTCCGTGGCGATCGGCGTCAATAGCACCACGGTGGCGCCGTTGCTGAGGGTCTCGGTGAACACCTGGGCCAGAAGAAACACCACCACCAACACGCCATAGGCAGACCAGCCATCTAGGGATTGCAACAGATCCTTGGCCATGGCGGTAGCCAGACCCGTGTTCTGCATCGCCACGCTGAAGCAGGACAGGGAACCAAGTAGCAGGATCACGTCCCAACGGATGGAGCGTTGCAACTCGCCCGGGCGCAGGCAACCGGTGGCCACCATCGCCACCACCGAAAGCAGCACCGCAGCCATCACATTCATCAGCTTGAACATCGGCAGCAACACCACCAGCGAGGCCAGCATCACTGCCACCCACTTGCGATTGGTGGTGGGTAAGTCTTTCTCCAGTTCGTCGAGCAGCACCAGATCGCTGCTGTCCTGCAGGCCCCGAATCGCATCTATGGGCGCCTGCAGTAGCAACACGTCGCCGGCCTGCAAAACCACTTTGCCCAGCAGATCTTTAAGTACTTGCCTGCCCCGCCGCACCGCTAGCAGGGTGGCGTTGTATCGCTGGCGAAAGCGCAAATCCCTCACCGAACTGCCATCAAGGCTGGAGCCACCTGGCAGCAGCACCTCCACCAGGCGCTGGGTCGACTTGACACTATTCAATTCAGCCATGTCTGCTTCTGAATCGCCCACCGGTGCCAAGGTGACGGTTTGTTCCTGCTGCAGCCGCAGCAGGTCCTGGCGCTGGCAGCGCAGCAGCAGTCGATCGCCGGCCAGCAGCTGCAGGTCGGCAAAGGGGGCTGTAAAACTTTGATCACCCCGATGCAGTTCCAACACGTCCACGTCAAAACGGCGTTGCAGACGACTGTTGTGCAGAGACTTGCCAATCAGTTCTGAACCTTCAGGGATCAATACGTCGGTGAAGTAGCCGCCATTGGTGAGATCGGAGAGCAGATCATTACTGGATAGACCACGATCCGGCAGCAAACGATCGGATGCCCAGATCAAATAGAGACCACCAAAAAGCCAAAGTGGGATGCCAATGGCGGTGAAATCAAATAAATCTATAGCTCCGAACCCCAGTTTCTTGCTTACTTCACTAGCCAATAGGTTTGTGGATGTGCCGAGCAGTGAGATGGTGCCGCCGATCACTACCGCAAATGACATGGGCAGCATCACGCGCGAGGGGGAAATGCGCCGCCGTTGACACCAGTTCTCCAGTACCGGCAGCAGTGTGGCAACGATTGGGGTATTGGGAATAAACCCAGAAAGCGGAGCCACCACGCCCACCAGCAGCATGATTAGTCGTCTTGGGCTGCGGATGGCATCGGAGGCAATTAAGGCTCGCAGGCGATCTACGCCGCCGCTGCGAAACAGGCCGGCAGAGACGGCAAACAGACCCATCAAAGTGATCAGAGCCGGGCTGCCAAAACCCTGGGCCGCCTCATCGGGTTTGAGCACCTTAAACACCACCAGCAGCGCCGCCGCCAGCAGGCCCGTGACCTCCGGCGGCAGCCAGCCCCCCACAAACAGGGCGATGGATCCAGCAAACACCCCCAGGGTGATCGCAGCGTCTGGATGGGCAGCGACCTCTAGAAAAGCACTCATGGTCGCTTTGACCAACGACAAGCCCCTAGCTTAAACACAGTGTCAAGATGGGATTAGCGTTGTATGAGCTTGTCTTGTCGCTTGGCTGCAGCTCAGCTGTCGCTCGGCTGCCCTAAGCTTCAGTTAAGGAGCTCCACAGCTGTGCCGAAGCTGTTGTTGCTATTCAGCGTCTGCTGCACTGCTGTTGCTTTTCGCCTGCTGAGCACTTCAATATAATTGTCCTTGAAGGCCTTCGCTACGGTATTTAAGGCGCCCTCCAGCTGCCTCAGACCTTGCCTGCTAGGGATCGGTCCAAAAATGCGGCTGAAATTCTGGTCCCCTTTCGGCCCAATGGGCCAACTCTCTGGCCAAAGGGCCAAGGTTTGGCCTAAAAGGTGGGAAAATCGGGCCAGTTCAGCGGTTGCGGATGCCCCGGTTCTTCTCTCACCAGCAAGCTGGCGGCCTAGGGCCAAGTGACTGTTCCCCTGCCCAGGCCAGACGCCTGCCGATGCTGGTGTTGGCCGCCCTGCTACTCGGCCCTCTGGCCGCTTGCGCTCCCGAGGACGGCTCTGGCGTGCAGAGCCAGAAGATGGCGGCGATCCAGAGCCGCGGCAAGTTGATTTGCGGCGTTGAGGGCACCCTGCCTGGCTTCAGCTTTGTCGAGCCCGATGGCCGTTATTCCGGCCTCGACGTGGACGTCTGCAAGGCGGTGGCGGCCGCCCTGCTGGGCGACGCCAGCAAAGTGGAATATCGCAATCTCAATTCCAGCGAGCGCTTCGCTGCCTTGGCCAGCGGCGAAGTAGACCTGCTCTCACGCAACACCACAGAGACCCTCAGCCGCGATGCCGCTGGCGGCAATGGTCTCAGCTTTGCCCCGACCGTCTTCTATGACGGCCAGGGGGTGATGGTGCCCGTGGCCAGCGGCATCAAAGGCTTGAAGGACCTGGCTGGCAAGCCGATCTGTGTGGAGAGCGGCACCACCACAGAACTCAACTTGGCGGACCGGATGCGCGAGCTGAACGTGGCCTACACGCCGCTCAAGTTCCAGACCAGCGACCAAACCTACGCCGCCTACCTGGGGGCACGTTGCGTGGCGGTAACCAGCGATCGCTCGCAGTTGGCCGGCAAGCGCAGCAGCTTCCCCAATGCCGATGCTCACGCCCTGCTGCCTGAGGTGATGAGCAAGGAACCGCTCAGCCCCGCCAGTGTCAACTCTGATCCGGCCTGGGCCGATGCGCTGCGCTGGTCCATATACGCCTTGATGCAGGCAGAAGAATGGGGGCTCACCCAGGCAAATGTTGATGCCAAGTTGTCCGAGGCAAAGGCCAATCCCAATCTGGCTGACTTGCGCCGCTTCCTAGGTGTTGAGGGCGATTTTGGCAAGCAGCTCGGTCTTCCCTCAGACTTTGCTTTCAAGGCGATAAAAGCAGTGGGTAATTACGGCGAAATGTTCGATCGCAATGTCGGCCCTGCTTCCAAGCTCAAGCTTGAACGCGGCATCAACAGACAGTGGAAAGAAGGCGGTCTCATCTACGCCCCGCCCTTCCGTTGATGGGCAGCAATCTCACCCCCCCGCAACTCAGGCGAGGGGGACTTAATGGTGGAGATAATCCAGGCTTGTCCCAGCCCCCCTGGTGGCGCAACCGGCTGCTGATCCCCTGGCTGGTGCAGGCGCTTGTTGGTTTTGTATTGCTGTTGCTGGTTGCTTTTTTGCTCGGTAACCTGGTGCGCAATCTCACCGCTGCCGGCCTATTGCTGAGTTGGCGCTGGCTGGGACAGCCCGCCGGCTTTGACATTGCCGAATCGGTTTTGCCTTTTCAAGCCGAGATGCCCTACTGGCGAGGGCTGCTGGCCGGTCTAGGAAATACGCTGCGGGCCGTGAGCTGCGGCTTGATTGGAGCCACAGTGGTGGGCACCCTGGCGGGGATGGCCAACTTCAGTAGCAATGGCCTGCTGCGCCGCCTGGTGCGTGTTTATGTGGAGTTGGTGCGTAATATCCCACTGCTGCTGCAGCTGGTTTTTTGGTACTTCGTTGTTTTCCTATCCCTTCCCAATGGTCTCGCTGCCCTGCAGGGGCCCGGCGTGGTGCTTGCTAAGTCTGGGCTCTATCTGGCGGGTTTTCACAATGGTCTGCATTGGGTTGGTCCCCAACTGGTTAATGATGTGTGGCAGGCACCGCTGCGCTTGAGTGTTGAATTCTGCGCTCTGCTGGTGGGTCTGGTGGTTTACTCAGGCGCCTACATCGCCGAGGTGGTGCGGGGCGGCATCGCCTCGGTGCCCGCTGGGCAATGGGAGGCGGCCTCTTCCCTGGGCCTGGGCTGGCTGGCCAGCATCCGCCATGTGGTTATCCCCCAGGCACTGCCGGTGATCGTGCCGGGTCTGAACACCCAGTACATTTCCCTGGCAAAAAATTCCTCCCTGGCCGTGGCCGTTGGCTACGCCGACCTCTATGCCGTTGCTGAAACCACCCTTAACCAGACCGGCCGAGCCGTTGAGGTGATAATTCTGTTGCTGGGCACTTACCTGGTTTTGGATCTGTTGATCTCAGCATTGATGAATGCACTCAATCAGTTTGTTCGCATCAAGGAGCGCTGAGATGGGTAATTCCCTTACCGGTGATCTTCCCCCTGGCTTCCTGCAGCGCTCTAAGGATTGGCTGCGCCGTGAACTGTTTGCTTCCAGGGTGGATGGGCTGCTCAGCCTAGTGCTGATCGGCTTGATTTTGGCGGCATTATTCGGCCTGTTGCGCTGGGCTCTCCTCCAGGCCAACTGGGCGGTGATTCAACTGAACAGCACCCTGCTCTGCATCGGTCGTTATCCGATCGAACATCAATGGCGACTGTGGTTGCTGACTTTTTTGCTGGCGGCCACCGCTGGCGCCAGTTGGGGCCTGCTGCGCAGCTGTCGCCGCGCCGATCGTCCCGGGCTGCTTTGGCCCCGCAACGACCGCATTGCCGCTGCGGTGCTGCTGGCTGTTTGTCTGATTACCCCGCCGGCCCTGGGGCTATCTCTTGCCGTCGCTGGCCGCTGGCTAGCCATTGCCGGCCTGTTACTGGCTATGCGCTGGTTGCTCGGACGATTAGGTAGACGGCTGGGGGCAGATGCGATCAAATGGTTTGCGCTGGTGTGGCCAGTTACTTATTTGCTTGGGATGGTGCTGATCGGTGGCGGCTTCGGTCTAACGCCCGTGGCCAGCGCCGAATGGGGCGGTTTGATGCTCACCTTGTTGCAGGCGAGTTTTGCCATCCTGCTTTGCTTTCCCCTGGGAGTGATGCTGGCCCTGGGTCGCCGCAGTAACTATCCCCTGCTGCGCTGGGGTTCGGTGATCTACATCGAATTCATCCGCGGTGCACCGCTGATTACCCTGCTTTTTTTAGGTCAGAACATTCTCGGTTTTTTGCTGCCAGGGGGGCTGGCCCCAGAACGGGTGTGGCGAGCGGCTTGGGTGCTGACCATTTTTGCGGCCGCCTATCTCGCCGAAGCGGTGCGTTCTGGCCTTGCGGCCATTCCCAACGGCCAAATGGAGGCAGCCCGCTCCCTGGGCCTATCCACCGCCCAGGGCCTGCAACACGTGGTGCTGCCCCAGGCTCTGCGGGTGGCTTTGCCGGTGATGGTGGGGCAGTTCATCTCGCTACTGCAAGACACCACCCTGCTGTCCTTGATTGGTCTGATGGAACTGCTGGGCACCGCCCGCACCGTGATGGCAAATCCCGATTTTCTTGGCCACTATGGCGAGGTTTACCTCACCTTGGCCCTGCTGTTCTGGTGCTGCTGCGCTGCCCTTGGGCTGGGCAGCCGAGCCCTGGAGCGGCGTCTTGATCCCCACCACCTGCCCAACCTGTGATGATCGCCGCCATAGCTGAAGAGGCAACTCAGTCCCTGATCCTCGAGGCCAAAGATGTGCACAAATGGTATCCAAATGGATTCCACGCGCTGCGGGGAGCCAACCTGCAGGTGCAGCGGGGCGAGGTGGTAGTGATAATGGGCCCATCTGGCTCTGGCAAGAGCACTTTCATTCGCACTTTTAATGCCCTTGAAGACTATCAAAAGGGCACCATCCAATTTGATGGTCTGCCTCTGGGTAATGACCTGCGTCATATCGAGGCTATTCGCCGAGAAGTTGGCATGGTATATCAACAATTTAATTTATTTCCCCATTTAACTGTTCTGCAAAACCTTACCCTGGCCCCAGTTTTGGTTAGAGGCCGCAGCCGGGTACAGGCCCAGCAGCGGGCCCTGGAACTGCTGGCTCGGGTGGGCATTGCTGAACAGGCTGGCAAATTTCCAGGCCAGCTTTCCGGCGGGCAGCAACAGCGTGTGGCCATCGCTCGCTCGCTATGCATGGATCCCCGTCTGATGTTGTTTGACGAGCCCACCAGCGCCCTCGATCCAGAAATGGTGCGTGAAGTACTCGATGTGATGCAAGGGCTGGCCGCCGATGGCATGACCATGGTGGTAGTTACCCACGAAGTGCGCTTCGCGCGTCAGGTGGCTGATCGGGTGGTGCTGATGGCTGATGGTGAAGTGGTGGAGATTGCGCCACCAGAAACCTTTTTCACTAACCCAAGCCACGAACGCACGCGCCGTTTCCTAGATCAAATTCTGTAGAGCAGCAGGCCCCAGCGCACTCTAAGCGGTGCCGTTGACTGGGAGAATGGGCAGTTGTTAGTGGCTGCAACGTGATTGGTGCCAGACAGCTGGGTCCCTACCTGGCCTTTCCCTTGGTTTGCTGTGGAGCTGGCCTGGCGATCGTGGCGGGCAGTGCCGGTCTGCAGGCTGCCTGGCTCACCTTGGTGTTGCTTTTGCTGGAGATCTCTCTCTCCTTTGACAACGCCGTGGTCAATGCCCGGGTGCTCGATCGGCTCACTCCTGGTCAGCAACAGTTCTTCCTCACCTGGGGCCTGGTGATTCCCGTCTTCGGTGTGCGTTTCATTGGACCTCTGGCCATGGTCTCGCTGGCCGGTGGCGTGGGTATGGGTGAGGCCCTCGATGCCGCCCTGCACAATCCAGAGCACTATCGAGAATTGCTGGAAATTGCCGAGCCGCGCATTCTGGCATTTGGCGGCATGTTTCTGCTTATGGTTTTCCTTCGCTACTTCTTCGATGAGGCCAAGACCCTCCATTGGTGGCGCAGTATCGAAAAAAGGCTAAGTGCTGCTGGCCGTATTGAAGCTATTGAGGTAGCCTTGGCCTTGGTTGTGCTGCTGGTGCTGGCGGCAAACATTCCCGCTTCTCTGCGGGCCGATGTGCTGTTCAGTGGCTTAGTCGGTTTGGTACTGCAATTGGTGAGCACCTCTATCTCCGATGCCTTCGGTAGTGAAGAGTCGCTGGTGGGTTCGCCAGGCTCGGCTGCAGCCAGCAGTGGTCAGGCTCTAGCGACAGGGGGGCTTGCCAGCCTTATCTATCTGGAACTGCTCGATGCCTCCTTCAGCCTGGATGGCACGATCGGCGCTTTTGCTATTACCCAAAGCTTGCCACTTATTCTCACTGGCCTAGGCCTTGGAGCCCTGTTCATTCGCTCCCTTACCTTGATGTTGAGCCGTGAGCGGGCTCTTGATCAGCTGGTTTACCTGGAGCACGGGGCCCACTACGCCATCGGCGCCCTGGGCCTGCTGATGCTGAGCGGGGTGGTGATCGGTCGCTGGGGCTGGCATGTGCCGGAGTGGCTCAGCGGTCTGATCGGCATCGTGCTGCTGTTGCTGGCCCTCGCTGATTCGCTGCGCCACAACCGCCGTCAGGAGGCCTGAGCGTGGCGCTGCGTCTTTATCTCGATTCCGCCGATCCCGCCGACTGGCGGCAGTGGCTGCCCACGGGCCTGTTCCATGGCGTCACCACCAACCCCACGCTCCTGAAGCGAGCGGGCCAGCCCTGTGATCTCACCAGCCTGCGCGCCCTGAGCCAGCAGGCCATGGCCCATGGGGTACGGGAGCTGCACCTGCAGGCCTGGGGGAGTGATCTGCTCAGCTGCGGCCGCGCCCTGGCCGACCTGGCTCCGGATCACACCTGGATCAAGCTGCCCATCACCCGCGCCGGCATCGAGGCTGCCCGCGGCCTGCTGGCCGATGGGCTGCCCGTGACCTTCACCGCCTGCTACGAGCCGGCCCAGGTGCTGCTGGCGGCGGCACTGGGGGTCGACTACATCGCTCCCTATCTGGGCCGCATCAGTGACCTGGGGCGTGACGGCCATGGCGAGTTGATCCGCATGCAGCGCTGCGTGCAGGCCCTCGGCTCCCCCTTGCGGCTGCTGGTGGCCAGCCTGCGCTGCCCGGATGATCTGGCGCGCCTGGCGGCCGAGGGGCTCAACACCTTCACCATCAGCCCGGCCATCGCTGAGGCGTTGTTCGCGGTGGAACCCACCGAGGCCGCCGCCATCCAGTTCGAGCTGGATGCGGCCGGTTAGCGGCCGTTGTCGAAGCGGAGCTCGCCGCTCACCTCCAGCTTCACACCGGGGCTGGGTTCCAGGAACCGCTGGCTGAGCTCCTCGAGGGTGAGCGGCGTCAGCCACTCCAGCTGGCGCATCAGCTGCAGGGCCACGGCGTGCTTGGCGCGGCTGGCGCCGTCTTCCACCTTGATCGCCAGGCCCAGCCCTTCGCCGACGCGGCTCAGGCACTGGATGCCTTCGGCGCCGCCCTTGCTCAGCACCTGGCCGTGGCCGCTGCGCATCACGGCCGTGTCGAAGCGGCCCTCGCCGGCCACCAGATCGGGGTGAGCCAGCATGGCCCGGCTGAGGCGCTCCAGTTCCGGCTGCTCACCGGCGCCCAGATGGGCGAACAGCAGGGCCATCTGGGCCAGCTGCAGCTGCAGGGTGGG
>DGYA01000121.1:0-922 GCA_002396505.1 Cyanobacteria bacterium UBA5018 | reverse complement strand
AGATGGGCGAACAGCAGGGCCATCTGGGCCAGCTGCAGCTGCAGGGTGGGTGCGCCGCAGTCGTCGCGGGCGGTCACCAGCTCGGCTCCCGGCATCCCGAGAAGTTCGCCCACCCGCTTGAGCACCTGCTGCTGCAGGGGATGATCGGGCTGGAGGTAGCTCTCGAGCGGCCAGTGCAGGCGGCGGCAGGTGGCCAGGAAGGCGGCATGCTTGCCGGAGCAGTTGTGCTCCAGCGGGCTCTGACGCCCCGGCGGGGTGGGGCACTGCAGCTGCTCGGCCTCCAGATCCGCCCGCCAGAGAATCTTGAAGGCCTCACGGGCCTGAACGGCCTCGCCGGCGTGGGAGGCGCAGGCGATGGCCAGGGCCCGGTCGTCATGGCCGCCCTGCTCGCAGGCACCGCTGCTGACGAACACCTGGGCCTGAAAGGGCTTGAGGGCCGAGCGGATGAAGCTCAGCTGCTGGGGATCACCGGCCCGCATCAGCACGCGGCCGCGCTGGTCGCAGACCACGGCGTGGACCCGATGCCGTGATTCGGGGATGCCGCCTCGGCTGAGGCGCACCTCCAGCGGTGGCATCCCGGTGCGGGTGCCGGAAGCGAAGCTGCTGGAAAACGTCATCGCGGGGCGTGTCCGGGGCGTGGCGCTGGGCGCGGGTGGGATCGCTCAGAGAGCCTGACAGAGGCTTGCCCCGGCGAGCATGAGTGCGGCGATCAGGGCCAGGGCCTGCTGCAGTCGATCCAGCACCGGCCGCACCTCATGGCGGGCCACCAGCAGATCCTGCTGGCGCCAGGCCAGCGGCTTCTCCCACACCTGGCCGTCGTACCAGCCTGATTCCTCGTACTCCACAGCCGTGGCCGTCAGGCGTCGCTGCAGGTTGGTCCAGCCCAGCCACTGCCGCACCAGCAGCAGCAGCGGCACCAGCA
>DGYA01000112.1:5351-14032 GCA_002396505.1 Cyanobacteria bacterium UBA5018 | reverse complement strand
GCAGCTGGGACCGCCGGCGATGCTGCCGCGGCTCAACCGGGCCCGCTGGGCCGGCCAGCAGCGGCGCATCGGCCTCACGGGCGGCATTGCCAGTGGTAAGAGCAGGGCCGGTGGCTGGTTGGAGCAGCAGGCGGGCCTGCCGCTGCTGGATGCCGACCTTTACGCCCGCCAGGCCCTCGCCCCGGGATCGGCGGCCGCCGCCGCCGTATTGGAGCGCTATGGCCAGGGGTTGCTCAGCTCCAGCCCCGGGGCCGCCGGCATCGATCGCGCCGCCCTGGGCCGGATCGTTTTCCACGACATCAATGAGCGCCGCTGGCTGGAACAGCTGATCCACCCCCTGGTGCGCCAGCGCTTTGCTGCCGAACTGGCCCGGCTGCGGCAGGCGCCGCTGGTGGTGCTGATGATTCCGCTGCTGTTCGAAACCGGACTGGAGGCGTTGTGTAGCGAGGTGTGGCTGGTGGATTGCGACCCGGAGCAACAGCTGGCACGGCTGATGGCCCGCGATGGCTGCAGCGAGGCCGATGCCAAGGCCCGCATCCAGGCCCAGTGGCCCATCGAGCGCAAGCGCCCCCTGGCCGATTTGCTGATCGATAACCGCCGCGATTTGCAGGCCCTGGAATCCCAGTTGCGCCAAGCCCTAGCGACCAGAGGCATCAGCGGCCATAGAGCCCAGTGAGGGTATCTATGCTGAGAATGTGTCCTTCGCTGGCCTTGGCTACCTGCTCCAAAGTGGCTCCAGGACAAAGTCCAAGCCGACAATCAAGGGCCTTGAGAGTAAAGCAATAGCGATGAATTTCCCCATAGGGAGGCAGCGGCCCAAAGTAGCCGATGCGGGTGTGATGATCAGTGCCCCAGCACCTGCCGTGGCGGGCGCCATTGGCTAACAGCGGCCGGCGTTCGATACCACCGCGCAGCCGATTCACGGTATAGGGTATGTCAAAGAGCAGCCAATGCAGCCAGGAGCCAGCCGCGGCGTCGGGGTCTTCCATCAGCAGGTATAGGGTTTTACAGGTTTCTGGCACGCCAACCCAGTGCAAGGGTGGCGATAGATCCTGGCCATCACCAGTATAAACAGCTGGGATCATGCCTCCTTCATTAAAGGCGGGCGAGCACAAGCGCATCCCCATCGGCGCAGACACGCTCGTCTGATCATCAGCGTTTGAATTGCTTGCTTGGCAGTTTTCAAGCATCAATCGTCCTCCGCCCGCTCTGGATTGCTGAATTGCCGAATTGCCGAATTGCTGTGTTGCTGGATTGATGCGTGACCGGATTGGCCAGAGAGATATATGACCAGGAGTTCCAGAGGCCACCCAACCCAAAGGCTCTCTTGTCTTGCAACTCTGTCTACAGCTTGCATTTGCGCACTCTGCCCTTGCCTACAACTTACACTTATGCATTATGCACTATATGCGCGATGCGTTAGACATGCGCAATGTCTCGCCTTTTCGCGTGCATTATATTCGAGTAGCGCCTTTCCTTTGCCCGATTCCATTCATGCTTTTGCGATTCCATTCATGTCATGTCATGTCATGCTTTTGTGATTCAATTCATGCCTTTGCGATTCAATTGATATCCTAGCGAGCTTCTGGGTGGCATACCCGACTTGCGGCGTCGATTCAGCGCAGATATTTAGCAGCACATTCGCATAGGATTCGCAACTCCAAATGGCCGACATCTGCTGGGGCACGATCTACTGTTGATATGTACTCCGACTAGGCGTCATGTCTGCCATCTCCAAATGGGAGCCACTGCGTGATATCGAGATGATCTTTGATCGATATTCCCGGTCTCTTGGCATGCCATTCACCCGTTCGTCTGAGCTTTTGGGCGAGAGCGAGTGGTGCCCAAGGGTAGATATCCGCGAGAGCGAGAAGTCCTTTCAAATCAAAGCCGAGGTGCCTGGCGTCCGCAAGGAAGACGTGAAGGTATTCCTTGACCATGGCGTTCTGATCATCGAAGGCGAAAGAAAGCAAGAGCGCGAAGAAAAGGGATGGCGCTCCCATCGGATAGAACGCTCCTACGGCAACTTCATCCGTAGCTTCACCCTGCCGAGCAATGTAAATAGTGAAGCCATGAAGGCTCACTTTTCCGATGGCCTGCTTGAGGTGGAAATCCCCAAAACCAAGACCAGCGAATCGCCTGCCGTGATGGTACCTATTGATTAGTTAGCAGTGGCGAGACCATAGGCTTTAGCCAACCCATCACTTTTGGCAAATCCATAGCCTTTGGCTAGCCCAGTAGCACCTCTGCGATTGCCGCTGGGGGCATGATCCGCAGCGTCATTGCCCCCAAACGTCACTGGCCCCAGTAGCAATTGCGACTACACACCACTGCAGTGGCTGGAGCAGTGGCAAAAAATGCCCAGAAGTCCTAGCGAGGCAGCTCAAACCAAGCCAACACCCGAAGCGCAGCTAGAGGCTTTGGGCCCATCGCCTTATCAGGCGTCATCAAGTCAAGCATCATCGCACTGGCTCAATGAGACAAATCAAAGCATATTTTCTGCTGATTCAGTCGTCCGAATCGACGATGACATTGGCAGATACAAAAAAGCCTGAAACGCCTAGCCAGACATTTCAGGCAAGATCAAAGCTGTAAATACAAATTAGAGGATGATATTTGACGCAGAAATAGCTGCAATGCCAGTCAGCTGTAGCTCAAACTCCGAGGTGGCCAGGTTCGCATCGATGTTGCCGTACAGGAATAGATTGCCCCCACTCACTTGGTAGCGTAGTTGGCCCACGTTTGTAAATGTGGAACTGCTACCCAGGAAACCAAAAGCTTGATCCAGGGAAAAGAGAGGATTGGCATCAATGGCACTCAGGTCCAGCTTGTCCAGGCCAAGTTGGAAGTCGGTGATCGTATCTCGATTGGTCACGCCAGCCGCAGATTCCGTCACACTGGTGTACCTGAATACATCGTTACCCAGGCCTCCTGTTAGTGTATCACTACCGAGTCCACCCACAAGTGTATCCGCCGAACTGCCGATTTCGATGATACCCCTCCGTGAGAAGCCTGAACCAGGAAGATCGTTCCATTTTCCGGCACCACCAGCATTGAATTCTGCGTAGTCTTCATTGCCGACGTTATTGGGTTCACCCGGGGCCCAGTTAGTATAAGTAACTGCTTCTCCATTCGCCCATTTGAATACGCCCTCGGTTGCCTCATCCGTAAAACCAATCCATAGCCTCTCGGTGCCGCCAAAGGTATTTACCAGGAATTGATTTTCTAAGGGATCATTCACAGTGACAAGATTACCGCCCAGGCTGACGGCCTGGGATTGGGCCTGGGCCCAGGTACCTGCAGTACTCAGGGTATAATATTTATTGTTATAAGAGAAAACGGGGGTAGTAATAGATGTGGCTAGATCACCAAAGATCGTGTCGTTGCCGCCGCCGCCATTGAGGGTGTCGTTTCCGCTGCCACCCACCAGGCTATTGTTGGCATCATCTCCAGAAATTGCATCATTGTTAACGCTGCCAATAACATTGGCAAAGTTAGTAACGCCAAAGTTCAGGGTTGGGAACCTGCTGTCACCGGTATTAACCACCAGGGATTTAGCTGCCAAGTTGGCGTTAATTGTTGCAGTGCCAGTGGCAGTGGATGCGTCAATAATGTTGGTTTGACCTGTCGCACCGACAATCTTCTCTATGCTTACAAGCTGATCTGTTCCGGCCGTTCCTTTGCTAACCACTCCTGTAGGCCTCAGGGTAATAGCCTGGCCGATTCCGCTGTAATCAGCGGTATCTTGGCCAATGCCACCATTGATCGCATCGTTCCCAGTGCTGCCAATGATTGTGTCATCGGAACTGCCGATTTCAATGATACCCCTCCGTGAGAAGCCTGAACCAGGAAGATCGTTCCATTTTCCGGCACCACCAGCATTGAATTCTGCGTAGTCTTCATTGCCGAGATTATTGGGCTCACCTGGGGCCCAGTTGGTATAGGTAACTGCTTCTCCATTCGCCCATTTGAATACTCCTTCGGTTACCTCATCCGTAAAACCAATCCATAGCCTCTCGGTGCCACCAAAGGTATTTACCAGGAATTGATTTTCTAAGGGATCATTCACAGTGACAAGATTGCCGCCCAGGCTGACGGCCTGGGATTGGGCCTGGGCCCAGGTACCTGCAGTGCTCAGGGTGTAATATTTATTGTTATAAGAGAAAACGGGGGTAGTAATAGATGTGGCTAGATCACCAAAGATCGTGTCGTTGCCGCCGCCACCATTGAGGGTGTCGTTTCCGCTGCCACCCACCAGGCTATTGTTGGCATCATCTCCAGAAATTGCATCATTGTTAACGCTGCCAATAACATTGGCAAAGTTAGTAACGCTAAAGTTCAGGGTTGGGAACCTGCTGTCACCGGTATTAACCACCAGGGATTTAGCTGCCAAGTTGGTGTTAATTGTTGCAGTGCCAGTGGCAGTGGATGCGTCAATGATGTTGGCTTGACCTGTCGCACCGACAATCTTCTCTATGCTTACAAGCTGATCTGTTCCGGCCGTTCCTTTGCTAACCACTCCTGTGGGCTTCAGGGTAATAGCCTGGCCGATTCCGCTGTAATCAGCGGTATCTTGGCCAATGCCACCATTGATCGCATCGTTCCCAGTGCTGCCAATGATTGTGTCATCGGAACTGCCGATTTCAATGATACCCCTCCGTGAGAAGCCTGAACCAGGAAGATCGTTCCATTTTCCGGCACCACCAGCATTGAATTCTGCGTAGTCTTCATTGCCGAGATTATTGGGCTCACCCGGGGCCCAGTTGGTATAGGTAACTGCTTCTCCATTCGCCCACTTGAATACGCCTTCGGTTACCTCATCCGTAAAACCAATCCATAGTCTCTCGGTGCCGCCAAAGGTGTTTACCAGGAATTGATTTTCTAAGGGATCATTCACAGTGACAAGATTGCCGCCCAGGCTGACGGCCTGGGCCTGGGCTTGGGCCCAGGTACCTGCAGTGCTCAGGGTATAATATTTATTGTTATAAGAGAAAACGGGGGTAGTAATAGATGTGGCTAGATCACCAAAGATCGTGTCGTTGCCGCCGCCGCCATTGAGGGTGTCGTTTCCGCTGCCACCCACCAGGCTATTGTTGGCATCATCTCCAGAAATTGCATCATTGTTAACGCTGCCAATAACATTGGCAAAGTTAGTAACGCTAAAGTTCAGGGTTGGGAACCTGCTGTCACCGGTATTAACCACCAGGGATTTAGCTGCCAAGTTGGCGTTAATTGTTGCAGTGCCAGTGGCAGTAGATGCATCAATAATATTAGCTTGACCTGTCGCACCGACAATCTTCTCAATGCTTACAAGCTGATCTGTTCCGGCCGTTCCTTTGCTAACCACTCCAGTGGGCTTCAGGGTAATAGCCTGGCCGATTCCGCTGTAATCGGCGGTATCTTGGCCAATGCCACCATTGATCGTATCGTTCCCAGTGCTGCCAATGATTATGTCATCGGAACTGCCGATTTCGATGATACCTCTCTGCAATTTACCAAAGTCAGGACGATCATTCCACTTTCCGGCACCACCAAAATTGAATTCCGTGTAGTCTTCATTGCCAGCATTATTGGGTTCACCCGGGGCCCAGTTGGTGTAGGTGACCGCTTCTCCATTCGCCCATTTAAATAATCCTTCAGTTACTTCATCCGTAAAGCCAATCCATAGGCTTTCTGCGCCGCCAAAGGTATTTACCAGGAATTGATTTTCCGCGGCATCATTTACAGCAACAAGATTGCCGCCCAGGCTGACGGCCAAAGCCTGGGCCTGGGTCCAACTCCCTGCAGCGCTAAGGGTGTAGTATTTATTGTTATAAGAGAAAATAGGGGCAGAAAATGCAATGTTAACGTCACCGAAGATCTGGTCATTGCCGCCTCCACCATTGAGGGTGTCATTACCGCCGCTTCCGATTAAAACATCATCACCATCCAGGCCGAGCAGCAAGTCGTTCGTTAATAATCCCCTCAAAATATCGTTTAGGGAGGTTCCTGTGATGTTAGCCATTTCTTTAGATGTTTTGCGTGAGTGAAATAACGAAGGCGTTTGATTCCCTCCGTGGTTTTAGTTTCACCCCCTTTGGCCGATACCGCTGTCGGCAAATTGTCAGGTATCTGTCAGATTGATGACAGTGTTTCGGCTCAGCAGTTCCTAGCCAGACTCTGAAAAACCGCTATTTCTGCGACCATGCCGCCTGAAAACCTTCGCAGGATCAGGGCAGCATTGGCTGAGGCTGCGGCGGCTCCTTTGGCTTCCCGGGGAGCTGGGCAATCAGCAGCTCAGCAGCCAGCCTCCGCCAGCCCCTGGCAGTGATGACATCCCCACCTGACGCCGTTCGGCGGCACTGGCCAGCGGCGTGATGCGATATCTGGATTAGCCTGCCTAGGCTGCTGCGGGGCCTGCTCAGCTTGCCGCGTTGCCTGGGCTGGCTTGCCTTGCCGCTGCAGCGACCTTGACCGGTTCGCCCTGGCTGCTCCTGGCTCTGGTGACTGCCTGCGGACACCCTTGCCGCCAGACTCACTCAAGCACCATTGATCGGCCACCCTGAGCCGCTTTCCATGCTCCAGGCCATCCGAGCCGACCTCGCGATCATCAAAGAGAGGGATCCGGCGGCGCGGGGCACTCTGGAGATCCTGCTCTGCTACCCGGGCTTTCATGCCCTGCTGCTGCATCGCTTTAGCCACCGGCTTTGGCGAGCCGGCATGCCGCTGCTACCGCGAATGCTCAGTCAGCTGGGCCGCCTGTTCACCGGCGTGGAGATCCATCCGGGGGCAAGCATCGGCCAGGGGGTGTTCATCGACCACGGCATGGGCGTGGTGATTGGCGAAACCGCTGTGGTGGGCGATAAGTGTCTGCTGTACCAGGGCGTGACCCTGGGAGGTACGGGCAAACAACACGGCAAGCGCCATCCCAGCCTGGCGGAAAATGTGGTGGTGGGGGCCGGTGCCAACGTGCTCGGCGCCATCAGCGTGGGGGCGAACACCCGCATTGGCGCCGGTTCGGTGGTGCTGCGCAGTGTGGGGCCCGATAGCACCGTGGTGGGGGTGCCGGGGCGGGTGGTTCACCAGAGCGGCGTGCGGGTGGATCCGTTGGCCCACTCGGCCCTGCCCGACACCGAAGCCCAGGTGATTCGCAAACTGATGCAGCGCATCGATGCCCTGGAAGGCCAGGTGGCGCGACTGCAATCTGACCTGGGCCAGCTGGCCGCTGGCCGGCAGCCAGACCAGAGATATGACGGTGAAGCCCAGAATTTGCAGGATCGGGAAATCCTTGAATTTCTAGGTGAACAACCCGGGGATAATTTTTAGCCTGTTAAGGCCCAGCCGCCCGAAAGGCCCAGCATCAGCCCACCGGCACGGGCGCCGCTTGGGCCGGCTGGAACATGAACATGGAGTAGATCACATTGCGACGCATCTGGGTCATCATGTCCAGGAACATGTCATAGCCCTCGTTCTTGTATTCAATCAGCGGATCTTTTTGGCCATAGCCCCGCAGCCCCACGGATTCGCGCAGGGCCTCCATCGCCTGCAAGTGCTCGCGCCAGAGCGTATCAATTTGCTGCAGGATAAAAAAGCGTTCAGCATCGCGCATCAGGCCTGGCCGTTGCTGTTCGATTTGGCCCTCTTTGATGTCGTAGGCATTGCGCATCTGCTCCTGCAGAAAGGCCTTGAGCTCCTCCACCGATAGGCCCCGCAGCTGGTCTGGGGTGAGGTCTTCCAGCAGATAGATGAACTCCTTCACCTTATCCAGCAGGCGGGTCAGGTCCCACTCCTCTGGAGGTAGATCAGAGTTTACGTAGGCATCAACTATGTCGATAACCGTGCGCTCACCATAGCCAATCACCTGCTGCTTCAGCTCGCGGCCATCCAATACTCGGCGCCTCTCGGCATAGACCGCTTTGCGTTGATTATTCATAACTTCATCGTATTCAAATACCTGTTTGCGGATGTCGTAGTAATAGGTTTCAACTTTTTTCTGGGCCCCCTCGAGGGAGCGGGTGAGCATGCCCGATTCGATCGGCATGTCCTCTTCCACCCGGAAGGCATTCATCAGCCCCGCCACCCGGTCCCCCCCGAAGATCCGCAGCAGGTTGTCCTCCAGCGACAGGAAAAAGCGGGTGGAACCCGGGTCGCCCTGGCGGCCGGCCCGGCCGCGCAGCTGGTTGTCGACGCGCCTCGATTCATGGCGCTCGGTGCCGATCACGTGCAGGCCGCCAGCCTCCCGCACCTCCCTCTCCTCATGCTTGACCACGGCTTCGTATTCGGCCTTGACCCGGGCGATCACGGAGCGCAGGGCCTGCAGCTGCGGATCGTTGATCGGCGCCTTCTCGGCCGCCTGGGCGATGTGATCCTCCAACTCCAGCAGCGTCAAGCTGCGGTCACCCCAGGCCTTGACCAGATCGCGGGCCAGTTCCCCCAGGGACTGATCGGTGGCATCCGAGAGGGCGCAGGGATAGAGATTGCCGATGGCCTTCGCTTCGCTGGGGGCCTTGAAGCCCCCCGGACCAGGGGCTGACTTGGCGGCGCCAAATCCAGGCGCGGTCTCGCCTGAGCGCTGCGGCGGAATCGCTGGCCGCTGGCCCTCCTCCGGGCGCACCAGCCGCGGCAGCAGCACTTCGCGCAGCTTGAGCCGCGCCATGTAATCGGAGTTGCCGCCCAAGATGATGTCGGTGCCGCGGCCGGCC
>DGYA01000112.1:0-5159 GCA_002396505.1 Cyanobacteria bacterium UBA5018 | reverse complement strand
TTGGTGGCGATGGTGACGGCTCCGGCCCGGCCAGCCTGGGCCACGATTTCGGCCTCCCGCTCCACGTTTTCGGGCTTGGCGTTGAGCAGGTTGTGGGGGATCTGCTGTTCGGCCAGCAGGGCGCTGAGCAGCTCGGACTTCTCAACGCTGGTGGTACCCACCAGGGTCGGCCGCCCGGAGCGGTGGATCTCGGCGGTCTCGTTGGCGACGGCCTGCCATTTGGCGGTCTCGGTCTTGTACACCTGATCGGTCCAGTCGCTGCGGGAGCGGGGCCGGTTGGTGGGCACGATCGTGACCTCTAGCTTGTAGGTCTTCTCGAATTCCACCTCTTCCGTTTTGGCGGTGCCGGTCATGCCCGCCAAGCGCGGATAGAGCAGGAAGAAGTTTTGGTAGGTGATCGATGCCAGGGTTTGGGTTTCCGGCTGAATCGGCAGGCCCTCCTTGGCTTCCACCGCCTGATGCAAGCCATCGCTCCAGCGGCGGCCGGGCATCACCCGACCGGTGAATTCATCCACGATCACGGCGTCGCCACCCCTAACGATGTAGTTGACGTCCTTGGTGAACAGCTCCTTGGCCTTGAGGGCGTTGTTGATGAAGTGGGCCCAGGGGTCCTCCGGGTTGAACAGATCCTGCACCCCCAGCAGCTGCTCCGCCTGGGCGTAGCCCTCGTCGGTGAGCGAGACGTTGCGCTGCTTCTCGTCCACCTCGTAATCGCCTTCCGGGTCAATGCCGTCCTTGCCCATCTCGATGGAGCGTTCCAGCTGGGCTGCCACCTCTGCCGCCCGGCGATACTTCTCCTGGGGTCGCTCGATCTGGCCAGAGATGATCAGGGGGGTGCGGGCCTCGTCCACCAGGATCGAGTCCACCTCGTCGATCACGCAGTAGTGGAAGTCGCGCTGCACCACTTCGGCCAGGTCGCCGGCCATGTTGTCGCGCAGATAATCGAAGCCCAGCTCTGAATTGGTGGCGTAGGTGATGTCGCATTCATAGTTGCGGCGTCGTTCTGGCGGTGCCATGTCCTGCTGGATCAGCCCCACCGACAGGCCCAGGAAGCGGTGGATCTGCCCCATCCACTCGGCGTCGCGGCGGGCAAGGTAATCGTTCACGGTGACCACGTGCACGCCGCGGCCACTGAGGGCATTGAGGTAGCTGGGCAGCGTGGCCACCAGGGTTTTGCCCTCGCCGGTCTTCATCTCGGCGATCTGGCCGTCGTGCAGCACCATGCCGCCGATGAGCTGCACGTCGAAATGGCGCATGCCCAGCACCCGCTTGCCCGCCTCGCGCACCACGGCAAAGGCCTCGGGCAGCAGCTCATCGATCAGCTTCAGTTCCCGGGCGGCAACGGCAGCGGCACTGCCACCTGCGTTGCGGGCGTTGTCCAGTCGCTGGCGAAAGTCGGCGGTGCGGCCGCGCAGCTCGTCGTCGCTGAGGGGGGTGACCTCCTCCTCCAGCAGGTTGATGTCGGAGAGGATCGGCTGGTAGCGCTTCAGCTTGCGGGCATTGGGATCACCCAGCAACAGCTTGAGCATGGGGAGAGGGCCTACCTAACCTGATTGGCCAGCCTACTGAAGCCAAAGAAGCGCCCCAGCCAGCACCAGCTAGCAGAAAGCAGCCAGCAGCCAGCGGATCCGGCGAGCAGGTGAGCCGAAAAAGCCCGGTGGGCCTAGAGCCAGGCGGGCCCGAGCCAAAAGGGCCAGGAGCACAGGCCAGGAGCACAGGCCCAGCCTCAGGCCGGTCCGCGATGGGGGGCAGCCAGCTGAAGCCAACCTGAATCCAGGCGCCAGATGCGCCAGAGGCGAGGATCGGCAGTGAACCGCTCCATCTCTGGGTTTTGGGCAGCATCCGCCTCCTCCATCACCGGCGGTCCGCCTGGCGGCTGGTGTTGCGACCTGGGGCACTGGCCAAGTTGCGGCGGCTGTTCCAGCACCACAGCTTCTGGGCCGCCAACCGCAGCTGCGCCGAGCTGCGCCAGATGCTGCGCGGCAGCGATGTGGCCGTGACCGCCTGGCATGGCTCCCAGCTGGTGGGCTTTGGCCGGGCCACCAGCGACGGCATCTTCCGGGCCGTGCTCTGGGACGTGGTGGTGGATGGGGCCTACCAGGGCCGTGGGCTGGGGCGACAGATCGTGGAAGGCCTCCTGGAGCGCCCCTGCCTGCGGCGGGTGGAGCGGATCTACCTGATGACCACCAACAGCAGTGGCTTCTACCAGCAGCTGGGCTTCGATCAGATCGAGAGCCAGTTGCTGATGATGAAACAAACAAGCGGATGAAGAGATTCGAACTCTCGACCCTCTCCTTGGCAAGGAGATGCTCTACCACTGAGCTACATCCGCATGATCTTCGCTTTCTGGATCCAAAACTGGATCGCCAATGGATTCTGCGGTGGAATCCGGAGCGGGATCAGGGCCGGCTGACGTCGCCGACTAGTCGAGCATGCCCTACGGAGGTGCCGCTGGTCAAATCGCCGCCCGAGAGCCAGACCTGAGCGGCCAGGGCTGAGCGATTAGCCCTGGGCAGCCCACCCCGAACGATCAGCCCAGAGCGGGGATGGAAGCCATCAGGCTGCCCATCTCCAGGGCCTGCAGGCCATAACTCCAGCCCAGGTTGCTCTTGATGCCGGCCCGCTCCAAGGCCTGTTGCATGGTGTCGGTGGTGAGCACGCCAAAGATCACCGGCACGCCGGTGGCGCGGCTGACGCTGGCGACTCCCTTGCTCACCTCGGACACCACCACGTCGAAGTGGGGGGTGTCGCCGCGAATTACGGCGCCGAGGGTGATCACCACCTGATAGCGACCACTGGCGGCCAGCCGCTGGGTCACCAGGGGAATTTCAAAGCTGCCCGGCACCCAGGCCACATCGAGCTGGTCGCTGCCGGCGCTGGTATCGATGCCGTGACGACCGAGGCAATCGAGGCAGCCGCTCAATAAGCGACTGGTGACCAGGTCGTTGAAGCGGGCCACCACCACGGCGATGCGCAGCTCGGCGACATCGGTGAACCGTCCCTCAAAGGTGACCACAGACGCTCGGCTAGGGCCCCTCAGGCTACGCAGCCACGGTGGCTGCCACCCTGGTGAAGCTTCCTACTGGACCTAGGCGAGGGCTTGCAGCTCAGGCGAGAGCGGCTTGCAGCCGGGGGCGAAGGCTTGCAGCTGGGGAGAGCAGGTGTCAGACCACCAGCAGGCTCATGCCCCAGTTGACCAGCACCAGCACCACCCAGGCGATGCCGCCCAGCAGGATCAGGCGGTTGGAGCGGCCGGAATCTTCGCTGCTGGCGTAGAGCACGGGCACCGCCACAATCAGCGCAAATGACATCACCACCAGGGCCAGAACGGTGAGGGTGTTGAGGATCTGCATGGATCTGCGGCGCGGGGCTAGCCGGGCTAAGGCCAGTGGCCAGATCCTCCCACGCAACTCCCACCAACCAGGCCAGCGGTGGGGGGTTGCTTCACATGTTGTGGGGCAATTTGGCCTGCTTGGGCCGCAGCTGCGCTGTGCTGCTGCTTTTCCAGGGCCGAACGATCCCTTGGCCAATCCCTCGGCCCCAGGGGGCGACCTACGATCGATCACTACCCAGCCAGTGAGCCGTGGCCGCGGCAGCCGAGCAGCAGCTTTCGCTGATGGGAGCCATGGGGCTGGAGCCCGAAGCTGCCAGAACCAGCCCCCAGGTCTCGCCAACGTCCCCTGGGGCAGCCTCAGGAGCAGACGCAGCCACGGCGGCGGCCATCGCCGATGCCAGCAGGCGCCCCCGCCAGCGCCGACCCACCAGTCAGCCCTCCCTGAATGAGCTGGCTGCCAGTGAGCTGGCTGTAGATGAGCTGGCGGTCAGGGGCCCAGCTGCAAGCGGCTCGCATGCCAAAGGCCAGGCATCTGGGGCCCTAAATGGCGGGGCCCCAGATGGGGAGGCCGCGATCGAACTGGCGGCTGAACAGAATTCTTTAACTGGCCTCGGGGCTAGCCCTGGGGCTGGAGCTGTGGCTGCAGAGCTGGCGGCTGAACAGATTTCCTTAACTGGCCCTGGTCGTGGCCTTGCGGGCGGCAGCAATGAGGCGATCGAGAGCGATCTGCCCGCCTGGCATCACCACAGCCTGGTGCCGCCGGAGCGGTTGCCGCCGATGCTGCGCCACTACGTGCAGCTGAAGCGCGCCCACCCCGAGCGGGTGCTGCTCTACCGGCTGGGCGACTTCTTCGAGTGCTTTTTTGAAGACGCCATCAACCTCTCGCGGCTGCTCGAGCTCACCCTCACCGGCAAGGAGGCCGGCAAGGGGATCGGCCGGGTGCCCATGGCCGGCCTGCCCCACCACGCCGTAGAGCGCTATTGCGGTGAGCTGGTGCGCCGCGGCCTCAGCGTCGCCCTCTGCGACCAGATCGAGGAGGCGCCGGTGAAGGGTGCCCTGCTGCGCCGCGAGATCACCCGGGTGCTCACCCCCGGCACGGTGTTGGAGGAGGGCATGCTCAGTGCCCGCCGCAACAACTGGCTCTGCGCCGTGGTCTGCGATGGCCCCAGCTGGGGCCTGGCCGTGGCCGACGCCAGCACCGGCGAATTCCGGGTGACCCAGCGCCTCGGTAGCGATGGTCTGCACCAGGAGCTGCTGCAACTGGAGGCGGCTGAAGTGCTGCTGCCGGCCGGCCCGGAGGGCGCTGACGCCAAACCCGGCTGGTGTCCGGCGGCCCTGCTGGTGACGCCGGTGGCCCGCACCCCCTTCCAGGCCCCGGAGGCGGAGGCCACCTTGAGGCAGCGCTACGGGCTGGCCAGCCTGGCCGGCCTGGGGTTGGTGGAACTGCCCTTGGCCCTGCGGGCGGCGGGGGGGCTGGTGGCCTACCTGGATGGCACCACCGGCGCCCAGGTGCCCCTGGATCTGCCCACCAGCTGGTACGCCGGCGATCGCCTGGTGCTCGACGCCGCCACCCGCCGCAACCTGGAACTGACCCGCACCCAACTGGCCGGCAGCGCCCAGGGGTCGCTGCTCTGGGCCCTGGATCGCACCTTGACGGCGATGGGTGGCCGCTGCCTGCGCCGCTGGATCGAGGCGCCCCTGGTGGAGCGCGACGCCATCCTCAGCCGCCAGGCCGGCGTCAGTGAACTGGTGGAGCAGCGGCCCTTGCGGCTGGCCCTGCGCCGCCTGCTGCGGCCGATGGGCGATCTGGAGCGCCTGGCGGGCG
>DGYA01000108.1:4512-8703 GCA_002396505.1 Cyanobacteria bacterium UBA5018 | reverse complement strand
ACCCACTGCCAGCCGCGCTTGCCATTGGGATTGCCACCATCCGCATTACCTGTGGGGGCACCGGTTTCATCTACGTAGACCACCTGCTGCTGACGGGCAAAGGCGATGGCCTGATTCATCGGCTGCTCCAGCGCGGCGCTCAGACTCCGGCGGATCGTTGCGATTGTTCCGCAGCTGATCTTTACCCCCAGTAGCTGATCTAGAAGCGCCTGGGTCTTGCTGAAACTCAAGGGGAAGGCACTGCCCAGCAGACCCACTAGGGCACTGAGCTTGGGCCCATAACGGGTCGCTTCCACGTCCGCCGGCAAGGTGGCGCAGGTGCTGGTAGAGCAGCAAGGACATACCAACCGGTGCAGCCGGTGTTCGATCACCACCGGCGTGATCGGCGGGATCTCGATCACCTGATGGCGCAGCGGCGCTGAATCCTCTCCCTGCAGCAGGGTGCCGCAGCGGCGGCAGGCCTCCGGGTGGTGCTCCACCACCTCGTCAACGCGTTCAATCGGCAACAGCTCCGGGCCGGATCCTGGATGGCCCGGCTGGCCACCCCGCTTGCGGCCACTGCCTTTACGCCGCTCGGGTGGCTTAAACCCCTGGCCATCGCTGGAGGGTGGTTTAGATGAGTTGCGGGAACTGCGACCGATCCGCTCCCTCAGGCTGGCCAGTTCGGTCGCCAAGGCGGTGAGCTGGGCGGGCAGTTGCTCGATCTCCTCCTGCTGAACCAGGATCAACGCCCTTGCTCCGTCTGGCCACGACAACCAGTCCGCCTCAGAAATGCCAGCCGGGGGTGTGTGCATCACAGACAGATTCTGCCTGAGATGAAACCGGGATTCAAGCTGCTGTCAACGGCTCAGCAGAGCCGCAATTCACGGCCGGCTGTCGCGACCCCTGAATGCGTACGGCTGGTCTTCACAGGGCCAGCAATTCCTGGAGGACGTGATGCAGCCGAATCAGGGGCGGGGCTGCTCCCTCCTCAAAGTGGCAGTGCACGGCATCCCGGATCTCCCGGTGCAGCTACTCCAGGCTGTCCGCCTCCGTGTTGATGGTCGCTGCCACGGCGCTGGCCCGGTAGGAGCTGTCGTCGGCTTCCTCCACGACAAAAAGGATTTCGTTCATGGTCCTAGCAGCTGCCTGTCTGAACTATGGCAGCGATTGCTGGCTACACCCGCAACATTTGAACCATCGCCGGGCACAGCTTGACGTTGGGCCCATCTGTAAACGGGAAAGCCACGAGCACGATGTCAAATCAAGCCAGCATCAAGCGGCCACAAACGATTCGCCGACCGTGAAGCCTCCCCGCCCCCGCCAGTGCTCCACTTCCTCCAGGGACATCGAGGACGAATCGGCCAAGGGATCAGTGCGTAAGGCAGGTCGCCTTACAATCACGTCATGACCACCGTCACGCTCACCTCCAAGGGCCAGCTCACCCTGCCCAGGCCCATGAGGGATGCCCTCGGCCTGGCTCCCGGCGCCAGGCTTCAGGCCAGCATCGACCGTCAGGGGCGACTGGTGCTGGTGCCCTCGAAGTACGAGCCGGAAGAGCTGTTCCTCCACCGCCCCAAGGTCAACCGCTGCCTGAGCCTTGAGCAGATGGAGCAAACCATCGCCGCTGCTGCGGGCAATCCGAACGATCGTGAGGACGCTTGACACCAACGTCGTCGTCCGGCTGCTAATCGGCGATAACCCCCAGCAAACACCCATCGCTGAGCGGGCCTTTCTGGAGGCGATCGCCTCCGGCGGCGTCTACCTCCCGGATGTGGTGCTGGCGGAGGTGGCCTGGGTGCTGCGCGGCTACGAACTGCTGGAGCGGCTGGTGCGCACCCGCGGTGTGGTCGTCGATGACATCGACGCGGTGATCGATGCCCTGGAGCACTTCCGCCAAGGGGGCGATCTGGCCGATCAGCTCATCCTGGCCCGTGCCGCACGCGCCGGTGCCCTGCCGGTGTTGAGCTTTGGCCAGCGATTCTCCAGGTGGGAGGGTGTGGAATGGATGACCTCCAGGAGGTTCTTGGTGAGCTGTGGATTGTTCCTGGGCTGAGGTTGTCGCTGCGGAGCGGGGCTGCAGCCTCATGCCACCTCCAGCCCCAGATGCTCCACATACGGCAGGAAATCCCTGTCGCTGAATAGCAGCGGCAGGTTGGCCTCAATGCAGGCGGTGGCGATGATCCCGTCGATCGTCTTGCGGACTGTAATGCCGCGCCGCCGCAGCTCGCGGTAGTTCTCCGCTGCCTTCCAGGCATTGCGGGAGACGAGCATCGACAGCGGTGCCAGGGAGCGGAATAGCTGGCGGGCGTTGGCCACGTCCTTCTCCTGCCGGAAGCCCTGCACCACCTCCACCAGGATCAGATCGCCTATCGCCACAGGCGTCACTCCCAGCAGGCCATCGAGCCGTTCCACCTCCGCTGTGCTGACGCCATTGAAGAAATCGATCCAGACCGAGGAGTCAACGACGATCACAGTTGTTCCTGAACTGCTGCCGGGGCAGTCTCCGGATCCGCGTCGAGCCGTTGGGCCTCCAGATCTCCCTCCCAGTGCAGCTGGCCACGGAAGGAGCGAATCTCCCCCTGCTGCTGCAGACGTACCAAGGTGCGTAGACCCAGTTCCACCGCCTCGCGTTTGCTGCGGGCACCGGAGGCCTGCATGGCCTGTCGCATCAGCGCGTCGTCAATGACGATATTGGTGCGCATGGGCGGTTCGCACGGAGATTCCGTGGCCGGTGCTGGTGTGTAGATGCTAGTCGGTTCATACACTTGACTTCCTCCCCGGCGTGAACGCCGCCCCTAGAGGCCTTGCTGACGCTGGATCTACTCCTAACCTGAATGGATCCAATCAAGGAGGACCGGACCCTGCAGCTGCCGGCTGGAACCCCCATCGGTCGTGTGACCGTAGCGATTACGCCGGCCGATGAGACCGCACCGACAGGCCGGCGAATGCTGGCCAAGCTGCTGGTCCTCCAGGCCTCCATTCCCATTGCCGAGGGACTCAACCAGGAGCAGATCGATGCCGCACTGGAGCGCGAGCGGGCCTCCTGGCGGTGAGCGATGCGTCAAGAACCCCGGGTCAGGCTGGGGCCAGGGGATAGAAGCGATCCACAAAATACATTAAAAACCCCGGACAATGCCGGGGCTAAAGAGATGAATTAATTTCTAGGGCTTGATTCAGCCTCAGGATCAAATCAGCCCCAGGGCTTAATTCAGCCCCAGAATTGAATCAGACCCAAAATCAAATCAGCCGCGGCTGCTGCTGGCCTGGGCGCGGGCGCGGGCCCGAGACAGGGCTTGGCCGGCTTTGACCTTCTCGCTGCTGCTGGGCTTGCCTTCAAAAGCGGCGACAGCTTGCTGGGCAGCTTCTAATTCGGCCTGGGCGGTAGCGGGATCAATCTTGGAGCCGAGTTCGGCTCCATTCACCAGCACTGTCACCTGATCGGCTTCCACTTCGGCGAAACCGCCGAGCAGGGCGATGGAGGTCCACTCGCCAGCGGCGCGCAACCTCATCACACCAGCCTCCAGGGCCGCCAGCATGGTCACGTGGCCGGGAAGGATACCCACCTGACCTGAGGCACTAGGCAGGATCACCTCATCGGCAACCCCATCGAAAACGCTCTGATCAGGTGCCAGAACGCGCAGAGTCAAACTCATGACTTTCAGCTCTCAAGATGATGGGTGATCAACCCTTGGAATCGGCAAGGATCTTGGCGGCCTTAGCCTTAACTTCGTCGATGTTGCCGACCAAGTAGAAAGCGGCTTCCGGCAGATCGTCGAGTTCACCAGCCAGGATCATGTTGAAGCCCTTGATGGTTTCCTCAAGCTTCACATACTTACCGGACATGCCGGTGAAGATTTCAGCCACAAAGAAGGGCTGAGAGAGGAACTTCTCAATCTTGCGGGCGCGGTCAACCGTACGGCGGTCATCCTCGGAGAGTTCATCAAGGCCCAGAATCGCGATGATGTCCTGGAGTTCCTTATAGCGCTGCAGGGTGGACTGCACGCTGCGGGCGGTGCGGTAGTGCTCGTCGCCCACCACGGCCGGCTGGAGCATGGTGCTGGTGGAATCCAGCGGATCCACGGCCGGATAGATGCCCTTGGAGGCCAGACCGCGGTTGAGCACCGTGGTGGCATCCAGGTGGGCGAAGGTGGTGGCGGGAGCGGGGTCGGTGAGGTCGTCCGCAGGCACGTAGACGGCCTGGATCGAGGT
>DGYA01000108.1:3966-4342 GCA_002396505.1 Cyanobacteria bacterium UBA5018 | reverse complement strand
ACGGCCTGGATCGAGGTGATCGAACCTTCCAGGGTGGAGGTGATCCGCTCCTGCAGCATGCCCACGTCGGTGCCGAGGGTGGGCTGGTAACCCACCGCGGAAGGCATGCGGCCCAGCAGAGCCGACACTTCAGAACCCGCCTGCACGAAGCGGAAGATGTTGTCAACGAACAGCAGCACGTCCTGCTTGTTCACATCGCGGAAGTGCTCAGCCATGGTGAGAGCGGAGAGGCCCACGCGCATGCGAGCGCCGGGGGGCTCGTTCATCTGGCCGTAGCAGAGGGCCACCTTCGACTTGGAGAGGTCTTCGGAGTTGATCACCCCGGATTCCTTGAATTCCTCGTAGAGGTCATTGCCCTCGCGGGTGCGCTCACCCA
>DGYA01000108.1:622-3707 GCA_002396505.1 Cyanobacteria bacterium UBA5018 | reverse complement strand
CACGGTCTTGCCCACGCCAGCGCCACCGAACAGACCCACCTTGCCGCCCTGGCGATAGGGGGCCAGCAGGTCGATCACCTTGATGCCGGTCTCGAACACCTTGGGCTTGGTTTCCAGCTCGGTGAGCTTGGGAGCCTCGCGGTGGATAGAAGCGGTGAGGCTGGAGGCCACAGGCCCCTTCTCGTCCACGGGCTCACCGAGCACGTTGAAGATGCGGCCCAGGGTGGCCTCACCCACGGGAACACAGATGGGAGAACCCGTATCGAGGGCCTCCATGCCGCGCACCAAACCATCGGTGCTGCTCATGGCTACGGCCCGCACCCGGTGGTCCCCCAGGAGCTGCTGCACCTCGGCGGTGAGGGCAACGTCTTGCCCTGCAGGGTTTTTGGCCTCGATGCGCAGGGCGTTAAAAATGCGTGGCAGCTTGCCGGCCGGGAACTCCACGTCGAGAACGGGGCCGATCACCTGCCGGACGATGCCCTTGGTGCCGGTGGCAGTTGCAGCAGCCATATGTAAGGAAGAGGCGGGGGGCGAATAGCGGGACCATCCCCGCCAGAAGCGGCGCAACCCTATCACCGGCCTTTCCCGGTCGGGGCCCAATGGCTGGCCGGGGAACTGAGTAGCTGGCGGGGGAGCTGGCTAGCTGGCTGGCGGTTCGGTCACCCGCACAGATTTGCCCTGGCCAAGCACCACCGGCAAGCCATAGGTTGGCACTCATCGGTCCCAAGTGCTAGCCCGCCCCGGCGGCGGCACCCCAGCCGAGTTCCCGTGGCGTCTTTGGCGCCATGC
The DNA here is from genome assembly GCA_002396505.1 of Cyanobacteria bacterium UBA5018. GTDB lineage: Bacteria > Cyanobacteriota > Cyanobacteriia > PCC-6307 > Cyanobiaceae > UBA5018. Next base: position 2,918 of record DGYA01000108.1, on the reverse strand, counting down.
CCTTGCTGTCGCAAACCATTCATGGCTGCTGTTTCCCTTAGCGTCTCCACGGTCAAGCCCCTGGGCGACCGCATCTTCATCAAGGTCTCCGAATCGGAAGAGAAGACCGCTGGCGGCATCCTGCTGCCCGATACCGCCAAGGAAAAGCCCCAAGTTGGCGAGGTGGTGCAGGTGGGCCCCGGCAAGCGCAGCGAAGACGGCACCCGCCAGGCCCCTGAAGTGAGCATTGGCGACAAGGTGCTCTACAGCAAGTACGCCGGCACCGACATCAAGCTCGGCACCGACGAGTACGTGCTGATCTCCGAGAAGGACATCCTCGCCATCGTCAGCTGAGATCGTCAGCTGAGCCCGTCAGCTGAGATCACCTGCTGAATTCGGCTGCTAATTCCAGCAGCTGAAACCGGCCACTGAGACCGTCAGCTGAGACCGGCATTTGATCCGGGCCGCTGAGACCGGCCGCTGATTATTTAGCCGTCTTGCTGCGATTCGATTGTGGCGATCGGCGCCAGTAGCCACCGCTGCTGAGCACATCTCCTCAAATTCAAGGCCTTTTGGCCAATTCACAAGGCCTTTTGGCCAGTTCATAAGGCCTTCGGGCCAGTTCATAAGGCCTTCGGGCCAACTCAAGACTCTCTCCCCCAGCCTGTACGCCTCCCATGGCCAAGCGCATTATTTATAACGAGCAAGCCCGTCGGGCCCTCGAAAAAGGCATCGATATTCTTGCCGAAGCCGTAGCCGTCACCCTCGGTCCCAAGGGCCGCAATGTGGTGCTGGAGAAGAAATTCGGCGCCCCCCAGATCGTCAACGACGGCGTCACGATCGCCAAGGAGATCGAGCTGGAAGATCACATCGAGAACACCGGTGTGGCCCTGATTCGTCAGGCCGCTTCCAAAACCAACGACGCTGCTGGTGACGGCACCACCACCGCCACCGTGTTGGCCCACGCCATGGTGAAGGCTGGCCTGCGCAACGTGGCCGCCGGCGCCAACGCCATCACCCTCAAGCGCGGCATCGACAAGGCGTCCGATTTTCTGGTCAAGAAGATCGAAGAGCATGCCAAGCCGATCAGCGACAGCAATGCGATCGCCCAGGTGGGCACCATCTCCGCCGGCAACGACGAAGAGGTGGGTCGCATGATCGCCGATGCCATGGACAAAGTTGGCAAGGAAGGCGTGATCTCCCTGGAAGAAGGGAAATCGATGACCACCGAACTGGAGGTCACCGAAGGCATGCGCTTTGACAAGGGCTACATCTCGCCCTACTTCGCCACCGACACCGAGCGGATGGAAGCGGTGCTGGATGATCCCTACATCCTGCTCACCGATAAGAAGATCGGTCTGGTGCAAGATCTGGTGCCCGTGCTCGAGCAGATCGCCCGCACCGGCAAGCCCCTGCTGATCATCGCCGAGGACATCGAAAAAGAAGCCCTCGCCACCCTGGTGGTGAACCGCCTGCGCGGTGTGCTCAACGTGGCCGCCGTGAAGGCCCCTGGCTTCGGCGATCGCCGCAAGGCCATGCTGGAAGACATCGCCGTGCTCACCAACGGTCAGCTGATCACCGAAGATGCCGGCCTGAAGCTGGACAATACCAAGCTGGAGATGCTGGGCACCGCCCGTCGCATCACCATCACCAAAGACAGCACCACCATCGTGGCCGAAGGCAACGAGCTGGCGGTGAAGGCCCGGGTTGAGCAAATCCGCAAGCAGATGGAGGAAACCGATTCCTCCTACGACAAGGAGAAGCTGCAGGAGCGCCTCGCCAAGCTGAGCGGTGGCGTGGCCGTGGTCAAGGTGGGTGCCGCCACCGAAACCGAGATGAAGGACAAAAAGCTGCGCCTGGAAGATGCCATCAACGCCACCAAGGCGGCCGTTGAGGAGGGCATCGTCCCCGGCGGTGGCACCACCCTCGCCCACCTGGCTCCCGCCCTGGAAGAGTGGGCTGCGGCCAACCTCTCCGGCGAAGAGCTGATTGGCGCCCACATCGTGGCCTCCGCCCTCACCGCACCGCTCAAGCGCATTGCTGAGAATGCCGGTGTGAACGGTTCTGTGGTGGCTGAACATGTGAAGGGCAAGCCCTTCAACGAGGGCTACAACGCCGCCACCGGCGAATACGTGGACATGCTGGCTGCCGGCATCGTCGACCCCGCCAAGGTGACCCGTTCTGGCCTGCAGAACGCTGCCTCGATCGCCGGTATGGTGCTCACCACCGAGTGCATCGTGGCTGACATGCCCGAGAAGAAGGACGGTGCTCCCGCCGGCGGCGGCGGCATGGGCGGTGGCATGGGCGGCATGGGTGG
>DGYA01000108.1:0-475 GCA_002396505.1 Cyanobacteria bacterium UBA5018 | reverse complement strand
GGCGGCGGCATGGGCGGCGACTTCGACTACTGATTTCAACCGAACATCAGCGACCTGAGTCGCTTTTTTGAAATCAAGCAAGGGAGGGCATTAGCCCTCCCTTTTTTATGGCCCAGCCTCCGCGAGTACACGATGCAATGGGAATCCAAAGGACAACCACTAAATATTGACCCAGCAAGAATCCAGAGGCAGCCGGCGATACCAGCAAGAACTGGCAGCAGCAAATACAATTACTCGCCAACATGAACCGCAGTTAAATATAATTAAGTGCAAGAATTTGGTGAAGCATTGACAAGAATGACTTTTTCATTTTGCGTGCACCATGTGAACTTATATGGTCAACGTCTTTAAAAAAACTAACTTTGCCATCAGCGCTTACGCAACGACTTGCGGATGAGGGGCACAATTCCGAAAAAGCATCAAACAGATATACTGTACCGCGGTACTTATCTCTTAATTCATTCTGCGCTAAGAT
>DGYA01000070.1:22290-23814 GCA_002396505.1 Cyanobacteria bacterium UBA5018 | reverse complement strand
TAATGAAGTTAACTTCTCCGAAAAATTCGATAAAATTATCTCAGTTGGTGTTCTCTGCCATGTGGGCAATATTACCGCTCTATTTCAAAAACTTTCAACTTTGCTCAAAAGCAACGGCAAGGTACTTATCCACATTATAACCGTAAGAATTCCAAACAATATGTCATCTGGCTTCACTCATAAATATATCTTCCCCCATGGCCGATACTGGCACCATGACGCTATCCCCAGCTGCAACAAAGATTTAAAGACAGTCAAGCGCTGGTATATAAATGGCTATAATTACTACAAAACTCTTGATACTTGGCTTAATCGTTTTGACGAAAGTCAGGACCTGGTTAGAGATTTAGATTATAGTATGGACTATGCCAAGTTTCGCCGCATTTGGCGATTTTATCTTCTGATGCTTGGAGCAATTTTTTCCAGCTGTGGTGGAGAGTACAATGGCAATGGAAATTATTTACTCACCCATGCTTGATCAGCCGTGCCAGGAAGCACCATCTGGGCAGCTCCTGCCGGTAAATAGCAAAACCCAGCTCCCGGTAAAACCATTTACTGTAGCAGCTCCTCTCCCGGCACTTGCTGTGATCGAGGATTCAATAATGAAAGTGGATTGCAGACCCAAATCCTATGGGAGATTGGTGGCTTTAGGCTATGCAATTGGTCCGGTTTTGATAATTACTAGCCATGCTTGTTCACTGCTGCTAATCAGTACTGGCATCAATTTGGTTGGCCTGGCCTGGTTGGTTGGCTGGTACTTATTGCGCATGCTTGCCATCACGGCAATTTACCACCGGCTTTTAGTGCACCGCTCCTATCGAGCCCCCCGTTTTCTGCTCAGACTTGGCTGTTTACTGGCAGCTTCCGCAGGTCAGATGGGCCCGAGTTGGTGGAAGGCCCACCACCTTAAGCACCATCGCCAATCTGACCACATTGGTGATCCCCACTCCCCTCGGATAAATGGCGGTGGCTGGAGGGGCTTTGTACTTGCCCAGGCTGGTTGGCTTTTGTCACCAGCTTTTTTCCCCAATAATCTACCTGCTGATGTGGAGTCTGACCCCGTACTGAAGGCTATAGATCGCCTACATTTTTTGCCGTTTTTGTTTGTCTGTTTACTCTCCTACCTCCTAGGTGGGACGATGTTGCTGGCAGCATTTTGCCTCAGCACCACTATCCTTTATCATGGCGTAGCCACGGTTAATTCTTTTGCTCATCTATGGGGAGAGCGACCATTTAAAACAAGTGATTATAGCAGAAATAATTCCTTTGTTGCTCACATAACCCTCGGTGAGGGTTGGCACAATACCCACCATGCTTTTAGTTATTCCTGTCGCCAAGGCTTAGCTCTGTTCAAGGGCAGGATCCACTACCTGATCGATCCCACCTATGGTTTCATTGTGCTGCTGTCAAGATTTGGCCTCGCATCTGAACTTAAGCTGCCGAGTCGTCAACAGCTTTTGGCCGGTCTGAATCCAAATCCGCGGCTTGAAAAGTAGTTTACTTCCTCCCCGCCGTGAACGGCGG
>DGYA01000070.1:450-22069 GCA_002396505.1 Cyanobacteria bacterium UBA5018 | reverse complement strand
GAAGGGGTTTGTATCCCAGAACAGCCACTGATCAGGGGGCAGGTTGGCTGCCCCAAGCGCTTCTGGCGGCGTGAGTTCGATTAACTAAGGCCGTTTTTCAGAGTCTTCCTGAATTATGACGTTGCGAAATAATTTCTGGTCAGGAATTCCCGAATTCAATCCTGTACCACTCAGCCGCAGAGGCGATCAGAAATGCCAATAGGGCAGCAAACTTGGCGGAGCGTAGCAGGCGGCTTAGCACGGCTGTATTTGGTGGAATCATTAGACGGTCTCCAAACGCTCAGGCCTTAGCTCATTGCTGGGTACAGCAAAAGTTGGTGAGCGGTGGTTGGCCAAGGGCCAGCGCCGCACCCAGACACAGTCAGAAAACTCATCGATATTCACCACTTGGTAGCTGCCGCCGGGTTTCTGGCTGAGGCTGATCAAGTCACCGCACTTAATGGTCATGGCACTTAACGGAACTAACTCCAGTTAAGTAGCCTTGGGCGGGCTGGTGAGTATTAATGCTTAAGCCCTGACCATTGCTCTGCTGCCGATCTGCAGTTGCTGCGCCTCTGCAGGGCTGGCCAGGCCAGTGCTGAAGCGCCATTTGCAAGCTTTTCGTGGCCACACCCGCGCCCTCCCTGCCGAGCAGCGGCCATGGCTGCCGAGCAGCGGCCATGATTGAGCTCTGACCTGTCCCGAGCTGCCATGGCCCTCCACCAGGAAGCCTGCATCCCCTGTAGCCAGGGTGCACCAAAGCTCAGCCAGGCTGAGTTGTCAGATCTGCTGCCCCAGTTGCCCGGCTGGCAGCTGGTGGAGGGCCATCACTTGCAAAAGAGCTGGAAATTTCCCGACTTTCAACAGGCCCTGGCCTGGGTCAACGTCGCCGCTGCAATCTGCGAAGAGCAGGGACATCATGCCGAATTCAGCCTCGGCTGGGGTCACGCCGGGGCGGTTATCTACACCCACAAGGTGGATGGCCTTACCCGCGCCGATGCGGTTTTGGCGGCCCGCTTTGAGGCAGGCTTCGATGCGGCGATCGCAGCGGCCAAAGAACGCAGACCCTATGGGGCCTATGCCAGGCCGCGCTGAGCCCCTGGACAGGCTTTGGTTGTAGGCGTCTGGTCAGTTGTATTCGCCTGGGATGTCTTGCTTAGTTACGGTGACTCGGCCCACCTTCTGGCCCGAGAGCCGCAGCAGCTCGTCGCCGGAGAAGGAATATCCACTGTTGGCGCCGATTTTGGCCACATCGTCGGCGGTGGCCGCCGCCAAAACCGATTGCCGCAGGGCCAGGTCGTCCTGCATCCTGGCCAGAAAGGCCTTCAGCTGATCTAGGGCCATGGTGCGCTCTCCTGGCTTTCCGCTGGGCAGCGGTGTCTGTTCAGACAGTGTCAATTCTGAACTAGCCGCCGCTGCTCAGATCCCCGCTGCTCAGGTCCCCGCTGCTCGCAACCCGGTTGCCGAGAGCATTCAGGCAGCTGTCCCTGGCTCAGCCTTAGCTGGTCGGCAGGTCTGCGACAGGCCAGGCGGAGGCGCTGGGCTGAGATGAATGGCTGAGAGTTTGAACTGGCCAGGGTTGAACCACCAGGGGTTAAACCGGGCACTTAGGCGGTTTTCCAGGGCTTACCTGGCTTTCTGCATGCAATTTCATATAAAAGCGCCGGCATAATAAAAGCGCCGGCATAAAAAAACCTCGCAAAAGCGAGGCTTACAACATGGCTCGGGGGAGACTTGAACTCCCGACCTTGGGGTTATGAATCCCACGCTCTAACCAGCTGAGCTACCGAGCCGAGCTCCGCATACTTTATCAGGCGCGGGGCGGCAGGAATGCCAAGGGGTTCATCGCGCCGCTGCCGGCCGGGTGGATTTCGAAGTGCAGGTGGGGTCCGGTGCTCCGACCGGTGCTGCCCATTTGTGAAATGGTCTGGCCCTGATCCACCTCCTGGCCTTCCCGCACCAGCAGGCTGCTGTTGTGGCCATAGAGGGAGCGACTGCCATCGGCGTGGGCGATCGTCACCAGGTAGCCATAACCGCCATCGTGCCAGCCGGCAAAGACGACGCGGCCGGCCTTGGAGGCCACCACCGGCGTGCCCACATTGTTGGCCACATCGATGCCCTTGTGCATGCGCCCCCAGCGCCAGCCGTAGCCTGAGGTGAACATGCCCCGGGTGGGCCAGATCCAGCCGCCGTTGGTGAGGTCCTGGTTAGGGGGCTGCCGGTCTGACTCCCCGAAGCTCGGTAACTCTGGCCAGCTCAAGCCACCACTGGCTGCGGGCTTGAGGCCGAGCACCAGCTGGGGACGCATGGGGGCCGACTGGGCCAACCTGATCGGGCTACCCACCACCAATTGTGCGGTCTCCAGGCCTGGGTTCAGTCGCAGCAGCTCGCCGAGGCTGAGGCCGTAGCGCTGGGCAATTTTGACCACCGTGTCGCCAAAGCTGACAACTGCCGCAGGCTCCTGCAGCGCAGGTGGTTTTTCCAGGGGGGGCGAGCGCCTCAGCTCAGTGGTGTCCAGAGAAGCCAGTTGCTTGGCGCTGCGCAAGCTCTGGCTGGGGAGCACCAGCCATTCACCACTGGCGTAGCGGTGATCCTCATTCACATCGTTTAGCTCCGCCAGTCGCTCCTCTTGGATCGCCAGTCGGTTAGCGAGATCCTCGTTGCTGATGCCGCTGCGCACCTTCACCCAAACCCGATCGGCGCTTGTGGCAGGCAGAGCTGCCAGCAGCGGTTCCAGCGGGGCAGCCGACTGCTGACTGTCGGGCACCAGGGCAGCCACGGCCAGGGGTAAGGCCGCCGGCAGGCAGAGGCTCAACCGCAGGATCGTAAGCCAGGGCTTCATGCACAGTTTCCCATCGTAGAGAGGCCCAAGGAGAAGCCGACATTGCCAAGCGGCCAGACCGTAGCGGACTGAACCAAAAAGCACAAGTGCAGCTCGTTACAGCATCAGTTGCCCCCCTGTCCATCCCTGAGCAGCTAAAGAAACCGATTGTCAAGTCCACCCAGCTGGCGCAGGGCCTCGAACAGCACGATCCCCACCGAAACCGACAGGTTGAGGCTGCGCACCCCAGCCTCATCTCCACCCCCATCCGAGCCGCTATGACGCAGCATCGGGATGTGCAGGCAGGCATCGGCACTGGCCTGGACCGCCGCCGGCAGACCATCGCTCTCGCGGCCAAACAGCAGCCAGTCATCAGCGGCAAAATCAAAGTCCAGGTAGCTGCTGGAGGCATGGCGGCTGAGGGCAACCAGGCGGCCGTTATGGCCCAATTGATGACTGCGGAACTGATCCCAGTCCTGGTGGCGTCGCAGGCGCACCAGGGGCCAGTAATCGAGACCTGCCCGCCGCAGCTGTCGGTCGTCGATGGCAAAACCCAGGGGCTCCACCAGGTGCAGCTCCGTGTCCGTAGCCGCACAGGTGCGGGCCACGTTGCCGGTATTGGGCGGAATTTGGGGTTGAAACAGGACGACCCTGGGCATGCTGTCGGCGCCAAAAAAGCGACTGCTGGCCTAGATGCTCTCAGTCGCTGGGTACGGCCTGGCTTTGGGCCAGCAGGTTGAGGGCCCTTCCCGCCACCACTAGCCAGCAGCCACTGCTGATCGCCACCAGGCGGCGCTCCAGGGCCCCCAGGCGATCCCGAAACAGCCCGCCAATGGCCGTAGGTGGCACCAACCCCCAACCGGTCTGCTCACTGACCAGCACCACGGCGGCCTCGCTGCCGATCAAGCCAGTCTCCAGCTGATCACAGAGTTGCAGCCAGGCGTCGGCCTCTAGATCAAGGCCCGCGGCCACCCAGGAACCCAGGGAATCCACCAGGGCCAGTTGGCTGGCGGCCAGTCTCTCAAGACAGCCAGGCAACCGCTCGGGCTCAGCTATCTCCAGACAATCCCAATGGGCGGGTCGCCTCTGGCGATGCAGCTGCAGCCTGGCCTGCCAAAGCGGATCGTCGGGCCTGGGGCTGGCGGTGGCCAGGTAGGTAACCGCCAAGCGGCTGCAGCTGGCCAGATGCTCCGCCCAACGACTCTTGCCACTGCGGGCGGCCCCCAGCACCAGGGTGAGGGAGCCCGGCTGGGGGGGCGCCTCAGCCGCCACCGTTCATATTGCGCAGGGTTGCCACAGAAGATGGCGAGACCCGGTTGAGGTAACGGAAGATCCAGTATTTAAATATCGTGGCCAGCACCACCGGGAAGGTGGCGATAAATAACATTATAAAATTTTCCCGGGCGGGAATACCCAGGTGATGAGCCACGCCATCCAGTAAAACAGTCCAGCCCTCCGGGCTATGGAATCCAACGAATATATCGGTAAATAGAATAATTGAAAAGGCCTTGGCGCTATCACTTAAGCCATAGACTAATTCGTCGAGAAAGCCCCTCAATACCTGCAGATCGCGCTGGCCAAAAACGCAAACCAAGGTAAAACCCAGGAGGCCGCCGATATCGGCAAGAACATTTTTGATCGCATGGGTGCTTTCCTGATCGGCCTCTTCATTCAATTCCTTGGCGCGCTCGCTGAGCTGCGCTTGCATCTCCTCCCTGGAGGGAGGTGCTTCCCCCTTCAGCAGGGCATCGAATTCGAGTTCAGATTTATATTCTTTTAATTTCTCAATTGCCTTTTCCTGCAGGTGCGGTTTTGCGTAGGAAAGCAGGGGGCTTTCCATCGCGAAATTGTCTACCAGCGGCGACACCAGGTAGGTGCGGCTGATCTGCTGCACCAGCACCGGCACCAGGATCAGCAGCAGCAGAATTCGCAGGGACACCAGGGTGGAGTCGCGGCGGCGGCGAAAACCGGCCACCACATTGGCCTCGGCGGCCGGATCCAGCTGCCGTCGCATCTGGTCCACCACGCCAAGCAAACTGCGGGGCAACATCTCTGGTGTGCGGCTGATCGTTGGCAGCGGTCGCCGGTTGCTGTCGTAGCGACTTAACACACCCTCAATCAGTTGCACTTGACGCAATTCCTGGCCCGTCAGCTCAGCGCGATGCGATTCAACGTTATCGAGGGCCTGGCGGCATAAATTAAGGGCCGTGCGGAACCTCCGTAGCAGTCGAGCCTGGGCCGAGCGGGGAATGCTCAACTCCAGCTCAGGTCTCACCGGCCGGTCGTTGTAGTGCTCCAGCTCAATGCTTTGGATCACCAGGGCGGATTCATAGCCGCGGTCAATGTCATTGGAAACATCCAGCGACTGGGCACGACCAAAGGCGCCCAACCAATTAGTCAATGCCATAGATACTCAGCGCGAAAAGATCCACCAGGTGAGCATCGGTACGATCGTGCCTACAGCCAATAGCACAATCACCCAGGTGCGGGCATTGCTGGACTGGGTTTGTTCATGGGTTGGCACCGTGGTGGGCAATTGCACCAGCTCCGCCGTGGCCGGTTCGCCGGGATCTGCACCCCCCTCCAGCACCGTCTGCAGCCTGGCGATCCCATCCAGACTGGCTTGGCGATAACGGGCCCCCTGGCGCAGGGGTTGGCCCATGGTGGCGCGCCCGGTGCTGCGCAACAGGGGTGCTTCGAGGGTATCGGCCAGAGGTGCTGAGGCCAAAACCTCGGCCGACTTGGTCTGCAGGTCGTAGAGGAACAGCAGTTGCCTGGGATTGCCACCGCTCTCGGCCCAACGATCCAGCAGTTGGTTGCCCAGTTGGCCCAGGCTGAGGCCGTAATCAAGCCGCTCCACGGTGACCATGTGGGCATCCACATCGTCTTTGCTGAGCGCCTCCAGGGCTTGCTCCACCTCTGCTGCCGCCGCCCGGCTGAATAAGCCACTGGCATCCAGCAGCCGTTCGCTGGGCGGAGCGGAGGGGTAGCTCTGGGCGGAGAGCGCCCATACCGGCGTAGCAGTTGCCAGCAGCAGCCCGATCGCCAGGGCCATTAGCAGCAGCCTGGCGGGCTGCAAAGCCTTGCAGAGCTCGAGCAATTTCCCGGTAACAGCCATTTTCCCAATAGCACCAATTTTTCTTGACCCAGCCTGTTGGGCCGGCAAAGCCAATGAGACCGGCAAAGTCAATGAGACCGGCAAAGCCGAGGGTTTGGCCGCTGGTTTACGGACAGGAGAAATCAACAGCCCACCCCTTAGGTGGCTCTAGTTTGCCGCCTGAACGCGGCCCTGTCGCCTGTGGATATGCCTTGGCCAGCTCGGCTGGCACTGGGGGTGGGCATTGGCGCCCTGCTGCTGGTGGTGGTGAACCAGTTCACGGCACCCCGACTGGAGCCGCCCCTGGAAAGAGCCAGTGTGCTCGCCGGATTCCTGGCGGTGGCCCTGATGCTGGTGGCTGCCCTCTGGACCCGGGCGGTGCCAGAGGCCGCTGCCCGGGTGGCCCTGGAGGGGCGCGAGGGCCTGGAGTTGCAGCCCGACCTGCCGCCTGAACTGGCGGAAGAACTGGGTTGGGGTAGTCAGTTGCTGCTCACCGCCACCGCCGCCGCCTGCCTGGTGGTGATCTGGCACGACCAGCAGCTGCTGCGCCGCGGCCTGTTGGCCGAGGGGTCCTTTGCGCCAGGGGCCCTCTGCCAGCGGGCCCGGGCCAGTGGCAAAACCATCTCGCTGGTGGATCTGAGCCTCTATCCGGCCCGCGCCGAGTTTGATGGCTTACTGGCGGGATTGCCGGCGGTGGTGGTTCACCCCCTGGGCCAGGAGGGCTGGCTGGTGGTGGGCGGCTGGTCAGCCCGTTGCTTCAGCCGCAGTGATCTGCTCTGGCTGGAGGGCTGGGCCCAGAGGCTCAGAGCTCGATTACTGGCTTGGCGGCCTGCCGCTTAACCGGCTTGGCGCCGGAGGGGGGCAGCTGCAGCTGGGTGTGCACCCTGCTGGCAGGACTGGTGAACACCGCCAAACCATCGGCGCCGAGCTGACCCTTCAGCTGTTCAGCCCTGGTCAGTTGGTTATTGGCCCGCCGGCTGAGGCTCACCTGGCCGCTGGCCTCGATCGCCTGGGTGGTCCAATTCCATTGACAGCGCTGGGAGCGCAGCTGTTCGCCGGGCTGGCGCAAATCACAGCCCTTGTCGATCACCGCCAGGGTCTGGTCGTTGCGCAGCTCGAAACTCTCGCCGGCCAGCTGTAATTGGTTCACTCGGCCCTGGAAGGGACGGCTGGAATGGACCAGCTGGCGCCGCAGGTCGATTTCAGTTTCGCCAGCCAGCAGCTCGGCTTTGTGCTGGGGGTCTAGGAAGCGCACCGGAGCCGCTAAGACCAGCTGCTGCCTCAGGGTGTTGCCCTGCAACAGGGGCGAGGTGAGCGTCTGGGGCGGTTGAGCGGCCGCCAGCCGCCGCTGGGCGCGCACGGGGCCTGGCGCCTGTAGTTCGCCGCTGTTCAGCCACCAGTCGGCCTTGGCCACCCGTAGTTCCAAGCGAGCCGATTGGGGTTGCTTGGGCTCGGGACGCAGCAGCAGCAGGGGGTTGCCCCGCAATTCGACCTTGTCTTGATCGAGCAGGATCAGAGCTTGATCGGCACTGAGCTGCAGCTCTGCCTGGCTGGCCCGCGGGCGCAGGTCTAGTTCCATGCGCTGCTTACGGGGAAACCAGCGCAGCCGACGGGTTTCCAGCTCCAGGGGCCGGGGGCCAAGGCGAACCAAGCGGGCTATCCCCTCTAGCTGGATTAGCTCCCCGTCATTGAGCACGATGCCACTGCTGGCCGTGAGTCGATACAGCGGCTTGCCGGCCGCGTAGATGGTGCCGCTGATCTGGCGGGCCTGGGCGACGCGACGACTGCTGTCATAGCGGGCTTCCGGGCTGGTGATCTGCCAGGCCGGCCGGCCCAGGCCATCCTGCTGGCGCAGATTCAGCGCTTTGAACACAAAGGGCTGCACCGTCTCCTCCGGCGCTGGCCTGCTGTTGCAGCCACCCAGGGCGAGGCCGATCACCCCGAAGGCAACAAGAGCGCATATGGCCGGCCCTGCTGACCCCAGCCTTGCTGGCCCCAGCCCCTCAGCCCAGCGACGCCTAGAGGGGAGCATCGAGCTCAAGCCTGGCCATCACCGGCTGGGGCTCGGGTAGGCCGAGACCGGGTTGCAACAGCCCCCAGCGCAGGGCAGCAGGCCAGCAAGGTTCGCCAACCTGGGACAGCTGAGCCAGCATGCGGGCGGACAGTTCGGGCACCAGCGGTGCCAGCAGCACCGCCACCTGCCTGGCCGCTTCCAGCACCGCATAGAGATCCGCCGCCACCTGGGCTTGCTGGTCTTCCTGCTTGATCAACTTCCAGGGGGCCTGGTCGTTGAGAAAACCGTTGGCGGTGATCGCCAGCTGCAGGGCAGCCTCGGCGGCGGCCCGCAAATCCAGCCGCTCCCAGGCCTGCTCCGACAGCCCCTGGGCCTGTAGCGCCGCCGCCGCCAGGGGGTGGGAGCTGGCCTCGGCCCCACCGGCTGGCGGCACGGCATCGTCGAACCAGCGCCGGGCCATCGAACTGGTGCGGTTTAGCAGGTTGCCGATTGTATTTGCCAAGTCGTTGTTGACCAGATCGGTGAAGCGCTGCTGTTGGAAGTCGCCGTCGTCCCCGAAGGGAATATCCCTGAGCAGATACCAACGCACTGCATCGCGACCACATTTATCAAGCAGCTGCTGGGGGTCGAGCACATTGCCGATCGACTTGCCCATCTTCTGGCCTTCCCGGGTGAGAAAGCCATGGCCAAATACCCGCTTGGGCAAGGGTAGGCCGGCGGAGAGCAGCATCGCCGGCCAGTAGACGGCGTGAAAGCGCAGGATGTCCTTGCCGATCACATGCAAACTGGCGGGCCAGCCGCGCTCGCTCACCAGTTGCAGATCCGGTTCATCGCCTGGCTCCAGCAGGGCGGTGAGGTAGCCCAGCAGGGCGTCAAACCACACATAAAAGGTATGGCCGCTATGGCCTGGCACGCCAATTCCCCAGGGTAAATTCACCCGGGAAATCGAGAAATCTCGCAGGCCCTGGGCCACGAAATTTTCCACCTCGCGACGACGATTCTGAGGCTGGATGAATCCATCTTGGCGTATAAGTTGCTCAATTTGTTGCTGATAGCGCGACAATTTAAAAAATAAATTGAGCTCATCGCGCCACTCCAGCGGCCGGCGATGCAGGGGGCATTCAGGATCTTGAGCCTCGTGGGGATCATCTTTGAATTCCTCGCAGGCCACGCAGTACCAGCCCTGCTGCCTGCCTTCAATCACATCTCCATTCGCCTCAACCCGCGCAAAAAACTGTTCAACAATGCTGCGATGACGCGGATCGGTGGTGCGAATGAAGCGGTCGTTGCTTATCTGCCAGCTCTGCCATAGCTGGCGATAGCCTTCGCTGATGGCATCGCAATGGGCCTGGGGGGAGAGACCGGCTGCCTCCGCCGTGCGTTGAATCTTCTGGCCATGCTCGTCGCAGCCGGTGATGAACAGCACCGATTCGCCGCAGAGCCGCCGCTGGCGGGCGATCGCGTCACAGGCCAGGGTGGTGTAAGCGCTGCCGAGGTGGGCGCGATCGTTGACGTAGTAGAGGGGCGTGGTGAGGGTGAATACCATCCGGCCTAGGCCAAGGCAAATGTCTTTGGGCTGGCCAGCGAGATGGCCGGGTTATGGGCCACTGGGTTGGCCCGGGGGATGGCCATTGGGATGGCCAAGCAGATGGCCACTGGGATGGCCTGGATGGTGGACAGCTTGATGCACAGCTGGGCTGAGGCTGCTGCTGGGGAGTTTTCCAGCGCCCTAGCAGAGCTGAGCGCATCTGCTGACGCAGTTCTTCCGGCTGAATCGGGGAACTGAGGTTCTCCTGGCTGAGCACTCCAGGCAGACCGCCGCTGGCAGTCTGCGCCGCCGAAGCGACCTCGGCCATGGGCAGAGCTTAGCGATCCAGGCCATTCCAGCCTGTTACCTTCCAGATTGCCTAAACCTTGCCCCAGGCCTCCTCCGCAGTGATTCAGGTGCCCGTGCTGGTGTGGGGCGGCGGCATAGGCGGCCTCTGCGCCGCAGTCCAATGTGCCCGCAGTGGGGTGCGCACCCTGTTGCTCACCCCAGGCGGCTGGCTGGGGGGCATGGTTAGTGCTGCAGGCGTCTGCGCTCCGGATGGCAACGAACTGAGCCCCTGGCAGAGCGGCATGTGGGGTGCCTTCCTGCGCGCTCTGGAGGCCAGCGAACCCCAAGGTTTGGACCACAACTGGGTGAGCTGCTTTGGCTACCGCCCCGCCAGCGCCGAACGGCTGTTGCGCCAATGGCTGGAGGCGCTACCGCTATTGAGCTGGTGGCCTGGTTGCAGCCTGCGAGCCCTGGAGAGAAGCGCCGATCGGATCACCGCGCTGGTGATCGAAAGGGCCGCTGAGTCGCAGCGGTTGGAGCCCCAGCTGGTGATCGATGGCAGTGATCGCGGCGACTTGCTGGCCCATGGCGTTCAGCATCGCCTCGGTTGGGAAGCCCGCGAGCAATGGCAGGAACCCAGTGCTCCACCCAGAGCTGAGCTGCTGAGCAAGCCTTTTTTTGGCCAGCAGCCGCTGCAATCGCCCACCTGGGTGGCGATCGGCCAGTTCACGGCCGATGCGCCCCATCGCCAGCCGGGCCAGTCCAGCGCCGAGGCTGCTGGCGAGCTATCAGAGCCGTTCCGCCTGGCCAGCGAGCGGTTTGGGCTGGAGCGAACGCTCACCTATGGCCGTCTGCCCGGCGGCCTGGTGATGCTCAATTGGCCCCTGCATGGCAATGACTGGCACTGGGGCCTGGAGCGGGGTTTCGGCCCAGATCCCCAGGCGGCAGCTGATCTCGATCGCCAGATGCAGGAGCATTCCCTGGCCTTCGCCGATGCCCTGGCAGAGGCCAGTGGCGGTTGGTTGCGCCGGGCCGCGGTGTTTCCTGATCCCCCCGAGCGAGAGCTGGCCGCCCAGCGGGGCCAACCGCTGCCCCTGGGCGGCAGTTCGCCCCTGGCGCTGATGCCCTACTGGCGCGAGGGTCGTCGGCTGGTGGGACTGAGCACGGTGGTGGAGGCGGATTTGCTGCCTATGGGCCCCGGCGCCCACATCGCCCCGGCGCCCCTGCGTTTGGGGTTGAATGACGCCATCGCCGTGGGCAATTACGCCAACGACCACCACTACCCCGGCCCCGACTGGCCGCTGGCGGCCAAGAGTTGCCGCTGGGGAGGGCGTTGGACCGGCACCCCCTTCTGCATTCCCTACGGCGCTCTTGTCAGTGCCGACTGCTGCAATCTGCTGGCGGCCGACAAGGCGATCGCCACTAGCCACATCGCCAATGGGGCCACGCGATTGCAACCGCTGGTGATGAATGTGGGCCAGGCGGCGGGCCTGGCGGCGGCGCTCTGCCTGCAGCGGGGCCATGGGCCAGCAGAGTTGCCCGTAGGCCAGCTGCAGCGGGCCCTGGTGCTGGATCCGATCGCCCCGGCGGGGCCCATGCCCCTCTGGGACACCCCATGGCACCACCCCCAGTGGCGGCAACGCCAGCTCCAGGCCCTGGCCGATGCCTCCCTGGTCAATGGCCAGGGTCAGCTGGCCGGCAGCGCAGCGGCCGATCCCACCGCCGCGCCGGCCGCTCGGGGCGAACGCCTATTTCGCGGCACGCTGCTGCAGACACCCCAGGGGGGGTGGCTGCTGGAGGGTAGCGATGGCAGCTGGCCGCTAATCACCCTCGAACCAGGTCTGGAGGGCTGGATCCAGGCCCAGGCGCTGCCCCGAACCGTCGCCTTGATCGGCTGCCTGAATCCCTGGGGGCCCTGGATTCGCGCCAGCCGGCTACTGGAGCCCAGCTAGCCGCTGGCCCGCATCCGCAGCTGGTCCCGCAGCGGATCCACCAGCTGCACCCGCAGCAGCAGTTCATCGCCAGGTTGGCTGCCGCTGGGGCAATCGGCCGCCAGGTCCATGGCCAGCTCGGGGGCATGCACCAAACCCAGTCCATCCTGGGGGCGCAACCAGCGCAGAAATTGCCCCTGCCACTGCTCGCCGCGATGGCGCTCGAACCACACCTGTTGCCAGTGGCGTTGGTCTTCTCGGCTGATTTGAACCACCTGCCGCTGGGGGCTTTCCAGCTCCTGCAGCAATTGCTGCATCTGGTCGGCATCGAGGGGAACGCCGCCGTAGAGCAGGGCGGCCAGTTGACGCTGCACCAGCAGGTCGCCATAGCGCCGAATCGGCGAGGTGGCCTGCACGTAGCTATCGAGGGCCAGGCTGAAGTGGGGGCTGGGGCTGGTGCCGCTGAAGCCCCTGCTGAGGCAACGGCGGATGGCGGCGTGGCGAACCGGGCCCTCGGGTAAGGCCGCCAGCTCTGCGGCCGGCGGCAGTTCCGCCGGCAACTGGGAGCGATAGGGCAGGGCCAGGCCCTGGGCCTCGCCGAGCTCAGCCACCACCGCACCGGCCAGGATCATCGCCTCGGCCACCATCAAGCGGGACGGGCTCGGTTCGGTGATCTCCAGGGTGGGTTCGCCAGCTATCTCGCGGATGCGGCCCTCTGGCTGGTCGAATTGCAGCGCCCCCCTGGCCAGGCGCCACTGGCGCCGGCTGAGCAGCAGCTGGTGGATTTGGCTGATCTGGCGCTCCTCAGGCGGGGCCAGGTCGATCAGTTCATCGGCGTCGTCGTAGGAGAGCCGGTAGGCGGGCTTTACCCAACTGCGCAGCACGCCACTGGCGGCAATCGCCCCATCGGCGGCCAACTCCACCCAGATGCTCCAGGCGGGGCAGCGCTGGCCTGCCACCAGGCTGAAGGGCCCCGTGGCCAACTCCAGCGGAAACATCGGCAGGCTGCCGCGGCTCAAATAGAGGCTGGAAGCCCGTCGCCTGGCCTCCAGATCGAGGGGATCGCCAGGGGCCACCAGGCGGCCTGGATCGGCCACATGAATCCACAGGCGCAACGGCCCCTCGTCTGATTGCTCCAGGGCCAGGCCATCGTCGATGTCGCGGGTATCGACATCGTCGATCGTCACCAGGTGCTGGTGGCAGAGATCGCGGCGCAGCTCATCGCCGGGCTGGGGCTGGCCATGGGCCTGCAGCAGCCTTTGGCATTCCGCCTCCAATTCGGCACTGAAGCCCAGCTCCCAGCGGGTGTCTCGCAGCGAGGGCAGGCAATGCAGGTCCCACAGGCCCAGATCCACCAACAAATGGCGAATCGCCCCGGTGTCGGCGGTGCAGCCAGCCACCTGTAAACCTCGCCGCAACTCTGCTGGCAGGGGCTGCTCGGCATCGCCCGAGGCCCAAGTCAACAGCAGATTTATCTCCTGGCGCTGGGCTGGGCTGAGCAGTTCGAGGTTCAGCGGCTGGCGCTGTTTCAGTTGTTCGTGCCAGAGGCGCTGGTGTTCCAACACCAGCCGCTGGCGCCGTTGCTCCAGGCGCAACCGCCGCAGTTCTGGCAGCGGACGCGCCGACACCTGCTGCTGGCGCCAGCGAAACAGCAGCTGCTCGCTCTGGAGCCATAGCCAGGCGGCGGCCAGCTGTACGGGTTTGGGCTGGCAGAGCTGCAGGCCCAGCCAATCGTCCAGCGACAGGCTGGTGTCGTCTTCCGCTAACAACAGCCAGGCGGCCGCCAAATCCGCCCGGGGCGGCGTGGCGGCCTGCAGCTGCTCCACCGTGAACTGCCAAGGAGCTAGCCCCGGGGCTTCCGGGGGCGAGCTGCCGTCGGGTAGCCGGGCGATCAACTCCACTTGCCTGAGCGGCAGGGAGAGCGGTCGCGGCCGGCTGGCGCCGCTCTGCCAACCCGGCAACAGCTGCGCTTTGGAGCCCTGCAGGGAGACCAGCAGGGCTAACTGTTGACCCTTGTCGGTAACGATGCCGACCAGGTCACCGGGATGGAAGGAGGCCGCAGCCAGGGGAACCTCAGCCTTCGGGATTAACGAAGGGCAGCAGTGCCACGATCCGGGCACGCTTTACAGCGTTGGTGAGATCCCGTTGCTGCTTGGCGGTAAGGCCGGTGAGGCGGCGGGGAAGAATCTTGCCCCGCTCAGTGATGAACTTCTTGAGCAGATCGACATCCTTGTAGTCGATCGGATCTCCGGGTTTGATCGGAGATAGACGCTTTTTGAAAAATGAACTGGACATGGGGAACGGTGGAGAAAAGAAAAATTGCCTACGAGCCGAGCCGATCGATCAGGAGCGGAAGCTCACTTGATTTCCTTGTGAACGGTCGACTTGTTGCAGTGGGGGCAGAACTTCTTCAGCTCCAGCCGTTCGGTGGTGTTGCGGCGGTTCTTCTCGGTGGTGTAACGGGACACACCGGGAGACCGCTTGGCGGGGTTGGACCGGCATTCGGTGCACTCGAGAGTGATAACGAGCCGGACGCCCTTGTTTTTAGCCATGAAGGACGTTGCGCCGCTTGAGCGATGCGAAGTGACAACGAACCACCCTACCTGTTAGGGGTTACCCACCCCGATCACTGCCTAGGATCACCGATGAATGATTCCAAGGACTGATGCGGGTCTCGCTCCAGTGGCTGAAGGAGCTGGTCTCCGCCGAGCCCGAGGCCTTTGCCATAGACAGCCTGGCCGAGCGGCTGTCGATCGCCGGTTTTGAAGTCGATGGCATCGACAACCTGGCCGCCCGCGCCGCCGGAGTGGTGGTGGGCTACGTGCAGTCCCGAGAACCGCATCCCAATGCCGACAAGCTGAGCGTCTGCCAGGTGGTGGTAGCCGAGCCTGAAACCCTGCAGACTCAAATGCCGCAGACTCAAATCCTGCAGACTCAAACCCTGCAAATTGTTTGTGGGGCGGCCAATGTGCGTGCCGGCATCCACGTGCCGGTAGCTCTGGTGGGCGCCACCCTGCCGGCGGTGGAACTTACGATTAAACCCACCGAGCTGCGGGGGGTTGCCAGCAGCGGCATGATCTGCTCCCTCGGCGAACTCGGCCTGCCGAGCCAGGGCGAGGGCATCGCCATCCTGGAAGACCTGCTGGAGTCGGTGCCGGCTGTCGGCAGCCCCGTGGGCCCCCTGTTCGGCCTCGATGACCAGGTGTTGGAGCTGGCGATCACCGCCAACCGCCCCGATGGCCTTTCGATGCAGGGCATTGCCCGTGAGGTGGCGGCCCTGGTGGGCGGCCGCACCAATTGGCCCGCGGTGGAGGCCGCCGCCGCAAGTCAACCGCTGCCCAGCGATCCGGCCTCCCAGCGCTTGATGGATGAGGGGGGGATCTTCAGCATCACCCAGCTCAGCGGCATCCAGGTGGCGGCGTCACCGGCTTGGCTGCAGCGCCGGCTGGAAAAGGCCGGCCTCAGACCGATTAACAACGTGGTGGACATCACCAACCTGGTGATGCTCGAAACCGGCCAGCCACTGCATGCCTACGACCTCGACCGCCTGGCCAGCCTGGCCGGCGCCGAAGCCGAGATCGCCTCCATCGGCCTGCGCCACGCTGTACCCGGCGAGACGCTGCTGGGCCTCGATGGCGAGCAGCGGCAGCTCAGCGGCGAAAGCCTGCTGGTTACCTATGCCAAAAAGCCGATCGCCCTGGCTGGTTTGATGGGCGGTGACGCCACTGCCGTGCGCGACAGCACCAAGACGATCTGGCTGGAGGCGGCCGTTTTTCCGGCCATGGCGGTGCGCCGTTCCGCCCATAGCGTCGGTTTGCGTACGGAAGCCAGTAGCCGCTTTGAGAAGGGCTTGCCCGGCGAGGTGACCCTGGCCGCCGCCGATCGGGCCGCCGAACTATTGCAGCAGCTGGCCGGTGCCCTGGTGGAGGGTCGCTGGCTGCATAGCCGGGAGCAGGAGCCCAGACAGCCATTGCACCTGCGCCGCGATGCCCTGCACAACCTGCTGGGCCCGGTGCTGGAGCAGGACGAGGCCATCGACCTGCCCGATGAACGGATTCGCTCCACCCTTGAGGCGATCGGCTGCAAGTTAATCGAGAATGAAGAGGGCTGGCAGGTAACCGTGCCGCCATCGCGGGCCATCGACCTGCAAAGAGAGGTGGATTTGATTGAGGAGGTGGCGCGGCTGGTGGGCTACGACCAGTTCGCCTGCCATCTGCCCGATCCGATTGAGCCGGGGGGCCTGGAGCCCGCCCAGCAGCTGGAGCGGCGCCTGCGCCGGGCGCTTACGGCGGCGGGGCTGCAGGAGTGTTGCAGTTTGTCCTTGGTAGCTGCGGCACCCGGGCGTATTCCCCTGGCCAATCCACTGCTGGCCGATTATGGCTATCTCCGGGACAATCTCACCGATGAGCTGCTAGCGGCCGCCCGCCGCAATTTGAGAGCTGGCGCCCCTGGCTTCTGGGGCTTTGAGATTGGCAATGTGTTTGGCGAGGCCGACTCTGGTGCCAGCCGCACCCTGTTGGCTGGGGTGATCTGCGGCGAGCGGCGCGCCGAGCGCTGGAGTAGTAGTGGCAAGCCCCAGCCGCCCAGCTACTTCCAGGCCCGGGGCCTGTTGCAGCAAGCCATCAGCGCCCTCGCCGTACCCAGTGAAGATCGCCCGCTCAGCCAGCCGCCGCAGCTGAGCGGTACGCCATTGCTACATCCCGGCCGCTCCGCTCAGCTATTGCTGGAGGGCCGCCCCGCCGGTTGGTTTGGCCAGTTGCATCCCGAAGCCGCCGAGCAGCTCGACCTACCGGAAACAACCCACTTATTTGAGCTCGAATTAGCCCCCTTGATCGCGGCGGCCAGCCGGCGGGAACGCTGGCAACCGGCATTCGCCAGCTTTGCCACCGTTCCCGCCTCGGAGCGGGACCTGGCATTAGTGGTGCCGGCTGGCACCTCCACGGCCAGCATGATCAAGGTAATCGCCAAGGCAGGTAAACCATTGCTGGAACATGCCGAATTGATCGACCTTTACAGAGGTGCCCAACTGGCCGAGGGCCAGTGCAGCCAGGCCTATCGACTGCGTTATCGCGATCCGAAACGTACACTCACCGACGAGGAGATTGAACCGGTCCATCAAAAGATCCTCAGCAGCCTGAAACAACAGCCTGGAGTACAGCTGCGCTGTTGATCGCCCAGGCAGTTTTGCGGGGTGCTTTTCCAGTCGGTCATCAATTGTTGGTATTGGGGGGCCTTTCCAGCACTGCGAAAACCTCCACGTGGCTGGTGTGGGGGAAAAAGTCGATCGGTTGCACCGACAGCAGCCGGTAGGGCCCGCTGTTAACCAGGGCCTCCAGATCGCGGGCCAAGCTGGCCGGATCACAGCTGAGGTAAGCCAGCCTCTGGGGAGGGCAATTGCAAATAGTGGCTACCACCTTGGCATCGAGACCCCGTCGCGGCGGATCTACAAATAGGGCTGTGGCCGAGGGCAGCTGGGCAGCCAACAGCTGGGCCACATCGCCGGCCAAAAACTGGCAGCGCTCTGCTAGGCCGTTGCGGGCCGCATTCAGCTGAGCCAACTCCACGGCATTGGCATTCAATTCCAGGCCGAGCACCTGCCAGCCACTGGCGGCCAGGGGCAGGCTATAGGTGCCGATGCCGCAATAGGCATCAATCACCGTGGCGGGTGTTAACCCGAACAGCGCCTGCAGCAACAGGGGCACCACCCGTTCAGCCTGGGCGGTGAATACCTGGAAAAAGGTGTCACTGGCTATCTGTAACTGAAAGCCGGCAAAATTTTCCTGCAGCCAGCTACGCCCGGCGATTAGCTGCGTAACCGGGCCCATCAGCACATTGGTGGGCAGGGGCTGCAGATTCAGGCAGACGCCCACCAGCTGGGGCCAGCGTTCCAGCCAGCCCTGGGCCAGCTGGGCCAGGCCTGGCAAACGCTCGTGACTGCTGATCAAAGTGATTAGCAGCTCGCCGCTATGGGCCCCAATCCTCAGGGCCAGATGCCGCAGGCCACCAGCGGACTGGCCGTGGCGATCGACCGGCCAGGGGCTGGCCTCCAGGTCGGCCTTGAGCGGTTTGATCAGGGCATCAAGGCGGGGATCCAGCACCGGACAGTGGTTCATGTTCACGATCCGATGGCTGCCGCGCAGGTAGTAGCCGCAGCGCAGGCTGCCGTCCGGGCGACGCTCCAGGGGAATTACCGCCCGATTGCGGTAGCCGAGACCACTGGCCGCCTCCAACAGCGGCAACAGGGGGTGATCCAGCTTGCCAATCCGCGCCAGGGCTTGGCCTACGGCCTGGCTCTTCCACTGGCCCTGGGCCCCTGGGCTGAGCTGCTGGAGGCTGCAGCCACCGCAGCGGTCGGCCAGGATGCAGGGGGGGCGACAGCGCTGGTCGCTGGCCTCTATCACCAACTCCAGTTCGGCCAGCCAGTGCCGCCGGGCCCGGTGCACTAGTCGAACCCTTACCTGTTCCCCAGGCAGGGCTCCGGGCACGAAAACCACGGCATCGCCGCTGCGACCAATGCCCTGGCCGTCATGGCTGAGGTCTGTGATCACCAGATCGCAGCGCAATCCAACCGAGATATTGACCATGATGACTGGGCTGCCAGCTGGACTGCTGCACAAGACGCTCGCTGACGCTAGGTCGTGCAAAGGGGCGTTACACCTTTGCCAATTGCCCCGAGCTGGCCCCTTGACTTCGATAGGATCTGGCCAGCGTGTGGCCGCTGCGATGAGCGTCGTTCGGGATCTGATTCTCCAGGCGGATGATCAACTCCGTTACCCCTCGGGGGGTGAGCTCCGCTCGATGGTGGAGTTTCTTAGTGGCGGCGGTCAGCGCCTGCAGGTGGTGAGGATCCTCACCGAGAACGAGAAAAAAATTATCGATGAAGCCGCCAAGCAGCTATTTGCCCGCCGGCCCGACTATGTGGCACCCGGCGGCAATGCCTATGGCCAGAAGCAAAGGGCCCAGTGCCTGCGCGACTACAGCTGGTACCTGCGGCTGGTGACCTATGGAGTTCTCGCTGGTAGCACTGAACAGATTCAGGAGATTGGATTGGTGGGTGCTCGCGAGATGTACAACAGCCTCGGCGTGCCAATGCCCGGCATGGTGGAAGCGATCCGCACGATGAAGGATGCCTCCTTGGCGCTGCTGAACACAGAGTTGGCCAAGTTGGCTTCCCCCTATTTCGACTATTTGATTCAGGGCATGCAGACATCCACCTGATCACAAGCGTCTTCATCGCTGCTTAAAACTGGCCCATCCAGCCAAAACCCGAGTCAGACCCTGGTCTGCCTCGGGTTTTTTTATCAGTTAACCGCAAAACCCTTGGGTACTGCTGGGCATCAGCACAAAAATTGCCTCTCCAGCCATGGCAAGTTAGGCAGCAAAAACCGCCCCTCCAGATCCGGTAAGTTAGAGGAGAAAACCCAAGCACCGCAATGCTTCTCTGGTAAAGACAGCTTTTTTTATCTGGGGTTTCTTGCAGCACTTCTTTAGGGAAGCCCTGAAAATCTAGCCATGCCCAATGTAGCCCTGATGTCGTAATGGATTTTAGCTGGCTGGAGCGGATAAATTGAGGTTGTTCAGAGCTTCCTTAGCAGAGGTGGGGTTTCCTCAATCATTAAGCCCAAAAGATAAATATCCCGCCATAAAAACCAAATCCAGCTGCGCCCCTCAGAGGAAGCTCTGAAAAACCCGAGCCAGGGTCAATGCAGCCTTGATGCAGCAATGGCAATCAGCAGACAGGGCGCCGAAATGGCTGTTGCTCAGAGCCCCCCAAAAGCCTGCATGAGATTCTCACCCGTCTCAGATTGGACCGGTAACTGGTCTCTTGCTGAGCTGCTTATGCGACAACCGATACAACTTTTTTGCTGCGCCCCATCCCTGGTCGCCGCCGGAGGCGGGGAACAATGCCTGGCCAGCTCAATTGACCTAGTCAGGTGCCCAGCCTGTCTCGCCCAGGAGCAGCGCAAGACACTTGCGCTAGATGCCAAAGCCAGCAACCAGGCCGCAGCCGGATCTCATCAGTATCGATTAAGACTCATCGCGAGACCAGCACTACGCCTCGGATGTCTCATGTGAGACACGTTACTAGACCTATTGCAAGACTCGAATGAGACTTGTGAGGCACAATTTTTGCCGGCTCTGCTGCCGTTGTTGGAATCAGGCAAGCTCTGCCTCTGATTGAGCGGCGGCCTAGGCAGAGGCAGTCAGCCGTGAGGGCCGCGGAAACGGCGAGGGTGAGCTTCGCTTCAGGGGGCCATGCCCTTGGGAACAAGCTTGATCCGCTGCAAATGAAGTCCCGTCTAGTTGCATCCGCCGCTAAATGGCGCCACCCCAGCGGGGTCAAAAGCTGTCCTATTGGTCACATCTTGGTCACGGGTTGAGACTAGTGATGGGTCTGATGTAAGACCCATGAGTCGCCGGCCTGCTTCTGGGTTGACGGCCCATTGTTGCCAGCTTTGCCTTGGTGGTATCTGTCTGGCGGCCTGGCAAGTGCCACCAAGGCCTGTTCCGCCTATGGGCCAACATTTCTGCTGTCAGCGGTGCAGCGGCAAGAGCTGGATAATCACCAAATACCCGCTCGGCTTACCTGTTTTTGTTACCAGTGGCCAGGCCAGGCCTGGAGGGCTGGGGACTGTTTGAGTTGGCCATGGAGCTTGCGTACCTGTGGTTACAGCAGGTACGCAGCACGAAAAAGCCTGTTGCAGAAAGGGTTTAGCCAGTGATGTCCAACTCTGGACAAGCTGCTGGCCAGGGCAGCCAGGCCCTGGTCTTCACCAGCCCCAAGGAAGGCGAGTTCCCAGAGAACACCAGCCGCTAGAGATGGCCAGGTCTAGAGAAGGCAAGCGTTAGGGAAGGGGCCAGGTTTTAGGGAAAGGCCAGCGGCTGGGGGAAAACCAGGCTTAGGAAAAGCGAGCGGCTAGGGAAGGTCAGTTTCTAGGAAAAGCCAGGTTCTAGGGAAAGCGAGCAGTTAGGTAACACCTGGAATGGCTCCAATTAGCCACTGCTGGCAAGTGGCGACCTTGACTTGCAGGAATAAAATATTCCGCGAAATACCAGCTAAGCACTACCTAGCAATAGCAGGCTTGTTCGGATAACTTCTATGGAGAGTTGGTACTTGATTTGCAACTATTCAGTGAACTTTATAGACCATCTAGGATTATATATTTTTCTTGGCCCGTTGCCTGGCTGGCTGGTTAAGACACTAGACGTCGACCACCGCAGCCAGAATCTCCTCTAAAAAAAGTCTCTACTGTCTCATTCTATACTCATAATGAGTCTCGCTCTGGGTCGCATCTGAGACTAGCGAGACTGAGTTGCTGTGTCCGCTGCTGCAGTTTGCAGGGGCGAAGAGGGCTGAATTCATTTTCGCCTGACCTGAAACACTGATTGCCAATCTCAGAAAATCAAGTTGCGACTGTCTCAGTTTGGACCAAGTACAAGTCTAAGGATAGGTCTAGTTTAAGAATGGTGAGACCAGCCTTGGCTTCTGGTGGGCGCCCTACCATCGCCAATAGCGCCATCATGTAGTGCATTAGCGCTTGTATACCGGATTGGATCGACTTAAATCTGGCCAGCCGCAGCAACTTGAGTGCTGCTGTTATCAGCGTGCCGATCGCTGCAGCCCAGTTAGCTCCACAGGCGTGCCCCCTCGATTGCAGTGGACATTCCCAGGTAGCTGCTTGCCGCGGATCCAATGCTAGCCCTAAATTTTGACATTGTGGCTAGTGATTGCTTGGGAACCTTTTGCGATTACCGAGAAAATCTGGGGATGAGAACGAAAAGAGAGCACCGTGAAGCGGCACAGAATGTATGAAGTGCAACCCCGTAGTGGTAAAGTTTAGAGGTAGAAATATAACTTTTTATCCGCCTCTTGATGAGCCTGGGGATCGCCAAATATCGATTTAATGTGGTGAAGGAATGGTTTGAATTAATCCATTAAAATTCGAGAAAATCATATAGC
>DGYA01000070.1:0-213 GCA_002396505.1 Cyanobacteria bacterium UBA5018 | reverse complement strand
ATGTTCTTGATTTCCCCACAATTCCCGAATTTCAGCATTTTAACTGTCTCGTTTGGGGAATCTGGAACCAGTATACGATGCAAGTCTGCGGCAGAACCGAAGAGCATGGACTCGGTCATTACATTTTTATTATTGTGCTTTTGGTGAGGCGACAATTATGGCAATAGCTTGCTCTAATCGATAAAGCCTTTAGTAGTGAGAGCCCCATAATTC
>DGYA01000004.1 GCA_002396505.1 Cyanobacteria bacterium UBA5018 | reverse complement strand
TTCTGGAGCGGCGGGTGCGGTGGGTCGAACTCCTGGCCACCGATCAAGCTGTGCAGGCCACCTGGCCCTGGCTGCAGCGGTTGTTGGCGCTCCTGGTGGTGCCGGAGCGGCAGTTGCGCCCAGCGATCGCCGATCTGCGCCAGGGGGCCTTGGGCCGAGCGGAAGAGATGGAAATCCTCCAGCTGATCCCCGCTATCGTGTTGCCACGGCTCAGTGGGTTGTCGTTAGCGGAGATCGTTGCCATGACAGGGATTACCCTGGAGGATTTCAGCCAGAGCCGCGCCTACCGGGAGCTGATTGGCTGGGCGGAAGAGCGGGGCATTGCTCTCGGTGAAGCTCGTGGTGAAACCAAGGTGACCCTCCGGCTGCTCACGCGCCGCTGCGGCAGCCTCAGCGCCGCCACCACCGCCCGCATCCAAGCCTTACCAGTGGATAAGTTGGAAGCCCTGGCCGAAGCGCTGCTCGATTTCACCGGCCCCCAAGACCTGCAGGATTGGCTGGCGGCCAAACTCTGAAACGATCACTTACCCCAAGCTCGCCAGTGCCTTGAAATGATCCATGGGCCCAAGCCGGGACAGGAGAGAGCCCGGATTTAGGATTTGTTTGCTGCCTATCTTGTCGGTGATCAGCGGCAGTGTTTGTCGGTGATTATCAGCAGCGTGGGGGAATAGCTGGCTCTCTGCAGCTATATCCCCACCACCTCTGGTAGGGACTCAAGGAAACTCTGACTGCGATGCGAATCGCGATGTTGCTGTTGATATATTTGACTAACTTTGCCATGTTTGGAATATTGTTTTTTGGCTTCCCGTCGCTTTGGCTTCCCGGCGCAAGGGGGAGGGCCTGCCCATCGGCAGTTCAGCTCTGGCGCTTGCTGCCCATCGGCAGTTCAGCACAGGCCTTTGCGGGGCAATTCAAGGATGTGGCGCGAGCTACTCCGGGCCGCAGGCGGAATCTTTAAGTTAATCCCGCTATCTCAGCCGGGAAACCGTTTTAATCCGCATGTTTGCCTTCACCCGCCGCCTGCTAGCTGGAGTAGCAGGGCTTGCCGTGGCAGGCCTGCTACCGATCACTGCGACCAATTCAGCCGCCGCCGCCACAAGCATCCAGCTGGTGAGCCCAGCCGATGCGGCGGCTGGGGCCCAATCCGGCCAGTGGAAGGTGCTTGATGTGAGACCAGTGCCGCCCCTGGATTACATCGGCGGCCACCTCCCCAAAGCAGTGCACATTTCCGAGCAGGCCTTCCGCGGACCCAATGGCAAACTGCCTTTCCAGATCTGGCCAGCCGGGGACCTGGCCAATCTGCTCAGCAAAGCCGGCATTTCCAACCGAGATCAGGTGTTGGTCTACTCCGATGGCAACAATGTGCTGGGAGCCACGCTTGTGGCCTACATCCTCGAGAAGAGCGGCGTTCCCAAGGTTGGCGTCATCGACGGCGGATTTAGTGCTTACAAGGCTTCTGGCGCTGAAGTAACCAAGGTGTTCCCCAGCTACAAGCCCGGTAATTTCAAGCCCACCAGTATTCCTGGTCTGGCTATCCCCCTCCAGGAGTTGCTACCCCTGGTGGGCAAGCCGAATGTGGTGATTGTCGATCCGCGGCCGAAAGCGCTGTTTGAGGGAACGGATCAGTTGTTCATCCGCCCTGGTCACATCCCAGGGGCCATCAACATCACCTGGCAATCGGTAACCGAGGCTAACAATGATGATGAAGCCCTCAAAAATCCCCATAAGATCAAGTCGGTAGAAGCCCTGCGTAAGCTATTTGAAAGCCGTGGTGTCACCCCTGACAAGACGGTGATCATCTCCTGCAGTACTGGCCGGGAATCCAGCCTGCAATACGTCTTGCTAAAGCACGTGCTGGGCTATCCAAATGTGCGGCTATATGAAGGCTCCTGGACCGAGTACAGCGCCACCAGCAATCCAGCCCAGGCTGGACCTGATTCCTCCCCCATCAAGAACTGAGCAACCATGCGAACCGGCGGATTGGCAGCCCTGCTGCTGCTCACCTGGCTGGTGGGGGCTAATGCGGCACTGACCAGCCAGGTGCTGGCCTGTGACGGCGGCGAGTCGGCTCCCCAGGCCAAACCCAAGGCCAAGGAGAAGGCAAAAACGTGAGTTTCCAGAAACTCGCCTGGATCGTTGGTGCTCTGGCCGCCGGCCTGGCCTGGGGCAACGGCCATATCAGCTCAGGCCTGGTTTGGTTGCTGGGCTGCAGTATCGGCTGGTTGCTGGTGCACTTTCGCTTTGGGTTTAGCGGCTCTTTTCAGCGGCTGATCACCCAGCGGGATGCCGAGGCCTTTTATCCAATTGCGGCTCTGCTGGTCGCCTTGATCCTGGGAACTGCGTTACTGCTAAGCCTGCAGGCTCCCCTAGGCCTCACCCTGCAACTCTCCCGGGCGCCACTGCGGTGGTCGCTGCTGCTTGGAGCCTTCTTGTTTGGCATCGGCATGCAGTTGGCCGGTCGTTGCGGCAGCGGCACCCTGGCTTCCGCCGGGCAACCAGGCAGCGGCTTTCCGCTCACCTTGGCCGGTTTGGTGTTGGGGGTGTTTGCCGGCAGCCTGCATCGACCAGGGCTGGAACAACTCACCCCCCCTGGATTGCCGGCAGTTGTGCTGCTCGACAGCCTGCCGCTCTGGGCTGCGGTGGTGTTGCAGTTGGCCCTGCTGCTGCTGTTGTTGCTAGCCCTCAATTACTTCTGCGGTTGGAGCCTCGCCGGCCAGGGGGCCTGGCAAAAACAGCTGCCTGCGGTGCTGTGGCTTGCTGCGGCCATGCTGCTTTTGCTGCTGGCCAGCGGCGAACCCTGGAAGGTGCTCTGGGGTTTGGGATTGACAGGCGCCCATGCCGCCCGTGGCTTGGGTTGGGATCCTGCCAGCAGTGTTTTTTGGGGTGCACCTGCACGCTCCGCCCTGCTCACCAGCCCGCTCAGCTGGCTGCGGAATGGAGCCGTGATCGTAGATTTGGCGGTGATTTATGGAGCGCTGGCTGCCGGAGCCTGGCGCTCTGGTGACGTTGCTCTCTCTCCCTTGCGGCGAGCCCAGCAGCTGCATTTTCTGGGCGGTGGTCTATTGATGGGCTACGGAGGATTTTTCTCCTATGGCTGCAACTTGACTTCCTCCCCGCCGTGAACGGCGGAGATTCCTTCTACGCTGCGCATGAGGGTGCCTCAGCGATCGGGTGGGTTGGCGCTTCACAGCCTGCTGCCACCAAGGCGGTGGACTTATGCGCGGCTCCACGCCC
>DGYA01000133.1:14426-15287 GCA_002396505.1 Cyanobacteria bacterium UBA5018 | reverse complement strand
CTCCAGCGGCGGTGGCGGCGGCGGCAGGCCAGCGAGCGATTGAATGCCGCCGCCGCGGGCACGGGCCTGCAACAGGGCCAGGGGTTCGGCGCTAGCCAGATAGACATGGCTCAGGCGCCGGCCGGCATAGGTGCGGCCCTGGAAACTCCAACCCGGCTCCAGCTGGAAGCTGACCAGGCCCTCGCCGGCGGCTGGCGGCCTCGGCGCCAGGGCCACAGTGAGCGGTTTATTCAGGCTTGGATTCAGGGCCTGGAGTTCCAAGCCGGCGGCGCCGGCGGCGATCCGCAGTCGCCAGGGGCTGGGTAATTCCCCATCGGCAGCCCGCAGCGAGTAGCCACTGCTGGATTGCAAGCGACTGCAGCGAGAATCCCCAGCCGCCGCCTCAGAGCTTGTTAAAAGAGCCCCGCTCTCCTGAGCCCCACCCACCTGAACCCCGCTCGCCTGAGACCCGCTCGCCGGGACTCCACTGATCTGGGGGGCAAGCAGCACGCTGCCATCGCTTTGGCGGCTCCAGCAACTGGCGGCCCCCGGTTGCAGCTGCTCCACCAAGATCAGCTTCCATTGGTTGCTATCCAGCGGCTGGGCCAGGGCCACCGTGGCGCCTTCCACCAGGGGTTGGCTGCCAAATACGCCTGCTCCACAGGTCAGGGGCCATAGGGCCAGGCCGCTGGCCCCCAGCAGGCCCAAGCCCCTGATCAGGCCCCAGCCAGGCCAGGGGAGGTAGGTTCGTTGCATGCCTGCCGCTGCCGTGCGCCTGTGTACATAACAGGTCTGGAGCGCTTGTTAGCGAACTTTTCGAATTTGTCGAGTGGTGATTGAGCCGGTCTTGGTGGTGGCTGCGGCCTGTGATGGCGCCTGCAG
>DGYA01000133.1:0-14152 GCA_002396505.1 Cyanobacteria bacterium UBA5018 | reverse complement strand
CAACAACCGCATGGAGCTCACCGCCACCCTGGCGCTGCTGGAGGCATTGGCCCAGCTGCCCTGCCACCGGGATCTGAGCATTCGCACCGACAGCCGCTACGTGATCGATGGCCTCAGCAAGTGGCTGCCGGGCTGGAAGCGCAAGGGCTGGCGCACCGCTTCCGGTGGCGCGGTACTCAACCGCGACCTGTGGGAAAAGCTGGATAGGGCCCGGCTGGCCCACGTGCCCCTGGCCTATGTGAAGGGCCATAGCGGCGATCCAGACAACGAGCGCTGCGACGCCATCGCCGTGGCTTTCTCCAAGGGGCGCATACCGCAACTGGTGGCCGGTGAGCGGCTGGAGCATGCCCGCCTGGAACTGGATCTGCCCGGGGAAGGGGCCGGCGCCGGGGCCGGGGCTGGGGCCGGTCCAGCGCCAGTGGCGCTGCAGCAGCTGCTCAGTCGGTTGGAGCTGGCCGACCGTCTGGCGGCCGGCGGCTTTGCCCTCAGCCTGGTGGAGTTGGCCCAGCTGGTGGAGCAACCGCTGCGGCAGTTGGAGCAACGCAGCGAAGCCTGGCCCTGGCGGGATTGGCTGATCGAACCGGTGGAAGGCGGCCGCTGGCGGCTGCGACGCGACGCGGGAAGATAGCCCCAAAGGGGGTAGGCGGCGGGCATGGCAACTGATCTCAACGACAGCGCCGACCCCGGTGAGGCCAGAGCCCGGACCAGGACAGCCACCGGGGCCCTCTATCGCCAATTTGTGGGCCCGATGCTGGCCAGCGACGAGGGCGCCGATGCCGAGCAGTTGAGTCAGCTCAGCCTGCAGGCCCTGGGCCAGGCCTCGCTGCGGCGGCATTGGCCCTTGATTCGCGGTGCCCTGGACGGCCTGGGGGCCGAACTAAAGCGCCCCGATCCACGCTTGGAGCAGAGCTTGTTTGGCTGTCGTTTCAGCAACCCGGTGGGCCTGGCGGCGGGCTTTGACAAAAATGGCGTTGCCGCTGGCATCTGGCATCAGTTCGGCTTCGGGTTCGCCGAATTGGGCACAATCACCTGGCATGGTCAGCCAGGTAATCCCCGCCCCCGCCTATTCCGACTGGCGGCGGAGCGGGCGGCGCTGAACCGCATGGGTTTCAACAATGTCGGCGCCCAGGCGGCCAGGCGCCTGCTGGAGCGCCAGGGCCTGCCAGCGGCGGGCCAGCGCCCGACCGTGCTCGGCATCAACATCGGCAAATCGAAGCAGACTCCGTTAGAGCTGGCCCCCGACGACTACGCCTCCTCCCTGGAGCTGCTGGCTCCCCTGGCCGACTATGCGGTGGTGAACGTCAGTTCTCCGAACACGCCGGGCCTGCGGGAGCTGCAGGAAGAGGGTAATTTGCGGCGTTTGGTGGAGCGTTTGCGACGCACCCCAGGCTGTCCGCCGCTGCTGGTGAAGGTGGCTCCCGATTTGGAGGACGATGCCATCGATGCCATTGCCCGCATGGCCTACCAGGAGGGTCTGGCCGGGGTAATCGCCGTGAATACCAGCCTGGACCGGCTTGGTCTTGAGCAGCGGCGGCTAACCCAGACCGGTCGCAACCTGGCTGACGAGGCCGGTGGCCTCAGCGGCGTGCCGATTCGCCGTCGCGCCCTGGAGGTGCTGCGTCGCCTGCGGGCGACGGCGGGGCCAGCCCTACCGCTGATCGGCGTGGGTGGCATCGATTCGGCCCAGGTGGCCTGGGAGCGCATTGCCGCCGGCGCCTGCCTGATTCAGCTGTATACCGGTTGGGTCTACGAAGGACCGGAACTGGTGCCCCTGATCTTGGAAGGCCTCGGCGATCAGCTAAGTCGCCACGGACTGGCTGGCATCGGCCAAGCAGTAGGCAGCAATCTGCCCTGGCTGGAATGAATAAGTATAGCCAACTCCATGGGATACATAATCGCACATAAACAATCGTTCATAAAGAATGGTCTTTGCTAAATTTTCGAGCCGGTTTCGACAGCGGCTCAGCGGTCTCGGCCAGGAGTTTCGCAGTCTCAGCCGTCAGCTGTTGGCCCCCCAGGTGCTCATCGAGCTCCACGATCACAGCCTGAGGTTTAGGGCGCTGGGCCGCCAAGCCAGCGAGACGATCACGGTGCCTCTGCCCGATGGCGTCTGCCGGCAGGGGGAGCCCCGGCAGGTGGAGGCGCTGGGCGATCTGATTGGCGATCTGTTTCTCGATCAGGGCCTGGCCGGAGCGCGCGTAATTGCGGCACTTCCACTGCGGGCTTGCCGCTGGAAGCTGATCCAGTGGCCCCTGGAGGCGGTGCCAGATGATCCCTGTGATGCGCTGCGGCTGATCGATCCGGATCTCGACCTCACCTGTTCGCTGGCGGAGGCCTATCTGGATCTGCGGGTGCTGCCTGGACTACCACCCCGCAGCTTGGTGGTGGCGGCACCGAGGCGGGTGGTGGATGGCTGGGCCGAGGTATTCGCCGTGGCTGGGGTGCAGCTGGAGCGGCTGGAACCGGCCCAGGTGTCCGAGTGGCACAAGGTGCTGGAGCTACTCGCCCAGGAGCCGGCCGGGTGTGATCCCGACACGGACCACTGGTTGTTGGAACTACAGGCGGATCACTGCCGGCTGTGGTTGCTGGACGATGGTCTGCCGCGGGCCGATTGGCAGCTGCCGGCCAACCGCAATAGCCATGGTCTCGACCCGCAACTAGCGGCCGAGCTGGAACGGCGTAGACGCTTCTGGAACCAACACCGCCAGCCGCCCCTGGATGCCCAGTCGGATTGGCAGCCGCCAGCACCAGCCGCTGGCACTGGGCAGAGCCGAGCCAGCCGCTGGTGGCTGTATGGCGATCCCGATCTGTTGGCGCGTCAAGAGGCACCCCTGGCGGACTGGCTGGGCCAGGGGACGGTAAAACTGCTGGAGCAACCGGGCCTTGCCAATCCGCTGGGAATACGGCTCTCTGGGCTTCAACTGGGCAAGAGCCGGCGATGACGGCAGATTCATTCGATCTCTTACGGGAGCGGCGGGGCCGGCTGGGGGAAGAGGAGCCCGGAGCAAACAACCCCCGCAGCAGCCTGGTCAGGGGCTTGCTGCTGGCTAGCGCCCTGGTGGGAGCCACAGGGGTTGGCTGGGCTGTAGTGACATCGCTGCAGCGCTCCGCCTTGGGTGACTTGGAACGACTCACCCCAGTGCAAGCCCGTTACGATCAGCTGAAGAGCCAGATCATCATTGAGAGAAAGAATACCGGTGAGTTAGAAAATAAAAATAGCAAGTTGGCTAAAGCCCTGGTGGCGGTGAGCTCCGGATCGGCCTTGATGGAAGAATTGCGCCGCCGAACTCCCAGGGGTTTGCAGTTCAGCGAGGTGATCCAGGAGGGCAATCAACTACGGCTAAGGGGCCAGGCCAACGATCCAGGTGCTTTTGCCCGCATCAACGCCCTGCAGCTGCAATTGCAACGCTCTCGCCTGTTCAACGCTAACCAGGTGAGCCTGATCCAAGCCCGCCGTGATAACGGCAAAGAGGCCAAGCCCCCAGTCGCTAACGCCAGCAGTGAACCGGTGCAATTTGAACTCACCGCCGCCTTCTCCCAATCTGGTATCAATGGCGATCTAAACAAACTGCGGGATCTGGGGGCCACCGGGATGGCCGAGCGCCTGCGAATGCTGCAGCGGCAGGGGGTGATGCCATGAGCCGGGCTCAACGCATCTGGCTACTGCTGCCCATAGGCGTTGGCGCTGTGCTGGCGGTGGCGATGGCGGGGTGGGGCATGGTGCCCGAATGGCTGAAGTATCAGCAAACCCGGCAGCAGGTGCAGGAACTGCGGTCTCTGGAGAGCCAGCTGCCGCTGTTGGAGCAGCAGCTGGAACGGGATCAGCAAAGGCACGACCAGGCAGTGCAAAAAAAGGAGTTGATGTTGCGGTTGATCGCAGGTAGCGGCAGCCTCAGCACCTTGATCGCTGAGTTGGATCGCATCGCCCTTACCAGCGCGGTGGAGCTAACCCTGGTGGAACCCCAGGCTGCGGCAGTGGCCGCCACACCGCCCCAAGCTGGTCAAACCAAGAAAAATCTCAACCCAGACGAAGCGGATGCCAAGTTAAAAGAAGGCGTTCAGCCCCTGAAAACCGTACCTGGAGATCCAAATAATCCAAACGAGCAGCCCAAGCCGCCATCCGACCCCCTCAAGACCGATGGTTTGCGCAAAAAAAGCATCTTGCTGAGCGCCCGGGGTGGTTTCCCTGCCCTGCTGTCATTTATCCGCAAGCTCGAAAAAATTAGCGTGCTGGCTGTGCAAAGCAATCTGCAGCTGGCGCTGGACTGTCAGACCAGCCAACCGCCGGGGCAGGCCAACCAGCGGCCCCAGTGTTCCACTACACCAGGGGCGGCCGCCAAGCCAGAGCAAACGGTCACGCTCAAGCTGAACCTGGCCCTCTATTCCAAGGATGCCAGTTTGGGTCTGGCTAGTCCGTGATCCAGCCGATACCATCCGAGCGCAGGCTGAGGTTGGATGAAAAGAGCGAAAGGAGCTCTGGCTCTGATCCTGGCGGGCGGGACCTCCCTGGCCCTGCAGAGCTATGGCCTGCGGGCCATGGCAGCGCCGGCGATAGCCCAACAGCCCCTAGCCACTACAACCGCGCCAACCACCACTAGCGGCCCAGCCCTAGCCAGCCCCTCTGGCTCGGCGGCTGGATTGCAACTGAAGCTGCGGCGCCAGCCCAATGCCGTTGAGCTGTTGATCGAGGGCACTGGCCCTGGCCCCCAACTGCGGCAGAGCCTCACGACCGCGGGCTGGTCGGCGGAACTTAGCCTGGTCAATCCGTCGTCATTGCGACTAGGGGCCCAGAGCTTCAGCCTGCCTGAACTGGGGCTGCAGAGCGTGGCCCTGGCGGGCTCGGGCAGCCGCTATCAACTACAGGTAACCCCCACGCCTGGCCAGGTCCTGGGTTGGCCTGTGATCAGTGCTGATGGCCGTCAGCTGATCGTCAGCTTCACCACGGCAGCGCAGCTGAGCAGCCAGAACGGCCGCCTGGATCTGAGGGTGGCGGCTCGGGTACCCCAGCCAAACCTGGCTCCAGCCCTGCAAACAAGAGCCGTGGCGCCGCCCTTGGGGGACATGGCGGTGGGCACGATGGTGTTGCGCAACCGCAGTTATCTGAATCTTTCTGGGCCGCCGGTGTCGCTGACGATCCGCAATGCCCCGGCCCGCGACGTTCTGATGAGCCTGGCCCCGATGGGGGGTTATGGCTTTGTCTATGTGAACGATAATCCAGCTGGCAATAGCTCCAATATCACCAACAAAACTTCCCAGGCAGAAGAGGCCGCGCAAGATTCCCTGCGCAAGGTGTCGATGGCCTTCCAGATGGAGCCCTATGCGAGGGCCATCAATGCCGTACTGATGGCGGCTGGCTGGCAGGGTCGCCTGGAGGGTCGTCTAATAATGGCCGGCCCGTCTGTGTCCAATAGCCCCTTCGGGGCGCAGGTGTCGAAGGTTTATCGCCTCAATCAGGCTTCGGCCAATTCCGCCGCCGACTACCTGGCCAGCCTGGGGGCCCAGATCACCAAGGTGACCGTAATCACCAACTCGGTTACCCAGGGCACGCCGGTGGCAAACCAGGTGGCGGGAGCCACCACCAGCCAACAGACCGAAACCCAAAACGTCACCACCACCCAGAGCTATGGCTCCAGCATTGGGCCGCTTAAGGGCCTGAAGGGCGCCACCGATTCCCGGCTGCAAACCATAACCCTGGTGGGTGATTCGTCGCTGGTGGCGGTGGCCGAAGGTTACTTACGCCAGATCGATCTGCGCCAGCGGCAGGTGGCCCTCTCTGTAAAAATTCTCGATATATCCCTTAATAATCAGGCCGATATTGACAATAGCTTTGCATTTCGCTATGGCAATAATTTTATTGTCAATGATTCTGGCCGGTTGGTGGGAGCCTTTGGAGCATTCCTGCCCCCAAAAGCCGATGCTTTTGGTCGTACTTATCCTGGCAATGATATCAAATTTAATTTCGATGCCGAGAAGGGCACAATTTCCGCTGAAGCGCCGACTGGCTACAACGTTAGTGGTGGTGCCCAGCGGGATTCATTGTATCCTGGTAATCCTGATGCTTCCATTTTCAAGGATGCCACCCGCCGAAACCCTGGCCTCTCGTATCCTCGCGACAACTTCTATAATTTTCTGCAAGCTCAAATTATATCTAATAACACCAAGGTGCTGGCTAGTCCAACTCTAATTCTCTCGGAAAATCAAGAGGAGGTGAATGGGGGATCTGCTGCCGGCGCCCAGCTCGCCATCGGCAATGCAGGTGGTTCAAGTGGCTCAGGTGGCTCAGGTGGTTCCAGCTCATCCGATCTAGCCACCATCGGTAGGCCCAGGGCCAATGAGGCTTTTGTAACGGTGGGTGAACAGGTGGTTACCAGCTACCAAGTGACCACCGGAACCCAAGGAAACGGTAATTCATGTCAGCCATCCTTTGGTATTGCTGGCCTCACCTTCGGGGCCCGGGTATCTAAAATTGATGACAATGGCTTTGTTACGTTTACCCTCTCCCCTCAGATAACTGCAAAAACAAAAGAACAGCTTGTGCCAGGGTGCGGCCCCATTGATATTCTAGCGGTACGTAGATTGGATACGGGAAGTGCCCGGGTCAGAGACGGCCAGACTTTAATTCTTACTGGTGTAATCTCCGACTCCGATCGCCAAGCCGTCACCAAGTGGCCGATTTTAGGAGATATCCCTCTCATCGGCCAGTTCTTCCGCAATAGCAGCGGTCAGCGGCAGAAACGTGAACTTGTAATTATGGTAACTCCGCGCATCCTCGACGACGATCAGGGTGGCACCTATGGCTATGGCTATCAACCATCCTCTCGGGAGGCTCGCTCACTGGTTGGTGGCTATCCAGTCACATGGGGCAAGTAGTGATTTTCGAGATATGGCTACTGGCCACCTAGGCCAGTAGCCTGCTGATCAGCCATATCCAGACCCTGCAGACTGATGACTCGCCCAGCCCAGCCCCCTGCTCAACCGGCAGCCACCAGTTGCCTGTGTTGCACGCCACCATCCGCCAGCTGCTGCAGCAAGCGGCGCAGGGCGGAGGACAGTTGGCGCTTGAACTTCACACGGGGCAGGAGAAGTTCCCGAATCGGCAATTCCTGGTGATAGAGGCTGAGGTAGGCGGTGTAGTTATCCCAGTCGCTGCGGGGCCGGTTGTCCACGAAGGATTCAACGACGAGGCCTTCTGCGGTGATCAGTTGGTGCCGTTCGAGCTCGATGTTGAGATATTCAATCGGCTGGTTGATCCGTTGTTGCCAGTGGGCCAGCGAGGTGCGGGTGATGGTGGTGCCATTCACCAGCACTGAGGCGTGCAGCAGGTGGCCATCGACGAGGATGGCGTGATCGGGGCTCACATAGAGATCACGCACAGGGCCGCGTTCACCAAGGGCGCCGGCGGCAATGCGGATGGGCAGCACGTCGTTGGCATCGAGCACCAGGGGGAAATGGCTGGTGCGGCTGATGAAACGCACCGGCCGGGGTCCCTCGGCGGTGCTGATCAGATCCCCGGGCTGCAGGGTTTCGATCGGCTGCTCACCGCTGGGGTTGGCGATCAGGGTGCCGGCGAGGAAGCAGACCACATTCACCGTGGCGGTGACGGGGGAGGCGGAGAGGCCACCGTTGTTGTCTACGGCGTAGACGGAGAAGGCACCGGTTGCCAGGGGGTTGGCCAAGGTGCCGGCCTGGCCGGCGGCGGGGGTCCAGTAGAGGTTGGTGTCGGCATTGACACTGTGGTTGCTACCGGCGGCCCAGGCTGTGGCGGTGCCTGCCGAGCTGCCGATCAGCAAGCTGCCGCTGGCCACCGCGGCCACCTGGAAGGCCACCACGCTGCCGTCCCCGTCGGTGGCATTGGCCTGGGCGAGGAGTTCCGCGAAGCTGATCTCCGTCTGGCTGTTGCGGCCGGTGGTTTCAACCGGTGGGGTGAGAACCGAGAAGACGGGGAAATCGTTGGCGCCGGTGATCGCAAAGGAGATCTCCGCCGTCTGGGAGCTATTACCAGCCGCATCGACGATCCGCAGCGTCCCGAAGCCATCCGCGGCAGCCTGCCCCTGGGTGAGGGCCTGGGTGGCGGCAGCGCTGTTATTGAGGCTGTAGGAAACAACCCCGCTGGCAATGGTGAAGGTTGCGGTGCCATAGCTGCCGGCCTTGGTGTAGGTGGCACCTGCATCGGCGCTGGACCAGCCGTTGCTGGTGAGATCGGCGCTATCGAAGGAGGCGCTACTGAGGGCGTCAGCCTTGGTGACAGTGATCGTGGCGGCCGCGGTGCCGGCCGTGGCGTTGCTGGCGCCGCCAGCTTCCACAAGCGGGGCGGATTGGCTACCGACGTTGCTGGTTGGGGCGGTGGTATCGATCGTGATTGAGGCCGTGCTGGAGGTGATGGGTCCAGGATTCCCTGCTTGATCGATCTGCCGTACTTGAATCACGCCGCTGTTGTAGGTGCCATCAGCAACTGCGAATGATGTTGCACTTCCTGCTGTCCAGCTGCTGCCGCTATTGGTGGAGTATTGCCATGTTGCGTTGGCCTCCGGAGTAGAAATTGAGAAGCCGCTGTTTTTGGTGATGCCGTCAGAACTGCTGCTCCCCGAATCTGCAGGGGCCGTGAGGGTAAGCGCTGCCGGAGCTGTGGTATCAACAACAATGGCGTAGGAGCCAGCAATGTTGTTGACTCCTGAAGGAACGGAAGTGGACGTGAGGGCATTTCCAAAGCCGGCATCACGCGGTGTGGCGTTGCTGGTACCGATCGCGCCGGTGCCGATGGTGAAGCTGGAGACAGTGAGGTCAGCGGAAGTCTGCCCAGCAGCGATGGTATAGGTGCCGGTGAGTGTGCTCCCTGTTGTGGCAGCGGTGAGGATGACGGTGGCACCGGTGTTGAGGGTGACGGTGATCTGTCCACCGGCCAGGATGTTTTCGTCGGTGTTGGCGGTGATGTTGATGCTGTCACCAGCCTTGTAGGAGCCGTTGGCTGTGGTGGTGGTGAAGGAGATGATCCTTGGTGCGGTGGTATCGATGCTGCCGGAGATATCGGTCAGGATCGTGTAGCTGGTGTGGGTGACCAACGTGAGGGTGCTGCCATCACCAACGACAAAGATCAGGTCGTTGTTGGTAGAGGACCAGGCGTTTGAAAATGTGAAGACATTGGTGCTGGTGCCCCAAGAGCCGTAGGCGTAGTAGCCTCTATTCGCAGTGTTGGCGGTTTTGACTAAGTTATTAATATTGCTGAGTGATGTACCGCGTCCACTGAGGATGTCGGTGCCGACAGTGAAGTCGGTGATGATGTCAACGCCGTTGGCAAAGGTGAGGGTATTCCCTACGATAATAATGGGATTGGGGATGTCATTGCCCGAGGCAGCGGTGCTGGAACCACCAGTGGCGGAGGTGATGAAGAAATCCACACCAGCACCACCGCTCATCCTGTCGTTGCCGGTGCCGCCATCGATGGTGTCGTTACCGTCTCCACCGGAGAGGCTGTCGTTACCAGCGGCACCACTGATCGAATCAGCCTGGCTGGAGCCAACGATCGTGTCGTTACCGCTCGAGCCTGCGAGGGTGAAGCTGTCGGTGCCGGAGCTCCAGGTGGTGAAGGAGAAGCTGGAGGCATCAAAGGTGCCAGCCGCTGCCAGGTTGATCACCACGCCCTGGGTGGAGGCAGTGCCAATGAAAGAAGAGGTCAGCTCGATTTTGCCTGAATCGAATTGTCCAGCAGCAAAGGTGGCGGTGCTGGTTCCGCTGGTGTTGAGGAATTGAATCGCCTCAAAGCTGAGGAAGCCGCCGCTGCCGTCGGCGGCGGCTGCCCTCAGATCAACCGAAACACCAGCACCGACTACACCGATCGCAATGGTGTCGGTACCGGCTCCACCGCTAAAGGTGTCAGCAGCTTGGATCTGGTTGGTGGCCTCGACCGTCACCGTGTCGTTATCTGTGCTCAGCACCGGGTTGTCAGTGCCCGTGGTGGCGGTAAAAGTTGCCAGCTCCACCACCACCTGCACCCCCTCAATCGTCAGCACTGAGGTGTCATCCTCCGCATCAATCAGCGCCCGCTGATCCGCCGTGAGCACCACGCCGCTGACCTGAGCCGCAAACAGCTGCCCCTCATCGCCAGGGCTATCGGCGCCGCCATTGAGGCGCCAATCCAAGGCGTGGCCGAATTCCTCCAGCAGGGCGCTGGTGGCCAGGTTCACATCCAGCAGGCTGTTGTTGAGCTTGTCGGCATTCACATAGATGCGCTCCGTTCCGGTGTGGCCGCTGGCCGCATAGGCGGCGAAGGCACCTGCGAGTTCGCCATCGGAGCGCAGATCCACCGCGATCTGCAGGCCGTCGCCGCCCAGGGCGGCCAGCAGCGCCTGCAGGTTGGCCGCAAAGGTGGCCGCATCGGTGCCGGCCCGGCCGAACACATCGGCGAACAGGGCCTCGCGGTTGGGATCGCTGAGCAGGTTGGTCAGGTAGCTACTGGCCTTGGCCAGCGCCTGCTCCCAGATCGCTTCCGCCTCAGTAGTGAGCAGCGTAGTGCCGGCAGCGAGCACGTACTGCTGCGGAGCCACCTGGCTGCTGGTGAGGCTGGAGGAGGTGGCTTCGGCAGCTGCCATTTCCGTAGACACAAAATATATCTACAATTAGATTGGCGCCGTAACTCTTAGCAATCGACTAAGGACGATTGTTTTTTGCGGCGTTCTGTGCTACCGATTGGGTTTGGATGCGTTGTCGGCTTGTTTGGGCTGCGCCGCCAGCTTGCCCAGGGCGGCCCAGCTCAGGCCAAGCGACCCAGGGTCTTGAAGCCGAGCCTCATGGCCTGACGCAGGGCTTTTTGCCTGTTGTTGGCGCCCAGTTTTTGCAAGAGCTGGGAGCTGTAGGTCTGCACGGTTCGCGTTGATAAGCAGAGCTGCTTGGCGGTTTCCTGATTGCTCAGGCCAAGGGCATAGGCCTCCAGCAGTTGGCGTTCGCGCCTGGTGAGCAGGTTGGTGCCTTCAACATGCGCCGCAGGCTTTTGGTTAAGCTCGTTTAAGCGCCTTAGAATTGATGGACTGTGGTACGTGGTGTTGGTGGCCACGGCCATCGTCATCAGCGTAACTGTCTCCTCATGGACAAGAAAGTCTTGGTCGGCTACAACGACCTGGATTTCGATATCCTTGCAGAACTTGTCAATTCTGGATATGATTGCAATAGTTCTTATCGCTGGTTGCAGCTTTCTGGCTTGCTCCGAAAGGCTGTCTAAAGTCGTATCTGGCAGGTCATCGCACATCAACAAAATATTGGGCTTGACGCAAGAGAGATGCTCCAAGGTCGCAGCGCCTGTGGTGCAGGCACCCAAGCAGTGCCGCCAATTAGCCCCCATGGCACGATAGAGATTTGCCAGTTGCATCTGGCTGCCTGCAGCATAGACAATTGTTGGCTCAAACCCAGACGAGAGACAGGCCAGCAGAAATTTTCCCTGGAAGCTTCCCAAGGCTTTTTTAAGCTGACTGGGTGGAATGATCATCAGCCTACAAAGGAAGTTCTGGCTAATCCTCCAGGCAGGAAAAGTCTCCAGAAAAATAAGAATAATGCCCGTACCCTGGGCTTGCCGAAGTTCAGGCTATCCCATCTATTCCCAGGGGAGATCGCTCGACTATGGGCCCATGGCCCCGTTCTGCAGCTCCGGGCTGGTCCGGCTGGTCCGGGCCGACCAGACCTGGTCTGGTCTAGTTTGAAGCCAAAACCCACCTCTCGCGCCTGGTGGAGGCTACTGAAACCGGCGCCGAAACCGAGGTGGTAATCGCCCGCAAAGGTAGACCGGTGGCCTGCGGCCAGTTCACGCTTCCGGATTCGATCGATGCGGCCGATCCGCACAAAGCTCAGGCCCGCTGCCATCGGGGATCGACGCAGCGGCGTTGGCCGGCAAGGCTCCTGGCGAAACATTCATGCCGGGGTGAACTCCATCGGTGTCAGCGCTGAGAGGTCCAGGCGCTGGCGGGCCTGCCAGAGATCGTGGCTGTCCTGCAGGGAAAGCCAGCTTTCGGCACTACGCCCCAGTACCCGCGACAACCTCAGCGCCATATCCGGCGTGATCCGGCTTTTGCCCGCCACCAGCCGCTGAAATGTGGAGGCCGAAACCCCCAGCCGCTCGGCCACCTGACGAATCGAGAGCCCACAGGGCTCGAGATACACGCCGGCGATGAACTCGCCAGGGTGTGGTGGATTGTGCATCTGCATCAGTGGTAATCCTCGAAATCGAGATCGAACACGTGGCCGTCGCGGAACACAAACGTGAGCCGCCAATTGCCGTTCACCCAGATCGACCACCGCCCCTTGTCTGACCCCTTGAGCAGATGCAGGCGATAGCCCGGCAGATCCAGATCCTCGATCTGGGCAGCGGAGTGCAACGCTGCGAGCTGCAGACGGAGCTTGCCGCCAAGAGATGGCTGGATTCCAGCCGTTTTGCCCGTTTCGAAGAACAGGCGCAGCCCCTTGTGCCGAAAGGCCTGAATCACATAGCCGAACCACCATTGGCTCAGTGTAGCGCAGTGCGCAACGAGCAACAACCTACTGCCGCTTGCCGCCCTGGCCTGGGGCTGAGCCAGCGGTCCTGCGGGCCCAATTGGGCTGTCGGAACACGCTGGTGCCAAAGGCTTACCCCAGGGTCACCACCCCTTCGAACTGGGTGAACGCCTGATCGGTGCTGGCCAGCACGAGGTCGTCGGACCTGGCCTGGGCCGCCAGCAGACGATCAAAAGGATCTCGGTGCGGCACGGCCCACAGGCCGGCCTGACGGGCCACAGCAGCGCTTATCGGCAGATCGACCGCCGCCAGACGGTGCAGGGCCATGGCGTAGTTGTCGACGACGGATCGGGCGTACTGCAGTTTTCCCAACCGCCACTTCGTGGCGATCTCCCAGGCGGAGGCGGCGCTGACAACGAGCGTGTTATTGCTGTCCTCCAGGGCGTTGTGCAACTCAGGGGAGAGCTTCTGGGGTTCCAGCAGGGCCCAGAGCAACACGTGGGTGTCGAGCAGCAGTTTCATCAGCCCCAGCGCTCCAGTTCGTCGTTGGGCAGGGGCTCGAAGAACGCCTCATCCACCCTTCCCTGCAGGAAGCCGAGCTGCCGGCGAGGGCTGGGATCCAGGGGCACCAGCTGGGCGATGGGTTTGCCATGGCGAGACAGCACAATGCGCTCGCCGGCGGCGACCCTGGCCAGCAGGGCCGAAAGATGGGTCTTCGCCTCCTGCACATTGACGCAACGGGTCGCGGCCGGGCCCGAAGGGCCCGATGAGGGGGCACCCTGAACGAAGGACATAAATTGGTCTGGTCAGTCTGGTCAGACTAGCGGAGAAGGGCTTGCGATTGGGCTGGCAATCGCGCCAACCCACCTCTCGCGCCTGGTGGAGGCGATTGAAACCGGCGCCGAAACCGAGGTGGTGATCGCCCGCAACGGCAGATCGGTGGCTCGCGGCCAGTTCACGCTTCCGGATTCGATCGATGCGGCCAATCCGCTGATCGCCGAGCTGTTCTGGGATACAAACCCCTTCCTTTAGGACGGCTTTTCCTGAGCCTCCACATACTCCCTGAGCCGTTCAATCGGCGCATCGCCAGCGGAAGCGGCGAAGTAGTTGGGCGTCCAGAGGTGTGCGCCACGGGCCGTTAGCTCAGGGAACTCCTTGCGCAGCACATCCAACTGCTGACGCCCTTGAGGTGGTTTACCAGCGTCGAGACCGAGATCGTCTGCGGGTATTCGAACAGCAGCTGGTTGTCCTCCACCACCAGCAAAGTTGTCCGCTTCGCCGGTCAGCTCCATCAACTGGAAGCCCATCTTTTCGGCAATGCCCAGGCAGACCTCCTGCATCCGGTGCAGAGCAGCGCCGATCAGGGCCTTTCTCCTGTCCTTGACCACAAAGACCAGATGGACAACGAGCCTCGAAACGCTATGCCTACCTCGCCTGAGCGGTGGCTGCGCCATTACACCGCAACGTTGGCATGATGGTTGGTGTGAAGCAACGCTACCGCTACCGCCTCTACCCGCACCCCCATCAACAGCTGGCGCTGGCAAAGGAGTTTGGCTGTGCGCGGGTGGTCTGGAACGACTCAACCTGCGCACATCACGACGGCAAAAAAGAGCTGTCGATTCGGGAATGGCAGTGCCCGAGTTGCGGAACGGTTCACGACCGCGACATCAACGCTGCT
>DGYA01000048.1:10490-24206 GCA_002396505.1 Cyanobacteria bacterium UBA5018 | reverse complement strand
CACCTTTCCTGAAAGTCACCGCTATTGCGAGTTGATGGATCTATTTGGATTTCGATTGACGATAATGAAGCTCACTACCTCAAGGTTCTCTGTGACGAAGTATTTGGACGCATCAATTTTGTTGCTAATATGATTTGGGAAAAGCGTACAACACGTGAAAACCGGAGGGTCTTCTCCTTTAATCATGATCATATTCTTGTCTACGCCAAGTCAAAAGCTGCATTCGAGGCCATTCGCAATCCACTTCCGCTAAATCAAACTGTTCTTGATCGCTACAAGAATCCAGACAACGATTCGAGGGGGGCATGGCAATCAGTGTCTGCAAATGCCCAAGCGGGACACGCCACCGCCTCACAGTTTTATGTGCTGACTGCCCCCAGTGGCGTTAGGCATAGCCCACCTGAGGGTCGCTGCTGGCTTTATACTGAGGAGAGAATGCAGACTG
The DNA here is from genome assembly GCA_002396505.1 of Cyanobacteria bacterium UBA5018. Lineage (GTDB taxonomy): Bacteria > Cyanobacteriota > Cyanobacteriia > PCC-6307 > Cyanobiaceae > UBA5018. The sequence continues at coordinate 23,761 of DGYA01000048.1, read as the reverse complement.
AAATATCAAAGAACAACATTTGGTTTGGCAAAACTGGGCGCTCTGCTCCTCGCATTAAGAAGTTTCTGTGTGATGCGCAAGCTGACGATGCTGGCCTTACGCCCGAGACATTATGGAAGTCCGACGCTGTCGGAACGAACGATTCTGCGAAAAAACACCTTCTCAGAATCTTCGATGGTGAATCCAGGTTTGACACTCCCAAACCGGAAGAACTTATCGCTCGGATCATTGAGATTGCTTCCAATCCTGGGGATTTAGTCCTAGACACTTTTCTTGGTTCTGGAACCACTGCAGCCACGGCACACAAGCTCGGGCGGCGATGGATCGGAATTGAACTCGGTGCCCATGCCACGTCCTGTTGCTTGCCACGCATGCGCAAGGTCATTGATGGGAAGGAGACCGGCGGAATCACCGCCCAGGCCGGATGGAACGGCGGGGGTGGCTTGCGTTTCTATACGTTAGCGCCTTCTCTTCTTGATAGGGATAAATGGGGTAACTGGGTCGTCAGCCAGCAGTACAAGCCCGAGATGCTTGCCGAGGCCATGTGCAAGTTGGAGGGATTCCGGTATGCGCCCGATCCCGAAGTCTTCTGGATCCACGGTCATTCAACCGAGACCGATCTGATTTACGTTACGACCCAGAATCTCGGCCACGAACAGTTGCAGTTCATCAGCAACCAGGTTGGCGATGAGCGAACCCTTCTGATCTGCTGCTCGGCTTTTCGGGCGAAACCTGATGCCTTTGCCAATCTCACACTCAAGAAGATTCCACAGGCGGTGTTGCATCGCTGTGAATGGGGCCGCGATGACTACAGCCTCAACGTCAACGCGCTACCTGGATCTGAACCAGAAGCTGATCAGACGGAAGAGGAATCCTCTGAAGCCACTCCAGCTGCTGACACGACCACCGATGCACTGACTCCTCCACCCGTGAGACGGCGAGGACGACCTAGGCGGCAAAGCTCCGCAATGCAGGAGCTGCCTCTGTTTGCCACTCTCGATCAAGGAGGAGAAGCGTGATGGCAAGCCATGTGAACAACATCAGCTCCCGTCTCAGCCTGCGCACACCTCAGCGTCAGTCCCTGGACATCCTGCACCAGGTGATGGAGCTGGTCAAACCACACAAGAATCCAGACCTCAGTGATTCGTTAGCAGCAATTCGCTCTGGCTTCACCAGCGTCGAAGTGTTCGAGCGCGCTTTTCCGAGCCTCTGCTTTGCGCTGGCCACCGGTGTGGGCAAGACTCGCCTGATGGGTGCCTTCATCACTTATCTGTTTGTCGCCCATGGCATTCGGCACTTTTTTGTGTTGGCGCCCAACCTCACAATCTATAAGAAGCTCATAATCGACTTTACTCCAAATACGCCTAAGTATGTGTTTCAGGGTATTTCCGACTTTGCCATCAAGTCACCAACAATAGTCACTGGGGAGAACTTTGACAACACCTTGCAGGTCGAAATGGACAAGGCTGGATTCGACGATGTCACAATCAATGTTTTTAATATCGCCAAATTTAATACTCGCTCGCAAGACGCTCGAAAGGCTTGGCGACTTTCTGAATATCTGGGGCGGTCCTATTTTGAATATCTGTCAGAACTAGATGATCTGGTCATGATCATGGATGAAGCTCACCGCTACAGAGCTTCAGCCAGCATGGAGTCCATCGAAGCTCTGAAGCCTGTGATGGGTCTTGAGCTCACCGCCACACCTCAGGTTGAGCGAGCAAACTCTGTTAGCAGGTTTAAGAACATCATCTTTGACTATCCTCTCTCGGCCGCGATGAGGGATGGCTATGTCAAGGAGCCTGCTGTTGCCACCCGCCAAAACTTCAATGCCTCCGCCATGGAGCCCGCGGCGCTGGAGCGACTGAAGCTGGAGGATGGGATTCGCATTCATGAGGCTACCAAGGTTGAGCTTGAGGTCTACGCCCAGCAAAACGCCGTTCGACGAGTCAAGCCTTTCCTTCTTGTCATCGCTCGTGACACCAACCATGCCAATGAAATCTTCAGCCTGATTGAAGATGAGTCATTCTTCGACGGTCACTATCGAGGGCGTGCCATTCAAGTGCACTCAGGCCAAAGAGGTGCTGAGAAGGATGAGAATGTGGAACGCTTGCTTGCTGTTGAACATTCCGACGAGCCAACTGAGATCGTTGTGCATGTGAATATGCTCAAAGAGGGCTGGGATGTCACCAACCTCTACACGATCGTGCCATTACGAGCAGCCGACTCACGCACCCTCGTCGAGCAATCGATCGGGCGCGGACTGCGGCTTCCTTATGGCAAGCGCACGGGTGTTGCTGCTGTCGATCGCCTCACCATCGTCGCTCACGACCGTTTTCAGGACATTGTCGATGAGGCCAACAGGGGCGGATACACATTCAATGTCGTCACGATCGGCAAAGACATTCCCGACAAGTTAACCAAAACCGTTGTCGTCAACCCTAACTATGCTGGCATCCTGGGCATCCCAACGAATTCGGAGAAGGGGTCAGCAGAGACAAGCTCCAGTGCCGGGGACAGTTCTCCATCGGATGGAACAGTCCAAGCCTCCAATGAACCCCAACCACGTTTCACCAGTCCAGCTGAACAACGCACGGCCCAGCTGGCACTGGATGCCATCCGCAAGGTGTGTCGTGACAGCAAATCCGTCCCAGGCCCCGTGGCCTTGGCGAGCGCAGTGGTTCAGCAGACAATTATCCAAGAGGTCCATGTACGACTGAACAGTGGTCAGCTTGAGTTGCTGCCAGGCCTGGATCCCGCCAAGATCGAAGCCGTCGTCAAAGAGACAACGGAAGTCTACATTCAATACACGATTGCTATCCCTCGCGTCCTCGTCTTGCCCCGGGGCACTGTCACGGCAGGCTTCAATCCCTTCCAGCTCGACATTGCCAATGTCACCTTGCAACCTGTTTCTCAAGACATTCTGATTCAGCATCTAGCCAGCGATACACGGGAAACGCTCGGCGCATTGGAGGGTGGATACGAGGAGGAACGCCTGGAAGACTACATTGTTCGCGGTTTGATCGACTTTGATGACATAAACTATGATGAGCAGGCAGATCTGCTTTATGCACTGTCATCCCAATTCATCGCTCGCTTGCGCAGCTATCTGCAAGAAGACTCGAAGATCAAGAACGTCTTGATCTTCTACCAGCGTCGGATCTGTACGCTGATTCATGAACAGATGCAGAAGCACGCGTGGCAGGAGGCTTCCAGTTATGAGGTCGTGGTCAGCCAGGGCTTCAGCGAGGTGCGTCCACAGGCGTTTGCCGCGCCCGCCGACGCTGTTGTGCGCGACCACAAAATCCCCGTCGAGCACAAGAGCAATATCCGAAACATGCTCTTCGGCTGCTTTGAGAAGTGTCTGTATCCGACTCAGAAGTTCGACAGCGATCCTGAGCGACGGTTCGCCAGCCTTCTTGAAAGGGATGCCACTGTTGACAAGTGGTTCAAGCCCGGCAAAGGGGTCTTCCAGATCCGATATGGCAGGGACAGCAACTACGAGCCCGACTTTGTTGTAGAAACAGAGGCTGAGAAGTTGCTATGTGAACCTAAGCGTGCTGATCAGCTGAACGATTCTACCGTTCTCGCCAAGGCTCGCGCAGCGGCTCTGTGGTGCAAGCACGCCTCCACCCATGAGCAGGCCCACAACGGCAAGCCATGGCGCTACCTGCTGGTTTCCCACGATGTGATTGCCGACAACATGACGCTGCAGGGGTTGCCCAATAGCTATGATCAGACTGTGCAATCTGATTAAATATCTCTTCGTATCAGCTTCGACATCCTTCGTTTTCAACTGAAACTCCCGTGCCCTTGCAAGCGCACTGAGGGGCGGTGGAGGAATTAAGAGGTTTCTGATGCGACGACTTCACTTTTGTGCTCTCCTCCGATTTGGCTGTTGTGTGGGTTGTTTGCCACCTGGGCCGGGGCACACCCCCCGATTCCCTCACCCAGTTGAGTGATTCACTGGATGTAATCAAGCTCGCTCTTGGTCAGAGTATGCGTTATCGCTTGCGATACAAGATTGTGTTTAGCGTCTTTTTCTTGCAGAGAGGCATAGCGAAACCTATTCGAAAGCAAGCAAAGGAGAAGAGCGAGACTTGGCGGAGATATTTAAGGATTTGAGTGACGAAGCCAATGTCTTTTTATGTATTGTTCCTGCATACTCAGCTGCGCCAAGCATAAAGAGCTGTATTGAGTGTAAAGGTCTCGGAGCTTGACCGTGTGGCCGTCTAACATCAAGATACAGCGGACGAGTCAGCTTTGTGATCTATGCATAAGGCTGCTGCTGGCCGCTGATCTTGAGCGTCAGCCATCAATCGCAAACGATGCACTCCAAAAATCAGTGCACCCCATAGCAGTTTAGTGTCACAAACAAAAGCGCTAGTTCACAAAAGCCAACCCACCGACTCCATAGCTTCCCCACTCCACAAACCCCCTCAATCCACCCCAACACACCACACCCCCAAATCCTTACCCAAAAAAACTCAACCCTGCAGCCAGCCACGGGTGGGGCGGCCAAAGCGGTCGGGGGCTTCCACGCTTAGCCAGCGGTATCCTTGGGGCGATAGCCACTGGCGCACCACCCGCAGAGGCACGCCGGTATCGAGCTGGGCCAGCACCGGCGCCCGCCGTTCGGGGGCACAGCGGAGGCTGAGGCTGTTGGAACTGAGCAGGGGTTCCAGGTTGCTTTGACGCCGCCGCAGCTCGGGCAGTCGCCGCTCTGCGCCGCCGGCGGGTAGGCCGGCGGGGCCGATCAGGGCAAAGCTAAGCAGTGCCAGCCAACGCCAGAGGGGGAGCGGTGGTTTCAATGATCTTCAGATATCGAGCTGTGCCATATCCAATTCGGCGCTATGGGTTTCGATGAATTCCCGCCTTGGAGCAACCTTGTCTCCCATCAGGATTGTGAAGATGCGGTCGGCTTCTAGGGCATCTTCCACCTCCACTCGCTTCATTGTTCGGGTGGTGGGATCCATGGTGGTTTCCCACAGTTGCTTGGGCATCATTTCGCCGAGACCCTTGAAGCGCTGGATCGTGTAATTTGCCTTCTCGCCAAAGCCGTCTAGGGTTTTCCTGAGGTCGCTTTCGTTGTAGCAGTAGGTGTGATTTTTACCCCGCTCTACTTTGTATAGGGGCGGGCAGGCGATATAGATGTAACCACCTTCGATCAGGGATTTTTGGTAGCGGTAGAAGAAGGTGAGCAGCAGGGTACGGATGTGGGCGCCATCCACGTCGGCATCGGTCATGATCACGATCCGGTGATAGCGGAGACTTTTGGTATCAAATTCCTCCCCTTTGATGCCGAGGCCGAGGCCGGTGATCAGGGCCTGGATCTCTGAATTTTTATAGATCTTGGCGTCGTCGGTTTTCTCGATATTGAGAATTTTGCCCCGCAGCGGCAAAATAGCTTGGAAGCGACGATCTCTCCCCTGCTTAGCGGAACCACCGGCGGAATCGCCCTCCACTATGTAAATCTCAGACTCGGATGGATCCCGCGACGAGCAATCCGCCAGCTTGCCCGGCAGGGTAGAGCTCTCCAATACGCTCTTGCGGCGCACCAGTTCCCGGGCTCGCCGGGCCGCCTCAGCCGCATTGAAGGCCTGGATCGCCTTCTCCAGGATCAAATCAATTACGGAGGGGTTGAATTCCAGGAATTCACCTAGGGCTTCCCCCACCAGGCTGTCGACGATGCCGCGCACCTCGGTGTTGCCCAGTTTTGTCTTGGTTTGCCCCTCAAATTCCGGCTCGGGCACCTTCACCGACAGCACGGCGGTGAGACCCTCGCGGATGTTCTCGCCAGCCAAGTTGGCATCGGCATCCTTGCGCTTGCCCCTCTTCTTGGCAAAGGCATTCAGGGTGCGGGTAAGCACCGTTTTGAGCCCTTCAATATGGGTGCCGCCATCAACGGTGCGGATATTATTAGCGAAACCTAAAATACTGTCTGAATAGGCATCAACACACCACTGCAGAGCTGCCTCCACTTGAACGCCATCTTTCTCGGCATTTACGTAAATAATATTGGGGTGCAGGGGATCTTTCTGGGCATTTATATAAGCGACATACTCCTTGATTCCCCCCTCGTAAAAATACACCTCTTCATGGGGCTCGCCGTTTTCGCCTAGGGCTGCAGTTCGCTGGTCGCGAAATACAATTCTAACGCCGCCATTTAGATAAGCCAGCTCCCTCAGCCTGGCCGAAAGGGTGGCGTAATCAAATTCGATGCCGCCGGAAAAAATCTCAATATCCGGCTTGAAACACACCGTGGTGCCGGTACGCCCCTGTTCACCAGGCTCCCCCGGCTCCGAGCGCAGCGTGCCGATCGGCAGGCCCCGTTCAAAGCGCTGGCGATGCACCTGGTCGTGGCGGTGCACGGTTACCTCCACCCATTCGGAGAGGGCGTTAACCACGGAGATGCCTACGCCATGCAGGCCGCCCGACACCTTGTAGCCCCCGGATCCGAATTTGCCGCCGGCGTGTAGCACGGTGAGCACCGTTTCCAGGGCGCTCCTGCCGGTGCGGGGATGAATGTCGGTGGGAATGCCCCGGCCGTTGTCGGTTACCAAACAGGAACCGTCGTCGTTGAGCGCCACCAGGATCCGGTCGCAGTGACCGGCTAGCGCCTCATCAACGGAGTTGTCCACCACCTCATACACCAGGTGGTGCAGGCCCCTGGGGCCGGTGGTGCCGATGTACATTCCCGGCCGCTTGCGAACCGGCTCCAGGCCTTCCAGCACCTGGATCTGTTCGGCGCCGTACGCGGCCTCAACTTTGGTGGCTTCACTCATGCGGGAGTCTCTGGGATTCCTGTCCTTTGGGATTCCTGTCGTCTGGGATTCCTGTCCTTTCGGATTCCCCTCGCTCGAGAGAGGTCTATTGGGAAAGGCCTTGCGGCACCTTCAAACTTCGCAATCTATCACCGCCTAGAGGCCCCTCGCTCCAATGCAGAGTGGCGTCATGGAAGCCTGCCCACTGAACCAGGCGCGGCCGCTGGTGATTGTGCTGCTGGGCCCCACCGCCAGCGGCAAAACCGCCCTGGCGATCGAGCTGGCCCGCAGCCTCGACCTGGCGGTGCTGAATGTGGATTCCAGGCAGCTCTACCTGGAGATGGACCTGGGCACCGCCAAGCCCAGCTGGCAGCAGCGCTCCCTGGTGCGCCATGAACTGCTCGACCTGCGCCGGCCCGATCAGCCGATAAATTTGCAGGAGTTTCGGCTGCTGGCTGAAGCGGCCATCGCCGCCGAGCACGCCCGCCGGGGCATCGCCCTGTTGGCCGGTGGCAGCGGCCTGTATCTAAAGGCGCTCACCCATGGCCTGCAGCCGCCCTCGGTGCCGCCCCAGCCTGCCCTGCGGGCCCAGTTGGAGGCCCTGGGTCAGCCCACTTGTTTCCAATTGTTGCGGGCCGCCGACCCGGTGGCCGCCGGCCGCATCGCCGCCGCGGACGCCCTGCGCACCCAGCGGGCCCTGGAGGTGATCTATGCCACCGGCAAACCGCTCAGCAGCCAGCAGGGCCAGCAACCGCCCGATTGGCAGGTGATCGAATTGGGGCTCGATCCGGTGGATCTGCCCCAGCGGATCGCCAGCCGCACCAGCCAGCTCTACGCCGATGGGCTGGTGGAGGAAACCCGCGGCCTGATCGAGCGCTATGGCCCCGAGCTGCCTTTGCTGGCCACGATCGGCTATGGCGAAGCCCGCTCGCTGCTGGCCGGCGGGCTGGCGGAGGCCCAGGCGATCCGGATCACCGCCCAGCGCACCCGCCAGTTCGCCAAGCGCCAGCGCACCTGGTTTCGCGGCCAGCACCAGCCCCGCTGGTTGCAGAGCAGCGACATTGATGCACAATTGTCGGAAGCCCTTGCACAGGTGTTGCCAGCGGTACGGCAGGTCCTAGGGTGAAAAGTGCAACGCAGCGGCCTTGAGCCGGCTTCTCTACCCTCCTGAATGCCACCTCGTCCCCGTTTTGACCGACGCGCTCCCGTGCGGGAGCTCCCCAACATCAATGAACGCATTGGCTACCCCAATTTGAGGGTGGTGGATGCAGACGGCAGTCAGCTGGGAGTGATCACGAGGGAGGCAGCCCTGGAGGTGGCCCGCGATCGGGAGCTCGACCTGGTGCTGGTGAGCGAGAAGGCCGATCCGCCGGTGTGCCGGATCATGGATTACGGCAAATATAAGTTTGAGCAGGAAAAGAAGGCCAAGGAAGCCAAGAAAAAGTCGCATCAAACCGAAGTCAAAGAGGTGAAGATGCGTTACAAAATTGATGATCACGATTATCAGGTGCGCATCGGCCAGGCGGTGCGTTTTCTTAAATCTGGCGACAAGGTGAAGTGCACGGTTATCTTTCGCGGCCGGGAGATTCAGCACACGGCCCTAGCCGAGCAATTGCTGCTGCGCATGGCCCAAGATCTCGGCGAAAACGCTGAAATCCAGCAGCCCCCCAAGCGGGAAGGCCGCAACATGATCATGTTCCTCAGCCCCCGCAAGGCGGCGATCACCAAAACCAGCAGCAAGCCCACCAGGTCGCTGTCAGATTCGGTCTCGTCAGCCTCCGCCAGCCCAGTTGCAGCAGAAGCAGTCAGCGCCGGCTGACCGGCGGTGCCGGCTGTTAATTAAGCGCAGCTGTTAATAAAGCGCAGCTGTTAATTCAGCTGAGGCTGCTTATTAAGCCTCAGCTGGCAATTTAGACTCAGTCGCCAATAAGATTCAGCCAGCAATACAGCTCGGCTTCTAGTAGGGCTTTAGCTTCTAATACGGCCTTGGCCGTTAATTCAGCCTCAGCTGAGCTGCTCAAACAGTTCCAGCATCTGCTGCCAGCCAGCCTCGGCCGCCTGGGCTTGGTAGTCGCTGCGGGCCTCGCACATGTAGCCGTGGCCGGCGCCGGCCGCGATGATCAAGCGCCGCTGCCGCTCCGCTGGGGCGCCGGCCTGGAGGGCTTGCTCGATCGCCGCCAGCTCCTCCGGCGGCATCAGCGGGTCTTCGTCGCCGCAAAAACAGATCAAATCTCCGCCGATCTGGGGTAGCAGGGCCAGGGTGGGCGCACCGCCGCCGGGGCGGAAGCTGGAAACCCTGGCGCCATAGAAATCACAGGTGGCCCCCACCTGCTCCAGGGTGGCGGCGATCAGGGCCAGGTGACCGCCAAAGCAAAAGCCCACACAGCCCACCGGCCTGCCGGCCAGGCCGGGCTGGGCCTGCAGCCAACCAATGGCAAGGCTGGCATCGGCCAGCAGGTCAGCGGCGGAAACCAGATCGCGGTGTTGACGCCCCGCCTCCAGGCCCGCCGCGTCGTAGCTGGCCTCAAAAGCCGGCGCCGTGCGGGCAAAGATCGGCATCGCCAGGGCGGCGTAGCCCGCCGCGGCCAGCCGCTCCGCCACGCCGCGCACCCAGCCATTCACCCCGAACACCTCGGGCAGCACCAGTACGGCCGCCTTCGGGGGGGCGGTGGCGGGCCGGGCCCACCAGCAGCGCAATTGCACTGAATCAACGCCAACGGCGGAGCAAGGGGCGTCAATCAATTGCCAGTCCGCCAGCACCTCCGCCAACACCGCCGCTGGCTCTGGGGCGCCACTGGCGGTTGGTGGCGGCGCCAGGGCTGGATCGGCTACAGGCACTGAATAACACGCCGGATTAGGCGCTGCAGCGGCAGCGGCGGCTGCCTGGGGGGCATCTGGGCGCGAATCCGGCACGGGCGCAACCGCTGACAGGTGGTCCCCAGTGTTAGCCCAGCAGTGCTGGCCATGGGGAATTGGCACAGCCCGGCACAGCTGCTTGGGCCAGCGGGGGGATTGTCCCCGGGCCCAGGGCTCCGTAAGGTGGCCAGCAGCCCGATTGGCCCACACCGGCGTGCGCTTCCACATTCAGCAGGACAGCGACATCCCGGCCTCGAGCCAGCTGTACAACCAGATCTGCTTTGCCATTGCGGCCCGTCACTACCCGCCGGGCCACCGGCTGCCGAGTACGCGCCAGCTGGCGATGCAGACCGGACTGCACCGCAACACGATCAGCAAGGTGTACCGCCAGCTGGAGATCGATGGCGTGGTGGAGGCCATGGCCGGTTCGGGCATCTACGTGCGCGATCAGCAGAAGCCCCGTGATATCAAGCTGCCGCCCGGCCCCCGGGGCCGCAGCCTGCCGGATATCGATCGAGAAGTGCGCCAGAGCGTCGATGGTCTGCTGAATGCAGGCTGCACGCTGCAGCAAGCGCGGGATTTGCTCACCCGCGAGATCGATTGGCGCCTGCGCTGCGGCGCCCGGGTGCTGGTGAGCACGCCGCGGGAGGACATCGGCGCCTCGATGCTGATCGCCGAGGAACTCACACCCCAGCTGGAGGTGCCGGTGGAGGTGGTGCCGATGGAGGAGCTGGATGCGGTATTGGAAAGCTCCAACAACGGCACGGTGGTTACCAGCCGCTACTTCCTGCAGCCGGTGGAGGCGATTGCCCAACAGCACGGGGTGCGGGCTGTAGCGGTGGATCTCAACGACTTCCGCCACGAGCTGGACATGCTCAAGGAGCTGCGGGAAGGCAGTTGCGTGGGCCTTGTGAGCATCAGCCCCGGCATCCTGCGGGCCGCGGAGGTGATCCTGCACAGCATGCGTGGCAATCAGCTGTTGGTGATGACCGCCAACCCGGATGTCAGCAGTCGGCTGTTGGGCCTGCTGCGGGCCGCCAGCCACGTGCTCTGCGACCGGCCGAGCCTGGCCCTGGTGGAGCAGACCCTGCGCCAAAACCGCAGCCAACTGATGCGTCTGCCGGTGGTGCACTGCGCCCAGAGCTACCTGGGCAGCGCCACCATCGATGCCCTGCGCAAAGAGATCGGCCTACTGCAGTCTTGAGCCCCGGCCATATGGTTCCCTTTCGGGGCTAACGGTTCCCTTTCGGGGCTAACAGGGGCGATGGGGCTGGCCGCGTTCACCAGAGGCTGCACTGGCCCTGCTGCAGCAACAGGTGATCGGCCAGCACCAAGGCCACCATCGCCTCCACCATCGGCACCGCCCTTGGCAACACGCAGGGATCATGGCGACCCTTGGCGGCCAGGGTGGTGGCCTGGCCGGAGGCATCGATCGTCTGCTGGGCCTTGCGGATCGTCGCCGTGGGCTTGAAGGCCACCCGAATCACGATCTCTTCTCCATTGCTGATCCCCCCCTGGATGCCGCCCGAGTTGTTGGTGGCGGTATGCAGGCTGCCGTCTTCTGTGGGCAGGAAGGCATCGTTGTGCTCACTGCCCTTGAGCAGGGTGCCGCCAAAACCGGAGCCGATCTCAAAACCCTTGGTGGCCGGCAGCGACATCACCGCCTTGGCCAGATCGGCTTCCAGCTTGTCGAAGACAGGCATCCCCAGGCCAACGGGGGGCCGCCGCACCAGGCATTCGATCACGCCACCGCAGGAATCGCCCTCCCGGCCGATGGCCTCGATGCGCTCGATCATCTGGCTGGCCGCCAAGGGATCCGGGCAGCGCACGATATTGGCCTCCACGGCCGCCAGGCTCACGTCGCTGGGATCGATCACCGCTTCAATGGTGTGAATCCGCTTCACCCAGGCCAGCACCTCGCAGCCGTGGGCCTTGGCCAGCAGCTGTTTGGCGATGGCGCCGGCCGCCACCCGGCCGATCGTCTCCCGGGCCGAAGCGCGACCGCCGCCGCTGCGGGCCTGGATGCCGTACTTGGCCTGGTAGGTGGCGTCGGCATGGGAGGGCCGGAAGGCCACCTGCATCTGCTGGTAATCGCCGGGGCGTTGATCCTGGTTGCGCACCAGCATGGCGATCGGCGTACCCAGGGTCACCCCGTCCAGCAGGCCGCTGAGGATCTCGACGCGATCGTCCTCCTTGCGGGGGGTGGTGATCTTGCTCTGACCCGGTTTGCGGCGATCCAGTTCGGCCTGGATGGCTTCAATATCCAGCTCCAGCCGGGGCGGACAGCCATCCACGATCACGCCTACTCCACCGCCATGGGATTCGCCAAAGGTGCTAATCCGAAATAGCTGGCCAAAGCTGCTGCCCATGGTGGATACGCGCTAGCAGGAGCCTACAAACCAGGCCTGGCAGGGCCAGGCTTGATAGGGCCAGGCCTGGCGGGGGCACCTCGATCAGCCGATCACCGGGAGCGATCACCTGGGTTTGCCCATGGTGCTCACCTGGCTGCTGCGGCTTCTAGCTTGCTCAGTTGGTGGCGGATGACCAGTGAGAAAGCGGGAACGTGCCGCATTGGTGATGGAACGGCTGGAGCAGCACTACCCCGAAACGCCAATCCCGCTCGACCACAGCGACCCCTTCACGCTGCTGATTGCGGTGCTGCTCAGCGCTCAGTGCACCGACAAGAAGGTGAATGAAGTAACGCCAGCCCTGTTTGCGGCTGGACCGAACCCAGCGGCGATGGCGGCGCTGGCGGAGCAGACAATCCTGGGCCACATCCGCGTCTTGGGGCTAGCCAAAACCAAGGCGCGCAACGTTAAGCGCCTGGCGGAACTGCTGCTCGAGCGCCACGACGGGGCCGTGCCCCGCAGCTTTGCCGAACTGGAAGCCCTGCCGGGGGTGGGGCATAAAACCGCTTCTGTGGTGATGGCCCAGGCCTTCGGCGTGCCCGCCTTCCCAGTGGACACCCACATCCATCGCCTGGCCCAGCGCTGGGGGTTGAGCAATGGCCTGAGCGTGGAGCAGACCGAGCGTGATCTCAAGGGGCTGTTCCCGCGGGAGGCTTGGAACAAGCTGCATCTGCAGATCATTTTTTATGGCCGTGAGCATTGCACCGCCCGCGGCTGCAATGGCACCCTGTGCGGCCTGTGCCGAGAGCTATATCCCGCCCGCCGCAAGCCGGTGCAATGGCGCAAGGCCTGAACACAAAAGCCTGAGCACAAGGCCTGAACACAAAAGCCTGAACACAAAAAATCCTCCGCTTTGGCGGAGGATTTAAAGATCAACCAGGTCAAGGCACAGTTGATTTATTTAGCTTTAGCTTAGCTTTGGCAAGACAATTAAATCTTGACCTCAGCCGGGCTATTTAGCCTCAGCCAATAGCAGGAGCGGTCAGAGCCACGGGGGTGGACTGAGCAGCTGCCAGGTCGAGGGGGAAGTTGTGAGCATTGCGCTCGTGCATCACTTCCATACCCAGGCCAGCGCGGTTGAGCACGTCTGCCCAGGTGTTGATCACGCGGCCTTGGCCGTCGAGGATCGACTGGTTGAAGTTGAAGCCGTTCAGGTTGAATGCCATGGTGCTGACGCCCAGGGCGGTGAACCAGATGCCAACCACAGGCCAGGCGGCTAGGAAGAAGTGGAGGGAGCGGCTGT
>DGYA01000048.1:636-10242 GCA_002396505.1 Cyanobacteria bacterium UBA5018 | reverse complement strand
CGATGTTGTAGGTCTCTTCCTCTTGGCCAAACTTGTAGCCGTAGTTCTGGGATTCAGCTTCGGTGGTTTCCCGAACGAGGCTGGAGGTCACCAGGGAGCCGTGCATGGCGGAGAACAAGCTGCCACCGAATACACCGGCCACACCCAACATGTGGAAGGGGTGCATCAGGATGTTGTGCTCAGCCTGGAACACCAACATGTAGTTGAAAGTGCCAGAGATGCCCAGGGGCATAGCGTCAGAGAAAGAACCCTGACCGAAGGGGTAGACCAGGAACACGGCGCTGGCGGCGGCCACAGGAGCACTGTAGGCCACACAGATCCAGGGACGCATGCCCAGGCGATAGCTCAGTTCCCACTCACGACCCATGTAGGCATAGATGCCGATCAGGAAGTGGAACACCACCAGTTGGAAAGGACCACCGTTGTACAGCCACTCGTCGAGGCTGGCGGCTTCCCAGATGGGGTAGAAGTGCAGGCCGATAGCGTTGCTGGAAGGAACAACAGCACCGGAAATGATGTTGTTGCCATACATCAGGGAGCCGGCTACGGGCTCACGGATGCCGTCGATGTCGACGGGGGGCGCGGCGATGAAAGCCACGATGAAGCAGATGGTGGCAGCCAGGAGGCAAGGGATCATCAGCACACCGAACCAGCCCACATAGAGGCGGTTGTTGGTGGAGGTGATCCACTCGCAGAATTGCTGCCAGCTATTAGCGCCGGAGCGCTGCTGGAGAGTGGTGGTCATGAGAACGGGTAAGGATTGTCTCCAAGGAGACGGTGGGTTTGTCTCCAAAAGGAGACTTAATTAAGCCAGGGCGCTTGCCGGGGCAAATGCGCCTTGCCCTCCGAGTGTAACGGAAGATTGCGGGCTTTGTGAAGCCCGCTTCAAAAGGGCCAGTTAGGGGGCTCTGACCAACCGCCAGGCCATCGCCCCGGTAAGTCGCCCCAGCAAGCTGAGAGCCATTGCGGCATCAGGGCTTTATGGGCCGTGGCTCGGTTTTTCAGAGCTTGCTCAGGGGGTGTTTCAGTCCGCGCTTTAGGGCGACGGCTGTCGGTTCGCTTGCTGGGAGCACTTGCTGAAAGCAAGCGCCAAGGGGTCGCTGGAAGCCGGTTGATGAACAAGCGCCCCCTGGTCTTGAGCCCGGGTTGGGCTCAGCTGATCTGGCTTGAGCTGAGCTGAACTGACCCGGCCGCGTTCAGGCCGGCTAACGGCAATGGTTGTTAGCGTCCACACATCTCTATCCCCTGGGGCTGTCCGCTGTGCCCGCCTGCCCTGATCACCGGGTGTTACTGGTGCGGCTGCCCTGCAACCCCATCTTTCCCATCGGTCCGGTTTATCTGGCCGACCATCTGCACAAGCAGTTCCCAGACCTACCGCAGCGGTTACTAGACCTGGCCGCCGTGCCGCTGCTGGATGTGGAGCGGGTGCTGCTGGCCACGATCGGCAGCTTTCGGCCGACGCTGCTGGTGTTTTCCTGGCGCGACATCCAGATCTATGCCCCCGTGGATGGCCGGGGTGGCAATCCCCTGCAGCACTCCTTCGAGGTTTTTTACGCCCGCAATCCCTTGCGGCGGCTGCGGGGAGCCATGGGTGGACTGCGGTTGATGGCGGCCTTTTATGGCGAGCTGTGGCGCAACCTGCGCCTACTGCGCCGGGGCCTGGCCGCCGCCCGTCGCTTTTGCCCAGAAGCTCTGGCGGTGCTGGGTGGCGGTGCGGTGAGCGTTTTTTACGAACAATTGGGCCGCCAACTGCCTCGCGGCACGGTGGTGTCGGTGGGGGAGGGGGAACCGCTGCTGGAGAAGTTGATCCGCGGCGAGTCGCTGGCGGCCGAGCGCTGCTTCCTGGCCGGGGAGCCCCCCAGGCCCGGCCTGATTCACGAGCAGCCGGGGGGCATGGAGAAAACCGCCTGCGACTACGACTTCATCGCCTCCATCTGGCCCCAGCTCGACTGGTACCTGGAGGCGGGCGACTTCTACGTGGGCGTGCAGACCAAGCGCGGCTGTCCCCATAACTGCTGCTATTGCGTCTACACCGTGGTGGAAGGCAAGGCGGTGCGGGTAAACCCGGTGCAGGAGGTGATCGCCGAGATGCGACAGCTCTATGACCGCGGCGTGCGGGGCTTTTGGTTCACCGATGCCCAGTTCATCCCGGCACGTCGCTATATCGAGGATGCCAAGCAGCTGTTGCGGGCAATCCTGGCGGAGGGCTGGCAAGACATCCGCTGGGCGGCCTATATCCGGGCAGACAATCTCGATGCCGAACTGGCCGAGTTGATGGTGGCTACCGGCATGGACTATTTCGAGATCGGCATCACCTCCGGCTCCCAGGAGCTGGTACGCAGGATGCGCATGGGCTACAACTTGCGCACCGTATTGGAAAACTGCCGGTTGTTAACCCGGGCGGGCTTCCGCCAGCATGTGTCGGTGAATTACTCCTTCAATGTGATCGATGAGCGGCCGGAGACGATCCGCCAGACCCTGGCCTATCACCGGGAGCTGGAACGCATCTTTGGGGCTGACAAAATAGAGCCGGCGATCTTTTTTATCGGCCTGCAGCCCCATACCCACTTAGAGCAATATGCCTTTGACCAGGGCTTGATCAAGCCTGGCTACAACCCGATGAGCATGGCCCCCTGGACCGCTCGCCAGCTGCTCTGGAATCCCGAACCCATGGGCAGCACCTTCGGCCGCATCTGCCTGGAGGCCTTCGCCACCAACCCTTCAGACTTCGGCCGCACCGTGATGGATTTGCTGGAGCGCGACTACGGCCTTGCCCCCCTGGAGCAGGCCCTGCAGGCGCCCCTGGAGGGTCGCAAAGCCCTGGCCACTGCCGTGAGCTGACAATATTTCGCCAGGGCAATATGAGTGGAAACCTGGGCTAAAGATTCAGTTAATTGCTGACGTGGGCGCCGATAGTGATGTAAGCGCGGATGCCGATTTGAATGCCAACGTCTACGCGACCACCGAAGCTAGTCCAGGCGGCTTCGGTGAAGTTAGCTGTTATCTGATGCTTCGCCAACGCTTTGGTCGCGGCAGGTTGGCTCGCCGGGGCTGGGCTGCCAGTGGCGACGCCTGCTCCAGAGCAGGGCCGCTAGGCCGGTCCAGCCCAGCAACCCGCCGATGGGGTTAGGGCTGGGGCCGCCGGGGCCGATCAACCAGGCGGGAGTGGCTGGGGATATTTCCAGCAGGCCAGCATGCAGGGCGAACCAGCCGCCCACCAGGCCGCCATGCAGACCCACCGCCCCCCACAGGGCACCGCCATCGGCGCGGCGCTGCAGCGCCAGGGCCAGGGCCAGCAACACCAGGCCGAATAAAAGGGCGAGGGCCTCGACCGGCGCCAGCCGATACCAGGGATGTACGAGCGCGAAGACGGCCGCCTGCCAGCCCAGGGCTCGCCTGGCCCCCAGTTGGAGCTCCAGCTCCCCCCACAGCCAGCCGCGAAACAGCAGTTCTTCCGCAAAACCCACCCCCAGGGCCAGGGCCAGGGCATTGAGCAGCGCGCCCATGCCCAGCTCCCCCAGCCAGCGGGCCCGGCCGCTGATCAGCAGCGCCAGCACGATCGCCAGCAGCAGCAGGGCGGCCTTGAGCAGCCCGCGCCCCAGGGCCAGTAGCGCCTGCCGGGGCGGCACCACCACGCCCAACCTCTGCCATGGCCGGCGGCTGCCCCACAGCCGGCGCAGGCGCCAGGGCAGGCTGGCCAGCAGCAGCAGCAGGGCGATCGCCACCCCGGCCAGGTCCAGCTGATCGGCCCGCCAGCTGGGGAAGATCCAGGCGAGCGGCCGCGATAGCAGCCAGCCGAGGCCATAGAGCAGCGGCACGTAGAGCAGCGTGCCCCACCAGTGGGGGCCAGGCCGCCCAGCCGCCGCCATCAGCTGTCGGGCTCCAGGCTGCTGCTGAGGCCCTTGGCCTTGAGGGTTTCGCAGTAAAACTCCGCCGGCTCCAGATCGCAGACGATCACCAGGCCCACGCCGGTGTTGTGGGCTTCCAGCATCACGGCGATGGCGTCCTGCTCACTGAGGGATGGCACCACCTGGCGCAGGGTGACCACCACATACTCCATGGAGTTGACCGGGTCGTTATGCAGCAGCACCCGGTAGCGCGGCGAGGGCTTGCGCACCCTTTCCGTGGCCCTGTCCATCACCGCAGCACCGCCGGGATTGCTGCCAGGGCTGCTGGTCGCGCTGGGGAAGGGGCTGCTGGAGGCGCTGCTGGCGGGGTAGCTGGCCGTGCTGGGGACGGCCAATGGAAACCCCGCAGCGGCTGGGACGGGGTGGGGGGCCATGACCGGACGACCGCGACAGTCCATTTAACTCTGTCAGTTTAATTCTGTCAGTTGGTTAGGGATGCCCGCAGCCGCGCCATCGCCTCCTCCACGTTGGCGCGGCTGTTGAAGGCCGAGAGCCGGAAGTAGCCCTCGCCGGCCGCCCCGAAGCCGCTGCCGGGGGTACCGACCACATGGGCCTGCTGGAGCAGGCGATCGAAGAAGCCCCAGGAATCCAGGCCCGCCGGGGTCTTCACCCACACGTAGGGGGCCTGTTCACCGCCGTACACCTCCAGGCCAGCGGCGATCAGTTCTCGACGAATAATCGCCGCGTTTTCCATATAGAAATGCACCAGAGCCTGCACCTGGGCCTTGCCTGCGGCGGAATACACCGCCTCGGCGCCGCGCTGCACTAAGTAGCTGACGCCATTGAACTTGGTGCACTGGCGCCGATTCCATAGGGCCCACAGCTCCACCGCTTCGCCATTGGCGGCCTTGCCCATCAGACCGCGGGGCACCACGGTGAGGGCGCAGCGGGTGCCGGTGAAGCCGGCGTTCTTAGAAAAGGAGCGGAATTCGATTGCGCACTGCCTGGCCCCCTCGATCTCGTAGATCGAATGGGGCAGCTCCGGATCCTGGATGAAGGCCTCGTAGGCGGCGTCGAACAGGATCAGGGCCTCGTTGGCCAGGGCGTAGTCCACCCACTGCTGCAGCTGGGCCTTGCTGGCCACCGCGCCGGTGGGGTTGTTGGGAAAGCAGAGATAGATCAGATCCACCTTCTCGCTGGGGATCTGGGCGCAGAAGCCGTTCTCGGCGCTGATGGGCAGGTAGGTGAGGCCGGCGTAGCGGCCCAGCTCGTCGGCGTTGCCGGTGCGGCCAGCCATCACGTTGCTGTCCACATAAACGGGATACACCGGATCGGTGACGGCGATGCGGTTGCCCTCGCCGAGGATGTCGAGGATGTTGGCGCTATCGCACTTGGAGCCATCCGACACGAAGATCTCCTCGGCACTCACCTGGGCGCCGCGGGCCTGGAAGTCGTTTTGGGCGATCGCCTGCCGCAGCCACAGGTAGCCCTGCTCGGGGCCGTAGCCATGGAAACCCTCGCGGGTACCCAGTTCGTCAATGGCCGCCTGCATCGCCTGGCGGCAGGCCTCGGGCAGCGGTTCGGTCACATCGCCGATGCCCAGGCGGATGATCTGGGCCGTGGGATTGGCCTCGCTGAACGCCTTCACCCGCCGGCCGATTTCCGGAAACAGATAGCCGGCCTTGAGCTTGAGGTAGTTGCCATTCACCTGCACCATGGGGAGAGGGCGCGCGCGCCGATCGAGGTCTTGGCCGGATTGTCCTATGGCGCCCCTCGGCGCCCTGGCCTGCATACGATCGACACTTCGCTGGTGCCGCCCCCGGTGTCGCCCTTTGCGCGAGTGTTGCCGTGAGCCTTGCCGCCTCTGTCACTGGGCCCAGTAATCAACCCGGCTATCAGCCCGGTGATCAACCAGTTACCGGGCAGGGGCAAGGGCCTGGGCATGAGCCTGGATCAGTAAGTGGATCGGTCAGTGGCGCGCCAGCCCCGCCGGCCGGCCTAGCGCTGCTGGAGCCGATCGACTTCAACGGCCTGATCGATCTGCAGATCAGCAAGCCCGCCCGCTACTTGGGCGATGAATTGGGGGTGGTGAAACGGGATTGGCAGCGGGCCTGGCCGGCGGCCGGGGTGCGCTGGGCGCTCACCTATCCCGAGGTCTACGAGGTGGGGGCCAGCAATACCGGCCACATCATTCTCTATTCAATCCTCAATTCCCTGCCCGGTCAGCTCTGCGATCGGGCCTATCTGCCGGCGGCGGATCTATCGGCGCGCCTGCGCCAGCGGCAGCTGCCGCTGTTTGCTGTTGAGAGCCGGCGGCCCCTGTATAGCTTCGACATCCTCGGTTTCAGCCTCAGCTACGAGCTGGGCGGCACCAACATCCTGGAGATGCTGGATCTGGCCGGGGTGCCGCTGCGGGCCGCCGATCGCGGTGACCTGCCCCTGGCTGCGGCCGATGCCCCGCCGCTGGTGTTCGCCGGCGGCCCCACCGCCACCAGCAACCCGGAGCCTTTCGCCGCCTTCTTCGACTTCTTCGCCCTCGGCGATGGCGAGGAGCTGTTGCCGGAGATCGGCCTGGTGGTGGCCGAGGCCAGGGCCGCCGGCCTCAGCCGCAGGGCGCTGCTGCGCGATCTGGCCCAGGTGCCGGGGGTCTACGTGCCCAGCCTCTACGGCCCTGGCGCCGATGGGGTGAGCATCGAGCCCCTGGAGCCGGGCCTGCCGGCGCGCATCCAGCGCCGCACCGCCACCCCCATGCCCCACTACGCCATGGGCTTGGTGCCCCATGTGGAGACGGTGCACGACCGGCTCACGGTGGAGATCCGGCGGGGCTGCACCCGGGGCTGTCGCTTCTGCCAGCCCGGCATGCTCACCCGCCCCGCCCGCGATGTGGAACCAGAGGCGGTGATCGAAGCGATCGAAACCGGCATGGAGCGCACCGGCTATAGCGACTTCTCGCTGCTCTCGCTCAGCTGCAGCGACTACCTGGCCCTGCCGGCGGTGGGGGTGGAACTGCGCAACCGCCTGGCCGATCAGAACGTCAGCTTGACCCTGCCCAGCCAAAGGGTGGATCGCTTCGATAGCGATATCGCCCACATCCTCGGCGGCAGCCGAAAGGCGGGGCTCACCTTCGCGCCGGAGGCCGGCAGCCAGCGCCTGCGCGACATCGTTAACAAGGGGCTCACCGATGCCGAGCTGCTGGCCGGCATCCGCACCGCCATGACCAACGGCTATCGCAAGGTGAAGCTGTATTTCATGGTGGGGCTGCCGGGTGAAACCGATGCAGATGTGCTGGGAATTGCTGAAACCTGTCGGTGGCTGCAGCACCAATGCAGCGAGATAGGTCGGCTGGAGCTCAACCTCACCATCAGCAATTTCACCCCCAAACCGCACACCCCCTTCCAGTGGCACAGCGTCAGCAGCACTGAATTCGACCGCCGCCAGCAGTTGCTGCGCCGCGCCCTGCGGGGCCTGCGCGGCATCAAGGTGAACTTCACCGATCTGCGCCTCTCGGCGATAGAAGACTTCATTGGCCGCGGCGATCGGCGCCTGGCGCCGGTGCTGGAGGCCGCCTGGCGCCAGGGCGCCGGCCTCGATGCCTGGTTTGAGTCGGTGGAACGCACCTACGCCGCCTGGACCGCCGCCATTGAGGCCGCCGGCCTCGGCGGCCGCTATCGGGCCCTGGAGCTCGGCGCCTGGAGCGCCGTGGAGGCGATGGCCGCCGACGACCTGGAGGCTTTTTGCCGCCAGCCCCTGCCCTGGGACCACATCGATTCCGGCCTCGATAAAAGCTGGCTGGCGGAGGATTTGCAGCGGGCCCTGGCGGCGACCGTGGTGCCGGACTGCTCCTTCTCCGGCTGCAGCAGCTGTGGTGTCTGCGGCCCCGAGCTGGGGCACAACGTGGTGATTCCGCCGCCGCCGATCCCCCCCCAACTGCCCCAGCGCGCCCCCGCCAGCGAGCGGATCTGCCGCCTGCGCTTCGGCTTCGCCAAGACCGGCTCCCTGGCCCTGATCAGCCACCTGGACACCCTGCGCCTGCTGGAACGGGCCCTGCGGCGCAGCCGCCTGCCGGTGAGCTTCACCGGTGGTTTTCATCCCCTGCCTCGGCTGCAGCTGGCGCTGCCCCTGCCGCTGGGGGTGGAGGGCCGCGGCGAGTGGCTGGATCTGGAGTTCGTTCAGCACATAGACCCCGAGCTGGCCCTGGAGCGCCTGGGGGCCCAGCTACCCGACACCTTCCAGCTGCTCTCGGCCCAGCAGGTGCCCCTAACCGGGCCCAGCCTCTCCCAGGAGTTGCACTCGGCCCGCTGGACCATGACCCTGGCGCCCGAGAGCGGGGCGCCGATCGCCGCCGATCGCTGGCAAGCGGCGGTGGCGACACTGTTGGCGGCCCCCGAACTGCTCTGGCACGACACCGATAAGAAGGGCCGCCCCCGCCAGCGGGACTGCCGCCCAGCCCTGATCGCCCTAGAGCTCGCCGCGGTTACGACGACCTCGGCCGAATTGGCATTGCAGGCGGCCATCGACGGGGCGGGCCGCAGTTTGCGGCCCGAACAACTGCGCGATTGGCTGGCGGAACGGCTGGGGCAGCCCCTGGTACTTGGCCAGCAATGTCGCCAACAGCTCAGCTTGAGCACCGTGCTAACTTCTCAATAGGCGAATAGGCCCTTTCCGCTTCGCCTCTCGGTCTTGCGCAACTCGGTTTTGCGCAATCGAGTTATTTCGGTTCTGGGCAACCGATTTCAAGAAGTATTCAAGAAATCGCTGTTGACAGGCCCCACCGCAGCACGAGTTGCGCGGTCAGTACTTTCTATCGCTCGCAGCTGGCCCCTTAGCCCCTGCTGATGCTTCCCAACCCTGGCATGGTCCCGAGGGCCCCATCATTCTTATGCAACAGCAAATAGTCATCGCCGAGCAGCTGCGCATTGCCGCAGTGCTCCACGACGACCGTGTCGATGAACTTGTGGTCGCCCAGGGCCGCTATCAAATTGGCGATGTTTATCTGGGCACGGTTGAGAACGTTTTACCCGGCATTGATGCGGCTTTCGTAAATATTGGCGAGAGTGAAAAAAATGGCTTCATTCATGTCACCGATCTGGGCCCCCTGCGCCTGAGGAAGGGTGCCGGCGGCATCACCGAATTGCTGGAACCGCGCCAGAAGGTGCTGGTGCAGGTGATGAAGGAGCCCACCGGTACCAAGGGACCGCGGCTCACCGGCAACCTCGCCCTGCCCGGTCGCTTTCTGGTGCTGCAGCCCCACGGCCAGGGGGTGAACATCTCCCGCCGCATCAGTTCCGAAAACGAGCGCAATCGGCTGCGGGCCCTGGGGGTGCTGATCAAGCCCCCCGGCGCCGGCCTGCTGATCCGCACCGAGGCTGAATCAGTCAGCGAAGAGCTGCTGATCGACGACCTGGAAGCGCTGCTGCGCCAGTGGGAGGCGATTCAGCAGGCGGCGGAGACGGCCAATCCCCCCGTACTGCTGAACCGCGACGAAGACTTCATCCATCGCGTGCTGCGGGACCTCTACAGCCCCGAGCTGGTGCGGGTGGTGGTGGACAGCCCCGAGGCGGTGGCCCGCGCCAATGCCTTCCTGGGCGCCGATCACGCCAATGTGCTGGTGGAGGCCAATCCAGAACCCGGCGAGATCCTCGAGACATTCAAGGTGAACGCGGCGATCCGCGATGCCCTCAAGCCCCGGGTCGACTTGCCCTCCGGTGGTTACATCATCATCGAGCCCACCGAGGCGCTCACCGTCATCGACGTCAAC
>DGYA01000048.1:0-457 GCA_002396505.1 Cyanobacteria bacterium UBA5018 | reverse complement strand
ACTCGGGCTCCTTCACCCGCTCCGCAAATGCCCGTGAAACGGTGTTGTGGACCAACTGCGAATCGGCGGTGGAGATTGCCCGCCAGTTGAAGCTGCGCAATATCGGTGGGGTGGTGATTGTCGATTTCATCGACATGGATTCCCGCCGCGACCAGCTGCAGTTACTCGAGCACTTCACCCAGGCCTTGGCCGACGATTCCGCCCGGCCCCAGATTGCCCAGCTCACTGAACTCGGCTTGGTGGAACTGACCCGCAAGCGCCAGGGTCAGAACATTTACGAATTATTTGGGCGGGCTTGTCCCAGCTGTGGCGGGTTAGGCCATGTGGCTGTACTGCCCGGCAAGGACAGCCTCCAGCCCCTGGCCAGTGTCGCTGGTGTGGTGCGCTCCGCCGCCGCCGCCCGGGCCGAGGTGGCCAGCCCCGTGGCGGCTGCTGTAGAGCCAGGCCCCGGCAGCCG
>DGYA01000069.1:17367-31199 GCA_002396505.1 Cyanobacteria bacterium UBA5018 | reverse complement strand
AAAAGCGGATGTCGCTTGACACCCCTAGCATTTGAATTGTCCATGAAAGCTTCCTGGTCCGCTTTGGACAGTTTTGTGATCGAATGTAGCCGCCAAGAGTTGGATATACCCAGGAATGCGTTGAACAATATTCCTCAGCCCGTGGACGAGTGTGAATACACCACTCTGATCGGAGCCACCAAGGAAAAACTAACAAACTTCTTGATGCCTTGGTTGAAGCCCTTCGTAAATCCTAGGAGAAATCCTGGGAAAGCCCTGGATACGCCCTAGGTAATTCATCGCAAGCCTAAGCCATGGCCAGCCAAGTCCTGATGTCATCAAGGTTTTTAGATGAAGAGTATTCAGATAACGTGTATTCATGTATTGCGACTTTTATGGTTATTTTAATGCAGTATTCCACAGCTTTTTGGTGTAATATTTTTAAGGAATCGGGCATGATTGGGTGCCATATGTCTACTCTGCAGTCGGTGGCAATCTGAATCCGAAAGTTAGGATCAATGCGCGGTTAATTCGAGGTTTATAATGAGCCTGCGGAATGTGACACTGATTCACTGAATGTAAAGCAGCTGGCTGGAGCGTTTATGCTCTTCCTTTGCCGTAGTAAGGCCTGGTCAAGCTGGCTGTAGCCATTGGATTTTACCAAGAACGTATTATATCCACTTAAACGCCTCGCACTGCTGGATTGCCCAGGTTTAAATCGTTGTTTCAATGCTACTCCCAGATTCAATCGAGCGCGATGAAGCTGGCCTGGTGGCGACAGTCCGCACCCTGGTGGTGCTTGTGCCCCCGCCTTACCTCAATTCCTATTGTTGATCCACACAAGGCGCTTTGCCGCAAGGATTAGGCCATCGGCCAAACTCCCAGGCGGCCATCCGCTTCTCCTCGCTGGCGTAGGGCTCGTTCAACCCAAGCAGATTCTGCCCGAGCAGACAGGGACCAAGCTAGATATTATTTGTGGTCAGGATGAGCAGATCTTTAACCTGTCTATCGGCTTAAAGCCGGCTGGTTAAAAATAACTTAAAAACGGAGAGGGTGGGATTCGAACCCACGGACCCTTGCGGGTCGCCGGTTTTCAAGACCGGAGCCATCAACCACTCGACCACCTCTCCAGGGGGCTTGGCTCAAGGCCATAGCTTAGTCATTGTCCCATCCCGTTGACCTTGAGGCAGTGCCGCTGGCGGTCAATGGTCGTACTGGCGAACAAGGGTCGCTCTGGTGGCTTAGGGACGCCCGCCGGCCAAGGGTCTTAGCCAGGCGGTTCAGCCAGGAAGGAGGTTCAGCCAGGGGTCTCAGCCAGGGCCTGGCAAAGTGCTGGTGCGTCACCTGGCTGGTGGCAGCTCTACTAGTTACTGGCCCATCTGATCCCCTTTGTCTTTCGCGGATAGGCCGAAATCCGCCGGTTCGCAGCGGCTGGCTCGCTTGACGGCGTTTGGATCGATTTGAACGTCGCTGCTCGATTTGAACAGGGCAGGGTTTAACCGTCTTAATTGAGAGCTAAGGCTTTGGCTTTCCCGCCGCAGTTGCTCCCTTTGGCTTGCTTGGGCCTCTAGCCAGTGGCCATAGGCCCGTTGCTCCGCCATTTGCCAAGCCTGCAGACGCTCTCGATAGCGCAGTTCATCCAGTTCCTGATCTTCGCGGCTAAAGCGGGCGGCTAAGGCCGGGTCTGGGGGTTGCGGTTGGCTCGTGCCTTGGTATTGGGCCGTCTGCAGCTGCCGCAACTGATCCTGCTGCCTTTCGATCGCCAATAGCAGTGCCTTAAGCCTGGCCTGATCACGGCGACAGTTTTCCAGCCCCTGACGGGCAAGTTGCTGCTGCCGCTGCTGCTCAAGCGCTGTCTGACGTTTCTGCTCACCGCTGGGCCCGCAGCCGACTATCGCCAAGCAGAGCCCCAGGGAGAGTGCAAGGCTGCAAGCTGGGCTTGGCGGCTTGAATGTCGCTAGCCAGGAACGCCTGGGCCGAGGCCCAGACTCGCGGTTGGCTGGCCTGGGCTCTGGCTGGGCCATCAGCTGGCGCTGGGCTTGGCCAAGGGCAACAGACACTTGTCGCTGTCGCATCCAGCTGGACCGGCTTCGATCAGTTCACCCCTGTCATAGCGCTGCAGGGCCTCAAAAAAATCTGTGGTGTTGCGCCGGGTAGCCACCTCCTGCTGGAGTTGCTGGTAGGTGGCCTGGTCGATGGGCTCAAACGGCAACCTGGGGAAGGTGGCATTCGCATCAAAGCGTGCCAGCAGGGCAGCGGAGATATAGCCCTCCCCTTCGCTTATGGCCCGGTAGATTTCATCTGCCAATGGCTCAATCTCCTGCTCGCGAAATTCCACCGTGGCAGATGTATTGTGAGCGGTGTAGTACTTTTGCACTTGCATGTAGAAGTCGAACTGGGCAAGTGCTGAGAAGTTGTTGATCTCTACTGCGTCAGCACCGGGAAGGTTGGCCCAGCTCACCTCGGTGGGAATTTCCACTAGCCACTCGCTGCAGCGGGGATCAAAGGGATCATCCAGCAGTCGCCCCTGCTCATCCTTGTCTGACTGGGAGGGCACGATCGTGTAGCCGTAATCCATGCAGGCCAGGGCCACCGGATCGTTCTTGCGGAAGGTGATCCGGCGAATGAAGCGTTGGGCCTTTGGGGGATGCCAGCCGGGGGAAGCACCGGTGAGCAGGCTCTTGGTGCCGGCAGGCTGCACGGTGGTGCAGCGGTTGGGCCTGCGCAAGCCATGGCGGTCGCAGTAGTCCCACACCGCCTGGTTGACGATCTCCTTCCAGCGGCTGAGGTAGCTGGCTTCCTGCACCTTGTAGGCGAGGCCCTCCGGGGTGTTCGGCCGGCCGGCTTGCCACCACTGCAACCAGGGGCTGCCAAAAGCATGCACAAAGAAATCAAAAAGGCCTGTAAAGCTCACTCCTACGATCGGATCCCAGGCCCGGCTCTGGCGGTAGCGGTCCACCTCGAAATTGTGGTTAAGTAGGCAGGCCACCGCGATGCCCGCAGCTTTGAATGCATCCTCCTGGGTCTGTAGATCGTTTGGATCAATTTGATTCAGGTGAATTTCCGCCAGATTGCAGTGGAAGTCGGCGCCGAGAATTTCACCACAGGGATTCAGGCCGTAGCGGCCCAGCCGGTGCTCCAGTTCCGCACCATCCAGGTCAGGGTGGTGCAGCTGCAACCAAAGGCCAGCCTCTTGGCGGCCCTGGTCACAGTAGATCTCCACGAATTCCTGGCGCAGTTCCGGCGTGCTGAGTAGATCTGCATTGGCCCGGGCGATCGCCTCGGGGGCGAACTGGATGGCCCCCTCGCCAGATTGGAATTGTCTGTTCACCGCCTCCAGCACGGTGGCTCGATCGGGCCGGGTATGGAAGACCCTGGTGTGGTTGGCCATCCGCAGGGCGTCCCGTTCAGGATCGATGCTCCAGTTGCCTTGACTGTCCTGCTGCCAGAGGTTTTGCTTGGCGGCCGCGGCGGCGGTGTCATGGGCGTCGAACTGGCGCATGCCGGCACTGCGGCGAATATTGCCGGCTACGATTGTGACCGCTGCCTCATCGATCAACAGGCAGCACTCCACTGAAGTCAGCTGACGGCCCTGGGCGCGATTCAAAATCTGGGCTACTCGTCCGTATAAATCTTTTAGCTTTACCGGATTGGCCATGCCACCAAAGCCTTTGAGGGTCTCACCTACCGGGCGCACATCGGAAAGATCCACGCTGACGTAAATCTCGGCGCCCTGCGCGTCAACTTGATCACCAGTTTTATTGCCAGCTTGATTGCCAGCTTGATTAACAGCTTGATCGCCGCCACAAAAGCTACTATCGCTAGAAAGTTCCAGCAATAGTCGATAGCTGTCTACCCAGCCTCGTCGGGTGTCGCCCACCTTGATACGTACCCGGTTGCCCTCGATGCTATGGCTGGTGTGCTGTTGGCGATCCGAGGCGGCCGTGATGCCGATGTCGCTGACCACTTCTATGTTGAGGCGGTTGCAAATAGCCGGCAGCCGATCGATCAGATGCGGTTCGATAATGGCGCCGGTGCCGCAGCCCATCATCGCCAGGTCCATCATCAAGGCGAAGGCCTGCCAATCCACCAGGTTGGTGGAGGTGCAGTTGTAGGCGCCGGAGAAATTCACCTCCTGGCCAATCCAATCTGTGCCGCCGATCCAGAGCCAGCGACCCGATGGCAGGGCCATCTGTTGCATCTGCATGCGGCGCAGCAATTCCAGCTCCGCTCCAGTCAGCTGGCCCAACTTGTGTAGACCTGCCAGGTTGCGCTCCACCACCTGCTGCCAACTTTCTCTGCCGGTGGTGGTCTTGCGGGAATAGGTGCGGTAAAAGACTGGATTGGCCGCCGGCGCCCTGGCGGGGAAGTCATCGGCGAGGGAGCCACTCGGCTCGCTGGTGCTGGTGGCACCAGGTGGCATTAGGGCCGGGGTCAGGGTCACGGATAGGCAGCTGTATAGCTCAAACCTAGCTGCTCCGCTTGGCCAGCGCCACCACCTGTGGTGGCGCCTCACCACCTGCCCACACCAGGGGTGGTTGCAGACTGGTCTCTGGTGGCTGCTCCTGCTCCTTACCAGCCAGCGTCGCGGCCCTGCTGCTGGAGTTGCCTGAGCAAAACAAGCGACTTGCTGAGCAGGTCAGGGCTCTAGCGACCCGTGTCACCCTCTGGAGGAGCAGAAAGGTGGCAGCTTCCGCAACTCCTCCTAGAGCGAAGCTCTTGCGCGCAGCGGTAGCCACCCTCCAGCGACGGACCTGGCCAGCGCGGTTTCGGCGGTGGCGGATCTGATGGCGGCAAGGGCGGCGATCAGAAGCGTCGCTAGTGCGGTGGTCAGACAGGGCACCCTGGCCACAGTCGGGATCTGCTGCCAACCGAGCGTTGTGATCGGGTGTTTGACCGTTGACGTGACCCCCATCACGGGCCCAGTTGCTATGAGAGCTGGCACGCTTTGTTGGGTCAGCGCCGATCTCTTGCATCTCTTGCATCAACAGCTGTCTGCCGGTCTTGACTGGCTGCTGCCGGTGCCCAGCTGTTTTCGGGCGGTGGACGCCTGGCTGGAGTTTGTGCGTCAAGGGGTGCTGGATGGGGCTCTGTGGCGGCTGAGTTGGACGCTGTGCTGGTGCCCCACCGGGGGACTGGCGCTCGGGTTGCAGACAGCTCTGGCAGCCCAGGGCTTGCCCCTTAAGCCAGTCGGCAGCAACTGCGTCACGGCGCCCCATTGGCCAGAGCGCCTGGTGCGGGGGCGGTACGCGATGCCGATCAGCGCTGGGGCGCAACGCTGCGACCCCTGGGCCATGGGCCTGGAACTCAGGCAGCTGCCAGAGGGGTTGCACAGTCCGGTGTGGCCGATGCTGCCGCGATTGGAAGGCCACCAATGGCTGCCGGAACGCGCCCTGGAGCAGTTGTGGTCCCACCCCTCGCTGGTGCACTAATAGCTGCAATCGCTCTACCTGCCAAAGAGCAGGATGGCAAGGCGACCCCAAGGCCAAGGCTCCAGTTGCATATGGTGGCAGGCCCGTCTGTCACTCCGCAAGCCGCCGCTCCCGCGACCCCTGGGGTCTATCGGCGCCAAGGTGGCGCTTGCCCGCCGGTTGGGGCTCATTCTATTAATCACAATTCTGGTGGCTTATCTGGAGGCCACTGATCGGGCCGCAGCCGTTCTGGAGCTGCAGCCTTGGCTTTGTTGCAATAATTTATCCGGCTGTAGAGATAGATTCTGCCAGCATACTCATTGACGTCTCGAAATGTTGTTTAGGGGGAATCACTAGCAGTTTGTTGCCGGTATTGATCGCGTTACGTGGCGCTGACCAGGGCTCTAAGCAGTAAAAGTCCTTGCCCTTAAGTGTCCAAAACACCAGGGTGGAGAAGCACTCATCCCAATCCATGGTTATCTGCAGCCGCTGGGCTTGATCTTTTACGCTAGAAGAACGAGTTTTTAGCTGTTTAAAAACAATGTCAATTTCCTCTTGATCGTAATCAAAGCTGCCATCAAACTGATGAACCTTACCTGCCTTATCGCAGAATTCGGATCCAGGAATATTCATTTCAAGCCTCGACTTGTCCCCGACTGCAAAGTATGGATGAAAGCCTACGGAGAATGGCATGGGCGTATCTGAGAGGTTGACAAACTTTTGCTCAATTGTCAACTTGTTTGCTTCCAGTATATAAGTGAAGATTACTTCAAAGTCAAAGGGATAAACCTCCCTTGTGGCTTCGTCGCTGCCCAGGCGAATAGAGAGACTTGCAGCTGGCTCCACCGACTGAGACACCACTTGCCATGGTAAATCCCTGGCAAATCCATGCTGCTTTAATTGGTAGAGTTGGCCATCATTGGTGTAGCTATTGTCTGGTAGGTTGCCACAAATAGGGAAAAGAATGGGATTACCGCCACGTACGCTTAGCTCGGGATGACTGTAGCGCTCCTTATCCATATAAAAAATTTCTATCACATTGCCATCTTGTGGCAGCTGCCAGCTGGTGATAATCCCGCCTCTTTCTGGTACCACTTCTACAGTTGTTTCCGCCTGTGAATCGGAGAGGACATAGGTGAGATACTGCCTCTGCTCAGCTTTGACTGAAAACATGGCAAGAAACGAAACTTTCGAGATTTTATCATCATTGCGATGCCTGGGATCGTTAACCTAGGTTGCTTGCTTCTTTCCGAAACAAATCTTAGCTTGGTTAAATGAGGGTTTTTTAGCAATAATATTTACCTGAGGAGACCCTGGAAAACCCGAGGGATGATCAATGCAGCCCAGATACCGCAATGACTCGCGCCTAGCTCCATCGTAGGAATGGCGATTTTCCAGGGCTTCCATTGTTTCTTAGGGGCCCTAAAGTGGCAGATAAAATGTGCTAAATTATAGCCTAAACTATGGATTTGAACTGGCTTGGTGGCATTCAACAGCTATATTCGTCGAGTGGGGCTGGTTGGTGTCAGGTAAACGCACTCAATTTCTGTTGCCTAGAGTGTATTCATGACTTGGGTACCCATATGAGCTGCGAGACAGGTGCATGAGTGGGGGGGTAATTTTTCCCGTCGTGAAAGTGAGTGCGGGCTGATTCATAAAAAAACAAGTCAACAGCTTCAAATCCAGCACTTTGTACAAGTTTCATCTCCTGTTGCAGTTGTTCAACGCTTTTTGGCTGATTGCGGAGGCCGGCTAACAGGCCAATCCGCACAGGTACCAAGGAGTTCACGGCATCAAGCTGGATTTGTGTTAGCTCTAGCCCTAGGGATACTAGGTTATTGCGATAAATTTGCACAACCACCTCGTCAACGAGACCACGGCGAACCCAGTCATGCCAGTCAGCCAAGTAGCTATGATAGGAAAAATTTTGTGGGTTAGGCGAAACAGATATAGCTACATCTGGACAGGATTGATTCATCAGCTTTCGAATTTTTTGCAGCAGTGCTGTCACCTGCTTGGAGCGCCAAGATTTCCATTCTGGCTGTAGAGGATCTGGATTCGGTTGCTTTTTGCCATCCTCCGTCTGCCTCCAGGCATTTAGAGTGGTGCTGTCGTAGCCAAATTGAGAGGGATAGCCGAGATGATCATCAAACTGGATAACATCTAACGGCAATGTGGTGCAGGCATTAACCACCATATTAGTGATCAAGTTTTGCACCTCTGGCTGCAGCGGATTTAGCCAAACCCGATTAACATTAGGGCTCTCCTGCCAAAGACTCGAACCATTACGATCTAGAAGTAATAGCTGCTCGCGACCCTGCAGCCAAGCCGCTGAGACGGGAGCCATCAGGCCAAATTCAAACCAGCCGACCCGTTTAACGCCGTACTTTCCCAAGGATTTTAAAAGCTCTTTGGTACTGCTGGTGGGGGATAATTGAGGATCGAGTGGCACCTGAATTCCACCGTGGCCAGCCCCTAGTTGCCAGGTGACGTATCCACCGGTATATAGAGGCACTGCAGCTCTGCTGAAACCATTGCTTTGCAAAAAAACCAAAGCTTTGCTCTGTTCTTTGGCGTCGTACAGCACCTGGCTATCTACAGTGGTTAGCCAAACCCCCAACCGATCTCTCGGCTGCTCAACTTTGCCAGTTACAGGTATTGCCGAGGCTGAGTTGGGCACAAGCATCATCTGAGAAAAGACGGTAGCCGAATATGTTGCCGTCGCCGAGACTGCGGCGAAAATAAATGGCCATATCTTGGCCAGGGGTAAATTAGTCATAATCCGTCGCAGGGCAATACCCTTGGGTCACATCGTAACCTGGGTAGACCCGAGAACTTGTAAAGCCAACTCCAGCAGCTATCAAACAGATATTGGAGTTGTCGGAAAAGCAGATTTAAGCTGGTTGAATTGGAAGGGCGACCATAGGGTGTATATCCAGCTGGCATAAAGCTCACCACTTCTTGCGGGTTTACGGCAGCCAGAGGCAGCTTGCGTGCCAGGGATAGGCTGGAGGCTATGGCCAGTCCCTGGCCAACGGATATATTTAACTCAATAATGCGCCCTGCACCCTCTCCGAGGCCAGCAAAGCCGCTTGATGGCCCTAAAACTGCAAGATTAGATATTTCTCTTGGTAAAGTGTGTCGATAGCCAAAGTTAAATGTAGGTTTGGCACTGGGGATAAACTTAGCCGAGCTGCCACGGAAGTCTAATGCATAAGTAAATGTACCCAAGGCGTGCTGTCTTGGTACCCCGCCCTGGGCCATTAGCTGGGCGCTAAGTGCTTCGCTTGGCTTGGCAATCTGGTCAGCAGAACGAATATACAACTCCGGCATCCAAGTTACCCGCTTGGCGCCATTGCTAATAAAGAAATGTGTCACGTCATTGGCAACCCGCCACATCCATGGGAGTGGCGAGCCATGTTTGGCGATTACCTGCCGATTCTGTTCAGCATCATTGCGAAATAAAAGAGAGTTAAAGCTCAGTCGGCTGCCTAATACGGCTATATTTGCTGCATCCAGCCTGGTGGGGGATTCTTTTAGGCCGGGTAATCGGTGTAGCTGGCCATGGAAGGCAATGCTGAGTGCAGGGCTCCGCTGGTCGGCGCTATCATGGGTGGCTGTGTACATCTGCTTGGGATTACCCTGGTCATCCAGTAAGTCCATCTGCAAACGCCTGCGGTCTTTCAGGTAGGCTGGCCACAGCTGTAGCCACTGTTGCGCTTGATAATCCTTCGGATCAAGTAGACGCAGGCTGATTTTATCTTCTAAAATTTGCAGCTGGCTAAGTGTCATTCCTTCCACTTCAAAAATCCAACCTAAAGCTATGCTCTCGTGGGATAATCCACGCTGGCCTAGGCCCTGTAAAAATGATACACCAGCCCTATGGGCAAGCTCTGCCCCTAGGCTTGAATCGATGAATATATCAGCGCCTAGCTCGCCATGGCGCCTGGATTTTAAGGCGCACAAGCGGTTGCCCTCCAGGCTTACCCCTGCTAGCTGGGCGGCTCGAAGCACAGAAATATTGGCTCGATGTAAGGCTTGCTTAAACCCCCTTGAAGCCGAGCGGGGATTCACTGCGATCTGACCGGCGCCAGTTAACTGTAGGAATTTTTCGTATAGCTGAGATGAGGGCGCGAAGGGAGGCAGCAGGTCCCACATGTCATGGGGCACTTGATTGCGATCTAGATAGGCTAGACCAGCTCTGGAAATAGTACCTCCAAGCCCTTTGCGAATGTCAGCGCTGGTAACAACTGCAATGTGGGGTTTTTTGGATTTTGCACCATCACCTAGTTGACGGCTTAGCTCAAGAGCTGTCATCAGCCCTGCCGGTTCATCGCCATATATTATCACCTGAAAATGTTTTTTGCCCTGTTGACGGCAGGGCCGATATGTCTGCCTCAAGTTAGGGTCGGTTGCCCTGGTTATTGCCAAGCTTGATTGAGGTGTAAAACCCAGGGTTATTGCAATTGCCATGCTTAATCCCTTGGGTAATCCCTTGGGTAATCTCGTGGGTAGTCTCATGGATAATTTCACGCCCAAATTCGTGCTTATTCTTAATGCCGATTTTAACTCCATCATCAATCTAATCGCTGTCGGGAATTGGCGGCAAGGCGGGGCTGGCATTTTGATCGATCATTCATGGAGAAATAATTTCATGGTTTGACTTTGTTTGGTGATTATTGATGCCTTAAAGCTTTCGCTTTTGTCTCTCTAGGGATCATGTCAGCCTCCGAGTTGAAGCATTGATAAATCTAGAAATGCTAGATTAAATTTCTTGATTGGGGCAGCTCCGGATCGCCGCCATTTCGGTGGGCAAGTCAGCTGAGAGCCAATGCAGTATCAATGCTCCATTTACTTTGGCTCGGATTTTCCAGCGCTTGCTAAGGCATGAAGCGCTCCAGCCAACCACTCCTGCTGATTTTTTGCTGGCCGTACTCCCTGCTTGCCGATCCCTCAGTTGGCAGCAACCGATTCTGCTAGCTCGGGCTGGGGCACCTAGTGCCTAGCCATCGGGTTGCCGCAAAAACAGCGGTAGCTCAAATTTTTCCAGTTCAAGTTCTGCCGGTTCAAGCTCTGCTCGCTGAAACTTTGCTGGCTGAGATTCTGCTGACTGATACTCTGCCGGCCCAGCCCCTGCCGGCCGCCTGATTAGCTCAGTTTTGCCGCCGCTGGCGGCTTTGGCTTCCCCCTTTCCGCCCCGCCTGAAGGCAAGCCAGCGAAAATCGCCTAGGGCGTGGGGATCTACGAGGCGCAGCATCGCCTCCCGCCGGGCCAGCAGAGTCGCCAAGTCATGGCCAACTGATTGCTCACTGGCCGGGGGATTTACCTGCTGCAAGCCATGCAGTCGCTCCGCCAACCCCAGGGCCAGCAGGGCCTGGCCCTGGCGGCAATGGCCCAGGGATTGCCAGCCCGCCGCTGCGGCCGCCTCCAGCAATGATTCCAGGCAGAGGTGGGCGGTGATGTCCCACTGGCCTGGTTCCCGCAGGGGATCGGAGCAGGCCTGCTGTTGGCGGTAGGCCATCAAGGTGCCGCCACTGCGGGCTGGGGCGTAGTAGCGCCAGGCCTCCAGGCCGTAGTCGATCACCAACAAATGGCCCTCGATCAGGGCGGAGCCGCAGCTGCTCAGCCAGGGACTTAAGCCCGGGTGTAGTTCCGTGCACCAACCGGCCGGCCGCTGGGGGCCAGGCTGCTCAAGGCCCAAGGCGGCCAAGCTAGTCAGGGCCTGCGGCGCCAGGGGGGCTCCAGCCACCAGCCCCAGCGCCGGCTGTCGCTCGTGTTGTGTATCCGACTGACCAGAAGAGACGGCAGCTGCCGCTTGAACAGCCACCAGCTGCTGACGCCAGCCGCTGCCATCGCTGCAAATTCTGTCCACAGCGAGGGCATCGAGCACTTCGTGGGCCAACACCACCCCCCGCAGCGGCGCGGCGGCCAACTGCTCGAAGCTGCTCCAGCGGGCCTTCAGGCCGGCCTGGCCAAGCCGCTCTCTCTGGCGGGCCGCCATGCCGGGGTTGGGTTCCACCAGCACCAGTTCCGTGCGAGCCGCCAGATGCGGCCAGCTTTGGGCGAGGCCCTGGGCCAGCTGCAGCGCCAGCTCAGCCTCCCCTGGTCCGGTTTCCACCAAGGCCAGAGGACCATCGCCAGCGGCGGCCAGTTCGCTGAGCCAGGCGGCAATTTGACGTAGCAGCAGGGCGGCGAAATCCGGCCCCAGGGAGGGGGAGGTGGCGAAGTCCCCCCGCGGCCCAATCCGCAACAGGCCACTGCCGTAGGCGCCGTGAACTGGATCGTGCAGCACCCAGTCCATGTAGGTGCTGAAGGGCACGGCGCCTCCGGCCGCCTGGAGCCGGGTAAAAAGCCAGGCTGGAACGCTCACGCTGCTGCCTCCTACTCGGGGAGAATGCGCTTTCACTGAAGCAGCCGGCATGGTTAGCCCCGCTCCGCAACCGATCGGTCGTTGGCTGGCTGCCCTGGCGGCGGTGCTGCTGCTACTGGGATCTTGGGGCTGGGCAACGCCAGCGGCCTGGGCCTACGACAACCCGGAGCTGTTGCCCGATCACCCCACCCCGGTGATCGACCTGGCCAAGGCACTCACCGATGGCCAGCGCACCAGCCTGGAACAGCAACTGGATCGCTTTGAACTGGAAACGGGCTGGAAATTGAGGGTGCTCACCCAGTACGAGCGCACCCCTGGCCTGGCCGTACGCGACTTTTGGCACCTGGACGAACGCAGCCTGCTGTTGGTGGCTGATCCCAGGGGCGGCAATCTGCTCAATTTCAACGTGGGCGATGCCCTGTTTGCCCTGATGCCCCGCACCTATTGGGTGGAACTGCAAACCAGATATGGCAATCAATTTTACGTGCGCGATCATGGCGAAGACGGTGCAATCAATGCTGCCCTGGAGGCGGTGGAGATCTGCTTGGAGCGAGGTGGTTGCCAGGTGGTACCAGGTTTGCCCCAGGAGCAGTGGTTGCTCACCCTGGCCACCTCGATCCTGGGGGGCCTGATCGTGGGCTTCGCTGCCTATCCCCGCAAGCCTGATCATGGCGTGGAATGGGCCTGGGTTTTGCTGCTCTCCCCTCTCTGGCTGATCCTGTTCGGAATATTTGGGGTGGCACCAATCATTACCCGCACTAGCGATCTATTGCCGCTGGCCCGCAATGCCCTCGGCTTTATCGGTGCCATCGCTGCCGCCTATCTAATTGCTCAGAACACGGTTGGCAAGCAGGCGAGGCAGGAGGAAGATAGCTAGGGAGAATCGGGAATATTCTGCTAATTAAGCAGTAAAATGGCGGGTTTTTATGGTTTCTTTGGATAAGCTAGGAATATAATTATTTAGGCAAGTTAAGAATATCTTTAGGGAAATCTTTGAGTAGATCTAGATCAGCTACCGAGCGTGCGTGGTCCCACTCGGTCAAGCGCCTCTAGCCGGCAGCGCAGCGTATCGGCCGGCTCACAGACGGGTGGGGGCGGCTCCGATGGCAGGGTTGACGCTCGTAACTGGGTCAGGTTGTCCTCGTAAAAGCGTTTGAGCTCGTCGTAACGCTTCACCGGTTGGCCGTAATAGCTACGGCCGGCCAAGGTGGGGATGGAGGCCCACTCGGGGGCCAAGCGATGGGCCAGGTAGGGGGTGAACAGGCCCTGGTCGGCCAGGGAAAGGGCACCGCGTCTCTGGATTAAATAGAGGGCGCCCTGATCCTGCACCTGGGGACCAAATTGCGCTAATCCCAGGGCCTGGGTCACCATGCGCCAGGTGGAGGGCATGAACTGGTAGGCACCGGCCGCTGCGCTGGCATAGCGAGAGCTGCGATTCACCTGCTCGGGGTGGCGCTCCAGGCTGGCCATCAGGCCACCCCCAAACATGATCCTATAGCCCAGATCATCACCATTGGCCCAGGTGCCCTCTGAGTAGCGGATCGTGTTCAGCAGGGCCCTGCGTTCCGGCGTAATCGCAAACAGGCGTGGCCCAGGAGGCGGCAGCGGCACACTCAAAAGAGCCTCGCTGGGGCTGCTCAAGGGGCTCGCAATTTCCGGATTTGCAATGGCCGGGTTTAAAATGCCTGGGTTTGTAATGTCTGGGCTTGCAATGCCTAGGTTTGGAATAGCCGGGTTTGCAGGCGCAAAGCTTTCCGGTATTGGAGCCGCCGAGACGTCTAGTGTTGGCAGCAATACTGGCAGGCCGGCGAGCACGAAGACAATCGGATTACGAAGATTTTTTGACAATCGGGCGCTCATGGATTCATAGGGTGAAAACTATTTTCTAGCTAAAAGGGGGTTGGCAACTGGTTGTCGGTAAAATTAGGCCTGGTTCATCGGCTTCAGAGGGCTGAAAAGGTGGATAATTGTAGGCGAGCATGGTTTATGATTTTTACTGGTCGTAGCTCGAGGATGGGTTGTTGTAAAATGGTAATAAGCTAATTTTTTTCAAGGGTGTAAATAATAGTATG
>DGYA01000069.1:0-17163 GCA_002396505.1 Cyanobacteria bacterium UBA5018 | reverse complement strand
TATGAAGCTTTGGTAAATTTTAAAATACTAATTTCTCCACAAGAGTAGTGCAGCGAGTGCTGGATTTCGCTTGGCATTTACAATTGTATGGCGATTTCGCGAGATAGCCTAGTTTTAAGCGTGTCATTAGGAGTGAATCGGTATTTTAATTGGGGAGAGGTGCCTATCGGGGGCGAAAGGAGTTGATGGTTTGAGCGGGGAGTCGGTATGCCCCAGGGGGAATTTGTCCAAAGCGAGGGGCCATGAATCTGTGCAAGCTGCATTTATTCATGGCTAAAGGCCTTGGCTCGCGTCACCATGGCGAGCGAGCTTCCCCCTAGCAACCATCACAGTGCCAATCAAGAAACCGTCCACTGTGTCGAAAGTCACACCTGCCCGCTGAGATCTCTGTCAGCGGGGCGATTTTTGGCTGCTGCTGAAAAAATAAATTGGGGTGAAATTACCGAGCCACTGGTCGTGAGATCACAACTGTTCCGCTAGCCGTATTTTCACTGGCCTCGCTTCCCTCTGGTTTCGATACCATGGGTTTGCTTGTCGCGGGTTGGATTCCCTTTGGCTATACTGCCTTTACCTGGGTTTCACCTCGCGAGATGTCTATTCTGCCAGGTCTCCTTGTCGGGATTTCTATTTGGTCAAATCCCATTGGGCCAGAATCCCATTGGGCCAGAATCTTATTTGGCCAGAATTTCACTGGGGCAGCTAGATAAATCTCAAATCTCACCCGTCTGACACTGCGACCAAGAATGTAAGTCAAGCTTGGCCTTGACCCAAGGAGGGGTGGCAGATTCGGAGAGGCTCTAGTCTATTTGTTACTTATAAAATTGCCATTAGTCAGTCTGCTCTTCCAGGGATTGGCCTTGCTGAGAGCTAATTATTCTTAAGTCTGCTCGTGGCTGTCGAACCGTTCAAGCAAGCTGAAGGCCATGGTGTTGTTCGGCCAAGCTGGCAATTGCCTTCGCCGCTTGCGCGCTGCCGCCGCTGGGAATTGGAGCTTCGCTTGGCGCAAGTAGGGGCTGATCCAGCTGCCAGTCAGCTGCATGAAACTGGGCCTGGCTGAGTAAACGGTGCCGGCCATGGCGCTTCAGGGCCTCTTCCAGCACAGGGGCCTCGGAAAAGCCCTCACGATGCACCAGGTGAATGCCCACATCGGCGCTGAATGCCTCGCAGAAGCTGCTGTAGCCGGGTTTGGTGATCATCCGTTCACAGAGAGGCATCACCTCCAGGGGACGCACCCCCTCGGGCAGCAGCCGACCATTGGGCATCGAGGCCAGGCTGGGTTCGCTGCCAATGAACAGGTGCTCCGGCCAGCGCCCCAGCAGTGCCGGATCGACTGCCGCCCCGAGGCCGCCGAAACTAACCAGCACGCAGCCTTCGCGCCGGGGCGGTAGCTGCAACTGCTTAGCCAGCTGTTGGGCATCGCAGCGCGGGCGACCAGCCGTCAAGCCGATCTGCAGCTCTGGGATCCCCCAGTGGATCGGCATGGCCAATGGACAGCGCAGTAGCAGATCTCCTTGCCGGTAAAGCTCAACAGAGCGGGCCGCCCAGGCTGCAAAGGCCGGCCCCATGGAGCCATAGATGGCCTCCCAGCCAAAACTGGCCAGCCATACCATTTTTGCCTCCAGCCGCTCGGCCAGTAGAGCAGCCGCCGGAGGCACATCGCCCAGCACTAACAGCGGCTGCCCCTGGTCTTGCAGCCAGCTGGCCTCGCTAACCAGCTGTTCGGGTAAGGCGAGTTCCAACTGCTCCAGGGCGGCGAGGGTGGCGAGCGGATCGGCACTCAGCGCATCGGCCTGGATCACCCCCACATCCCAGCGACAGGGACGCAGCTCGTAGGGCACTGGGCCCATCGCCGTAGCCAGAAAACCGGCCGGCAGATTGGTGGAAATCACCAATCTCCAGCTGGGCCGCAGCCGATGCAGTTCAGTGAGCACAGCCGACGTGCGGGAGCCGTGCCCGAAACCATGGCCACTGATGCAGGTGTAGATCAGCACGAAAGCAGGCTGCTATGGGTGCCGCTGGCCAGTTCGCCGCCGGCTAATTTGTTTTCATTACAGCCGATCTGCAGGGGCGATCGGCTTATAAGCAGCTCTTGATAGAGCAGCCGGCCGTCGAGGCCATACCAGCGGTGGCTGGCATGGAGCACTGTGCCGTCCTCAGTCAACTCCACCCAACTGAAATGGCGTAGCTCCTTACCGGCGGCATCTCGACCGTGGCGAGGCACGCTGGCGGCATTCAGGTAGACGGTTCCCTGGCGATCGGTGGCCAGGGTGCGGCGGTGCCCCTGGCCACGCTTCAGGGCATGGTGCATGTGACCGAAAACCACCAGCGGCACCGGCCGCTGGCGACGGATCCGTTCAATCGCCAGGGTTAGGTCTTGATCGCCCCAGTCACAGGCTTGCTTCTTCCAGTCACGGCCACAGGGATCGGCGGCTTCACTGCCCAGACCGGCTGGACCGCTATGGGCCAGCAGCACCAGGGGCAGGGCTGGATCGGCTGCCAGGGCGGCTGCGGCTATGCGTTCGGCGGAGTCATGCAGGCTCAGGGGGCCAAAGGCGGCGAGCATCGCCTTGGAGAGATTGAAGCCGCCACCGGCACTGGCAGGCCGGGCGCCCACCACCGCCAAGCCGGGGGGGCGCAGTTCCCGCAGCTCCCAGCCACAGTGCAGCTCCGCCAAGGTGTCGATTTGCACCCGCAGGGTGCGACCACTGGCATCTTTGCCAGTGTCGTGGTTGCCGAGGATGCAGGCCACCGGCATCGGTAGGCGACGCAACAGCGCTGGGATGCGCGGCTGGCCATCGCTCAGATCGCCCACCACCAACAGGGCATCAGGGCTCAGTTTTGCCAGTAGCTCGTGGTCAGAACGGTCCCAGGAGCCGTGCGGATCGCCCACCACGGCCAGGTTCAGGATCCGCATCCACCACTGCCTAGTGTTAAGCCATCCTGCACCACGTGAGGACTCGGGTTGGTTTTCGCCGCTGTCCACAACACCAGCGCCGGTAGCGCAGCTAACACTCCTGCCGACCTGCCCACGGCCATCCGGACCCTGAGCCGTGAGCGCAACGCCGTGATCCTGGCCCACTACTACCAGGAAGACGCCATCCAGGACATCGCCGATTTTATTGGCGACTCGCTGGAACTATCCCGTAAGGCCGCCAGTACCGATGCCGATGTGATCGTGTTTTGTGGCGTGCACTTCATGGCCGAGACCGCAAAAATACTCAATCCCGGCAAAATCGTGCTACTGCCAGACCTCAATGCCGGCTGCTCTCTCGCTGACGCCTGCCCAGCCGATGCCTTCGCCGCCTTCCGCGAACAGCATCCAGACCACTTTGTAGTGAGTTATATCAATTGCTCGGCTGCGGTGAAGGCCCAGAGCGATCTGATCTGCACCAGCAGCAACGCCGTAGAGCTGGTGAAAAAACTGCCGCTAGATCGGCCGATTTTGTTTGCACCAGATCAGAATTTGGGTCGTTGGGTACAGGCCCAGAGTGGCCGCGAGCTCAGCCTTTGGCCTGGCAGCTGCATGGTGCACGAATCCTTCAGTGAGCAGGCGTTGCTCCAGCTGAAGTTGGACCATCCAGATGCGGAGGTACTGGCCCATCCCGAATGCCTGCCCCATTTACTTGACCTGGCTGATTTCATTGGCTCCACCAGTAAGTTGCTACTGCGCGCCGAAGATAGTGATGCCCAGAGCCTGATCGTGCTCACCGAACCCGGCATCCTCCACCAGATGCAGCAACGGGTTCCCCACAAGCTTTTGCTCCCGGTTCCCGGTGCCGACGGCTGTAGCTGC
This sequence comes from Cyanobacteria bacterium UBA5018, assembly GCA_002396505.1. Taxonomy (GTDB): domain Bacteria; phylum Cyanobacteriota; class Cyanobacteriia; order PCC-6307; family Cyanobiaceae; genus UBA5018. Next base: position 13,370 of record DGYA01000069.1, on the reverse strand, counting down.
AATGCCTGTCCCTATATGCGGCTTAACACCCTGGAAAAACTTTGGCATTGCCTGCTCACCATGGAACCCCAAATCACCATGGATGAGCAGCTGCGCCAGCGGGCCCTGACCCCTATCCAGCGCATGCTGGAGATGAGCGCCTAAATCGGGGATTCCTAGAAATTGATGCTATTTAGCTATTTTATTGGGGCTAAAATTAGCCGAGTTCACAAATTTTAGCCGAGCAGATCGGTGCGTAGCTTTTGGATTCTGGCCAGCAGTTCGGCCCGCTTCTGCTGCTTTAAGGCGTTGCGAGCTAGGAAGTTGAGCAGAGTAACCAGGCCAACCAGTTCCAATAGGCCCCCCACCAGGGGTAAATCGTCGATCGCTCCGAGGGTGGCAGTGGCAAACCTCAGGCCAATACCTGCCAGCAAAGCCAGGGTGAGGATGCGCAGTAATGGCAACATATCCCCCAGGGAACCCAGGGGTGTAGCGCCAATTTTGCGCAGCAGCTGGTTAAGTAGCTGTAGGGGCAGTGCAGTGGCGCTTTTGGAGCCTGCGCCAGTGGCCGACTGGGGTTTGGTGGCCTTGGGCTCCGCAGTTGCCACCAGGGGGGCAGCGGTGGCGATCGGAATCTGGCTCTGCAACGGTGGGCTTGGCTCCGCCAGGGCAGGCAGATCAGGGGCGAGGGGCGGCGGCATCTGATCCGCTATCTGGCGCAGATCAATTGCTTGCGCAGGGGCAGGGTCTGGGTTCTGTGGCAAGGCAGGTATGGGGATTGCAATTTCCTCGCTAGCTGGGCCAGCTTCATTGGAAACGGCTTCGGCAACTTTAATAGCAGCCTCATCGACTGGGCTATTCGCAGAGACTGGACTATCAACTGCCACGGATTCTGGTTCTACTGATTCAGGCGTCACTGATCCAGATGCCTCCGGGTCGCTGGGAGCTGGCTGGCCAGCCATTGGATCATTAGGAATGGGATCAACAGGCAGAGAATCACTGGAGATCGAATAGCCGGTCATTGGATCGCTAGGCATTGGATCGCTAGGCATTGGATGGCCAGTCAATGGATTGCTAGGCATTGGATCGCTAGACAGGGGGCCACTGGGCATTGGATAGTTTGGCATGAGATGTCTGGGAAAAATATCGCTGAACACCAGGTAATTTGAGCGCCATTGGGCTTTTGTGGTTGGTCAATTGCCGAGGGGCGAGGCTAGACCGCGCTCGTCGAAGACGCCTTCGAATAGGGCTGAGCTGAGGTAGCGCTCTCCCGAATCGGGTAACACTACTACGATTGTTTTGCCTGCGAATTGTGGTTCCTTGGCAAGGCGCAGTGCCGCCGTCATCGCAGCCCCGCAGGAGATGCCTGCCAGGATTCCCTCCTCCTTCATCAAGCGGCGGGCCATGGAAATTGCCTCATCATCGCTAACCGTCTCGACGCGATCCACCAAAGCCAGCTCGAGGTTGGCTGGTACGAAACCAGCGCCGATGCCCTGAATTTTGTGCGGCCCTGGCTTCAGATCTTGCCCAGCCATGGTTTGGCTGATCACTGGACTGTTGACTGGTTCCACCGCGACGCTCACCAAGGGCTTTTCCAGGGTGTGCTTGATGTAGCGGCTTACACCGGTAATCGTGCCGCCAGTACCGACGCCCGCCACAAACACATCCACCTGGCCGTCGGTGTCTCGCCAGATTTCAGGGCCCGTGGTGTCATGGTGGATCTTCGGATTGGCCGGGTTGGCGAACTGTTGCAGTATTACGTAACGCTCCGGATCGGATTCGGCCAATTCCTGGGCGGCGGCAATCGCTCCGGGCATGCCCTTCTTGCCCTCGGTGAGCAGCAGGTGCGCCCCGTAGGCGGTGAGCAGCTTGCGCCGTTCCATGCTCATCGTCTCCGGCATGGTGAGGGTGAGGGGAATGCCACGGGAGGCCGCCACGAAGGCCAAGGCGATGCCCGTGTTGCCACTGGTGGGTTCCACCAGTTCCCTGCCAGCACCCAGCAGACCATCCTGTTCCGCCTGCCAAATCATCGCCGCTCCGATGCGGCACTTGACTGAGAAGGCCGGGTTGCGACCCTCAATCTTGGCCAGCACCCTCGCCTGGCAGCCTGCGGTGACTCGGTTTAGCTGCACCAGGGGGGTGTTGCCGATCGTGAGGCTGTTGTCGGCGTAAACGCTGCTCATCGTTTTGCGGGTCATTTGGCCAGCCGCGCTGCCAGCCCGTTCACATCGGTCACCTTAAGCAAGCTTGACCGGTCCACCAAGGGGAAGAATCAATTCGATCAGTGCCCCTCCCTCGGGGTGGTTGCTGGCCTGGATCCGACCGCCATGGGTGGCGGCGATTTGCTGGGCGATGGACAGGCCCAGACCGCTGCCGGTGCGCTGGCTCTTGACCCTGGAAGGATCGCCCCGGTAGAAGCGCTCAAACATGTGCTCCAGGTCCTCCTCGCTCAAGCCGGGTCCGCAGTCGCGAATGCCAAGCCGACACCAGCCACTGCGACTGGTGACCATCACCTGCACAGCCGACCCATCTGGGCTGTAGCGCAGGGCATTATCGATCAGGTTGAGCAGGGCGCGATGCAGTCGGGAGCTGTCAGCCCGCAGCAGCAGGCTGGGCGGCACCTCCAGCTGCAGCTGAATCTGGCGCTGGTCGGCCAGGGGCCTCAATCCAGCCCAGACCAGCTCCACCAAGGGCCGCAGCTCCACATCGGCAAGCCGCAGACCCAAACCCGGCAGGGTGTTCTCCAGCCGCGATAGCTCCAGCAAATCATTCACCAGCTCCTGGAGTCTCACCAGTTCTCGCTGCAGGCGTTCCACCAGTCGGGCGTTTTGTTTGTTTACCTGGGCGGCAAGGCTGTCGCCCACCAGCAACAGGGCGGTGAGTGGCGTTTTCAGCTCATGGGCCACATCGCCCACCCAGCGCTCCTGTTGCTGCAGCTGCGCCTCCAGCGTGCGACGGCTCTGCAGCTGCACCGCCAGCCAGCCACCGCCACCGGGCACGGCCAACACGTCTATCTCCAGCTCAGAGCGCTGCCACTCCAGCCGCTGGGGTCGATCCAGGCGGCGGGCGCTGCGAATGCAGGCCAGCAGGCTGGGGTCGTTGCAAAGCTCCTTGAATTCTCTGCCCTGGAGGATGCGCCCGACATCGACCCCCAGCAGCCGCTCCGCTCTTGGCGTCAGATGATTTACCCGGTCATGGCGGTCCAGCAGCACCCAGCCCAAGGGCGCCGCATCCATCCAACCCAGCAATTGGCGCAAGCTCAGCTGGCTGGCCTCCCGGCGTTCCCATAACCGCTGCCACCCCTGCCGCCACCATTGCCGCTGCCAAATCTGCCGCTGCCAGATCTGCCGCTGCGATAACCGCCGCCATCCCTGCCGCCACCCCTGCAGCAGCATCGACCTAAGCGAAGCGATAGCCGAATCCCCGCACCGTGAGCAGATGTTGGGGGGCAGAGGGATTTTCCTCTAACTTTTCCCGCAGCCAACGGATATGCACGTCTACGGTTTTGCTATCTCCTATGTAGTCGATACCCCAGACATGCTCCAGGAGCTTGTCGCGACTCCACACCCGGCGGGGATTTTGCATGAATAATTCCAGAAGCCGATACTCTTTTGGCGAAAGACTCACGTCAAGTCCGTCGCGTGTAACCCTGCATTCCTCCAGGTAAAGAGATAAATTGGCGTGCTGTAACACTTTGGATGGCGTGTTCTGGCTGGCGCTGCGCCGCATCAGGGCTCGGCAGCGGGCCACCAACTCCCGCATCCCGAAGGGCTTGACCAGGTAATCGTCAGCGCCCACCTCCAGCCCCAGCACCCGGTCGGTCTCGCTGTCCCGGGCGCTCACCACCAGAATTGGCGTGGTGTCGTTGGCCTGGCGCAGCTTGCGGCAGAGGTCTAGTCCGCCAAGGCCTGGCAGCATCAGATCCAAGACCACCAGGGCAAAGCCCTCGCCGCTGGCAGCAGCCTGGATGATCTGCAAAGCATCGCGACCATTGCCGCAGGCCGTCACGACAAACCCCTCCAGTTCCAAGGCATCACGAATGGTCTCGCGGATTGTCTCGTCGTCTTCGACGACTAGAAGAGGAGGGTGCATGGCGCCATTCTCACCGCTGGCCCGTCTGCCCCAGAAGTCATCTCCCGATGACAGGGATTGTGAAGAATCAGCCGCCTTGGGCATCGGCCTAAGCATCGCCGTAACCAGCCCGCGGCCGCTGGGGACGGGGATGTCGTTGAAAATGCTGGCGGCGTACCAGGGCGCGGCAGCGGGCGGCGCACTCCGCCAAGCTGAACGGCCGCACCAGCAGATCATCGGCACCGGCCTCTAGAGCTTTAATCCGATCGATTTCTTTGGCGGCGGCGCAGAGCAGTAACACCGGCATCGGCGGTGAAGCGGCGTGGGCCTGATCGAGCAGGCAGTTAACGCTGTCGGTGCTGATGATGTCGGAGACTAGCAATAGTTGATAGGCATGGGGACCCGCCAGCCTCTCGAGCACTTTATGGGGGTTGGTACAGCTGCTCACCTGAAATCCCTGCTGCTCCAGGAACTGTTGCAGCAGGGAGGCTGAGGCGGAATCGCTATCGATGATCAGCAGCCTAATTGGCGGCTCGCTCATCTCAGCCGCGCCAGGGCCTTGGTGCGGGGCAGGTGGGAGATCACCAGATGACGCTTGTCGTCTATGGACAACCAACCCTCATCCTTGAGGCAGCCCAACACTCTGGTAACGGTGACCCGCGTGGTGCTCAAGGCGCTGGCTAAATCCTGGTGGGTGAGCTTGAGATTCAGCCTCAGGCCCTGGTCGCAGGGCTGGCCATAATCGTTGGCAAGCAACTCCAGGAAGCCGCGCACCCGGTCTTCCACCCGGCGCAATCCCAGTAACGCCAGCATCGATTCACTCTGGCGATAGCGAGCTCCCAGGCCTTGCAGTAATGCCATTGCCAAGTTGGCGTCTCGACCGATTTCTTCGCAGCTGAGGCAGAGCAGGTCGGTGTCGCAAAGGGTGGTGGCCTGGTAAGCCTCCACATTGGAGAGGGGGTCGCCGAAGGGCTCGTTGGGGCCCGCCAAACCGAGCAGCATCTCGTCCCCCTGCATCGACAGGGCGGTGAGCTTCACCATGCCCCGCACCACCAGCCAGACGTTCCTCTTGAGCAGGGGAACGGTGCTGCCTGAGCTCAGCTGCATCAGGCTGCGCTTTTCGTAGCTGGTCTCCAGCAGCTCGCGAAAGTCTTGGCTGTAGCTGGGGCCGCTGGCGGGCGTGAACACCATAACGGGCCGATTGCGTCGGTTCGCTGACCTTATGAACTGATGTCGTCTAGAAAGCAAAGAGTTGGTAGTGCTGTGTTTAAGACTTGGTTAGCGCTTCCCCCAGGGGCAGGCGCAGGGCCCATACTTCACTCCCCAAACGCCAGAGCAGCACAGCGGTGTTGCGGCCCACCAGGGAATGGCCATGGGGCTCTGGCAGCCCCAGCCGCCCAGTCACCCCCGCAGGCAACCGCCGCAGTTCGACAGCAGCCGGTAGATCGGCCAGGGGCGTTGGCGGCTGCGAGACGCTGACACCGGCTTGCCATAGCTGCTGCAGTATCGGTTCCTGGCCGCTGCTCAACCACCACTGTCGCCGCTGGATCGCCGCCAGCTGATCGCGGCCGAGCCCTGAATCTGGATCGGTGCCAGTGGTGGCCGGCCCCACTAGCTGGCGGAGGGCCTCAAGGGCGACGCTGGCTCGATCGGGTAGGCCAGGTGGAGCCAAATTCATCAAGAACGCTGAGCCGCCGGATTTACCTGGCCCGACAGGCGCTTGGGAGCTGGGGCCTTTGGCGCTAGACATCTCAGGCAAGTTGCCTGCCTTCACCAGCGGCAAATTGGTTGGGGGGGGCGGCAGGGTTGCCAAGCCGCCAGGCATGTTCGCTAAATTTCCACCGGGCAATACCATTGCCAGGCTCTGGCTGCGACTGAAGCGCAGCAGCTCGGGGCTGTCATCGGTGATGGCCAGCCTTTGGTTGCGGTTGGCCCCTGGGTTACCGCGATCGGTTGGCGCCAGGGCCAGAGCCAGGTTCGCTGCCAGAATCAGCAGCAGCAAGGGCAGCCTTCGTCGCAGACCCAGTGCCAGGGCCGGAGGCAGGGACGGGAAGTTGAAGTTCAAGGGGTAAGTCTCCACGTTCAAAAAGAGCCACCAATCGACTTACTTCACCCCAGGGGGTCTGGGGCGAGGGCACCAGCCGCAGTTTGGCGCCAGGCTTGCGGGCGGCAGCGGCCAGCAGTGTCTTCAATGCGGCCGGGCTGATCGGCTGATTCCATACGCGCAGGCGGCCTTGAGGTTCGATATGCAGGGCGATCACCCCCTCGGCCAGGGGCCTTTGCAGCAGCCGTTGGGGCAGCAGCAGCAGGCCCAGGGCAAAGCCACCAACAGTGATCCCCAGCAGGGCCGTGGCCAGCGATACGGTGGCCAGCGATGCCGTGGCCAGCGATGCCGTGGCCAGCGACGCCAGCGGCAGCGAGGATTTGCTGGCAGGGCTAATCATCGAATCGCCAGATCCAAGGAGGCCTGCTTGCCGGAATGCAGACGTAACCAGGCCAGGGAATTGGCCACTGTGCTGGCCGGCAGCTGGGCGGAGGGGTGCAGGCGAGTTTCGGGCTGTTGGCGGCGCAACAGCCGGGCCAGGGCTGTTGCGGCTATGGGCTGACCATTGAGCAGCCATTCACCGCGGCTGCTGCGCAGCACTAGCAAGGGCTGGGCCCCTGCCGCCAGGGAAGCTCGCGGCCGCGGTTTGGCTGGGGTACTGGAAAGCAGCAGGGTGGGTAGGCAGGCAACGGCGGTGGTTACCACCAAGCTGCAGCCCAACAGCGGCCATAGCAGCGGCAGGTTGGGCAAGCCCAGCGAATTATTCATGTAAGAAATCACTCATGGCAATTGCTGACGCAGCTGATCAATTTGCCAACGGCTTAGCCCTTGGTTGAGCAGCAACAGGGCCGTAGCCAGCAGGGTGAGCTGTAGGCCCACCAAGGTGCTGATCAGCACATCGGCATAGCCCGCCAGGGGAGCCGTGGGCGGCAATAACAATTGGGGCCCGAGGGCCCGCAACACCTGCATCAGCCCATGCACTGTGCCGGTGAGGCCCAGCAGCGGCGCCAGCAGCATCGCCGCCTGCAGCAGCTGTTCGCCGTTGGCCATGCGACTGGCCAGCCGCTCTAAATCGAGCTGCCGAGATTCCTGGATTGCCATCGCGTTGAGCTGTTGACCCCGCTGGCGCCGCCCCTGGCTGACGGGCCGCCGCCACCAGCGCCACCAAAAAGTGGCGCGATCGATGCCCACCGCAAATACTGACATTGAAACCAGCAGCAGCGGCAGGGCCACCGGGCCACAGGCAGTCCATATTGATAGGCCCATCACGAAGCTCTTAAATAGCCCTATCACATATTTTACATGAAACCGGGGCCCTTGCAATGTCCCGCCAATAAATAGCGAGAAATGAGGCTAGGAATAATTGGGGCCATCTCTAAGTTGTGCTAGGGCCAAAAAAAAGGCCCCATAGGGGGCCCAAAACTCTGATCTAGCTAGGCGATCAAGCGCCGATTTTGGCGACGGCAGCCTTGGCGGCCTTCAGGATCGAGCCCCGCAGGGGCACATAGCCAAGGTCATCGGCCTGGTTCTGGGCGGGGCCCAGCAGGTGCAGCATGGCCTTGCGGATGGCACCGGCCTTGAGGCCATTGCCTTCCTTATAGGCCAGGATCCAGGTGAGGGTGGAGATGGGATAGCTGCCAGCGCCAGCGGGATTGAAATCTTCGCCGGCCAGGTTGCCATCGAGAACAATGTTATTGAGAGCGGCGGCACCACTCTTCAAGTTAGGCAATACAAAATTGCCGTCCTTATTCTGAATTGCCGCAGCCTTGATGTTGCCACGCACGAAGGCCTGGTTGATGTAACCAATGGAACCGGGGGTGTTCTGGAGGATGCCAGATACACCTTCGTTGCCCTTGCCGCCAACGCCCACGGGCCAGTTGACGCTCTTGCCAGCGCCCACCTTGCCCTTCCAGGCGGGGGAGAAGGCTGAGAGGGAGCTGGTGAAGGCGAAGGTGGTGCCGGAACCATCGGAGCGGTGGGCCACGGTGAGTTTGCCCTTACCGCACTTCAACTGATCCCAGCTGGTGATGCTGCCCAGGAAGATGTCCGCCACCTGCTTCTGGCTGAGTTTCAAGCCCTTGCAATCGGCCTTGTTGAAGGCCACCGCAATGGTGCCGCCGACGGCGGGGAACTGCACCACACCACGCTTCACCTTCGCCGCCTCGGAGGCCTTGATCGGCTCATCAGTGGCACCGAAATCGACGGTGCCGGCTACGAACTGGCGCACGCCGGCGCCGGAACCCACCGACTGGTAGTTCACCTGCACACCCTTGCTGGCCAGATCGGCGAAGGCGCGCTGGTAAAAGGGGGCGGGGAAGGTGGCACCAGCACCGTTGAGGGTGTTCTGAGCCGAGGCGGTGGCGCCGGTGCCGAGGGCGGCCAGGGTGCCAAGGATCAAGGCCTTCTTAGCGAAGGTCATGGATTAGCAAGAATTGGGTCTGACCTTAATTAGCAAACCGCGTTTACCCATGTCTTTATGGGTAGGTTAAGAGCTGGTCAAGATTTGACATAGGTGGTCATTCTCTGCGTTTAAAGCGAAAAGTTAAGAACTCCAGAACAGTTATTCATCCAGATCACTTTGAAAATTTGCCTGTTTGGTTCCTGAGATTCGTGGACCAACCATTCGACGCCATGCATATCAGCTTATGGGAGCAGTGAGGTAGTGAATTGTTCCAGGTGCGCTCCAGTTATCGCAAGTTACGGAGCAACTCAGGACCGGCACTGCCATCAGGATGTTAAAAGCCGTGAAATCAGTAATTGTTGAGCCGCCCTTAGGCGCACTAACTTAAAAATCAAAAGCAAAAAACCTCCCGTTTCCGGGAGGCCATAGCTGAATTAAGTAAAGTTCAATTCAGGTGTGAGCTCAGTTGAATGCTTCTTGAGCTAGCGGTTGCGCTGACAGTCAAGCTTGCGACTTGGCTGTCACTAGTACTGGCTAGGAATTACAGCGATCAGAAGCGGAACTGGGTCTGCACCAGGCCGCCAAAGACGTTGTTGGACTGGCCAGGTTGGGTCCACTGACCGTAGGGACGGCTGAGGTAGAAGATGGCCGGGGTGATCGAGATGTTGTCGCTCACCTTGAACTTGTACCACCACTCCCAGGCAAAATTGCCATCTTGGGGGGTGCGGCCATTGCGCAGGCTGGTGGCGAACTGGGGTTGACCCACGGCCATACCGGCTGAATTGCCCTTGGCAAAGGCATCGGCCCACTGAAGGGCGAGGGTCCAGGACTGGGCCGCACCAATGTTGGCGGGCTCGTTGACCACGGGAGCGGCACTCCTGAACAGATTCGACTGCGCCAGGGCGCTGTAGCCCCAGCCCAGGTTCAGCGAGGGCACGATGCCGCCAGCTTTCTTGGGCTGCCAGGCGCCGGTGAGGGCGAAGTTGTTCGAATAGGCAGTAGTGGTTGCACCGGTGTTAGGTGCGGGGGCAGTACAGGGCTCATTCTGGTTGGCATACTGGCTGCCGCGGCGGAAATTCTGACCGCACTGGCCGTAACGCCAGGCGAAGGCCAGTGCCCACTGGGGAGCGGCCACGCCAACCTGGGTGGTGAAACTACCCCTGCTGCTGTCACCGAAGATGCCACCACCATTGCCGGTCGTGTTATCAGTATTACCGCTATTGGCATCGGTAGCCACATAGCTGGTGGAGGCGGCGAAGTAGGGCTTGCCCTTCTTCACATTTTGCTTCCACATCAGGCCGGCAATGGCGCCGGTGGCCTTGTTATAGGTACCGGGGGCGCCATTGAGAGTAAAGAAGTCGAGCAGATCGCTCTTGTAGAAGAACGGCGTGATTGCCAGGAACTCGGTGTTCCGGCCCCGCGGACCCACCAGGCCAGTGAACGACTTGCCGATCGGGAAGCGGTAGTACAGACGATCCAGTTGAACCACGTTGTTCAGGTTGGCGGCAGCACCGCTGTTGCCACTGCCAAAGGCCCGATCCAGGGCCAAAAGGCCGGGCTGATTGCCAGTAGGCGAGAAGGGGCTACCTACGAAATTGCCGCTGCGCAGGCGGGTATAGAGCAGATCTTTGCCTGTGAAGCTGGTCTGCAGATTCAGGCGAAGATCGTAGTTGAAGACTGCGGCGCCAATATCTCTCCTGTTGGAATTCCTGCCATTGCTGCTTGCAGGAGACAGACCCGTATTGGCAGCAGGGGCGAAGTTGTTGGCCTGACTGCCACCGAAGGCGTTGGCACCAATCACGAAGACGGTGTCGCCCTGCAGTTTGGTGGTGGTGGAGAACTGGGTGGACTCCAGCTTGCCGACGCGCTTGTCAAGGCCATCAACGCGGCCCTTGAGCACGCTGAGTTCCTTTTGGAAGTCGTTGATCAGGCGCTGCAGTTCGTCGGTCACTTCGGTGACGCGATCGAGACAGGCGTTCAGCAGGGCGGCGGCCTCAAAGCGGGTCATCGCCTGGCCACCTTTGAAGGTGCCGTTGGGATAACCGGCTACGCAGCCGTAGCGCTCGATCAGGTTGCTCAGCGCTTGATAGGCCCAGTCGGTGGGCTTAACTTCTGAGAACTGATTGATGCTGGTAACTTGATTCTGCGATTCCCAGGCGCGGAAGCGGTCCAGGTCTTGCTGTTGGGTGTAGCTGTTTATCGAAGCGGTGCTCGACGCCATCGGCAGATCGGCGGCGGTTGCCGCCAGGGGCGCTGCAAGGCCAAGGGCCGCAGGCGCCAGCAGCAGTTGCTGGAACAGTTTCATCGGGGTCCTCACACCGATAGTTAAGGCTTTCCAAAGGAAAGCGCTCGGAATTTACAGGAATAACCAGACAACTACGAGCGCCATCGGCACAGGTCTATGTATTCCAGGATACATTCAATTGGCCATGCGCTCCATACGGGGCTATGAAGTGGGGTTGGGGTCCTGCCGCCGAACCCCTGGGCCTTTGGCTTGAATGCCTGGCCTGGCCTGGCCCCAGCCAGAGATTCGGCCTGGCCAGATGGCTCAGCGTGGAGCGGTCCAATCGCGAAACCAGCCCCGGCGCCACAGCCAAAAAGCCTGCACCGAGGCCACGATTGTCATGATTACAAGACATGCTGCATAGCCATAGCGCCAGCGCAACTCTGGCATGTGTTCAAAGTTCATTCCATAAATTCCAGCAATAAAAGTTAGTGGTGCAAAAATGCTGGTGAGTATTGTTAAGGTTTTCATGATTTGATTCATACGATTTCCGATGCTGGCGCCATAGGCTTGGGTGATGGCATCGCACTGGTTGCGCAGCAAATCAGTGCTCTCGAAAAGCATGCCTACAATTTCGCCCATTTCTTGAAAGCCACCTAGGGCTTCCGGTCCTAGGAGCTGTTGTTGTTGACGTAGTAATACATGAATCTGGTGTCGTAATGGCCAGATCTGATTGCGAATTGTGCGCAGATGACTGCGGTAACGGAATGTGCGATTTAGATGTTTTGGTTCGGGATCACGCAGCACCACTTCTTCCAGATCATCAAGTCGATTGTTTATCTGTTCAAGCATTGGAAATAGGGCATCGAGAAGTTCATCCACAAGAAAATGGAGGATATCATCCAGATCGCGATGTTCAACTGCTCCCAATTGTCCCACTAGCCAATGGGTAAGATCTGGGAAGGATTCAGCGGTGGGTGCCTCCTCAACTGTCACCAGCAGGTTTGGTAGTAGTAAAAACCCCACCTGGGCACTAATTAGGTGGCTTGGATCGCGGGCAAAACTGAGCTGGTGCAACACCACTAGCAGGGCTTCGCCGAGGCAGTCCACCCGGGGCCGTTGTGGCACCTCTAGCAAAGGCGGCAACAAAATCTCTGGCACGGCTAGTTCCGCCAAGCAGGTACGAATTAGGTCTTTATCCCATAACCCAGTTACCCTTAGCCAAAGGGGCAGGCCAAGCTGGGCAATTTGCTGAAATTGGCTGAGCTTGGTCAGCGATTGATAGCGCGGCCCAGCTGGTTCAAAGATCACCACACTGAAACTGGTGGGACGCCGCCCGCCGTGGACATATAGTTGACTAGGTAAATTTGCTGGACGTTCCTCCAGCAAATGCGAATTCAGAGCACCAGGGGTTGGGCGAAACACGTCGATTCAGGCTCGATCCAGCGTTGTAAAATCAGTCCGCCGGTAGCAATGCCTGCTTGCAATAACAGACAGACTGCCACTTTGGGTAACCAGAGCTTCGCATTCCGGAAAATCGACCGGTCCATCCACAGGTCCGGGCCTGTCACGGCACCGCAGATTCGCATTTTGATTTTGACTCGACATGCTCGGCTCGTCGGTGCTCTAGATCACTCGGCCCGAAATTGGCCTATTTCTACCCAGATCCGGCCCAGAACCCCTGCCACCTGGCTGGAGTGGCACCGGCTTGGAGAACCACTGCAGTGGGACTGCATGGGCCCTAGGTTTGATTGAGGTTAGCTTTCCATCACCCATCTGTTGTTGCTGCTCCCTGGCGGTTCACTGCTATGGAGATTCACTCATATGGGGGTTCACCTCCGTGCAGTTTCACTGGGCTGCAATGCCCGGCGGCCGCCAGGGAGCCAGTGATGCCAGGCTCCAGGTGGCGCCGCAACCTTGTGGTCTGAATTGAGCCGCTTCGCAAGACCCTGCCTCGGCCGGCAGCTTGCACCAGCCCTGGTCAGGCAGGCATCCTCGTTTGAACACCGCAGTTTGTCGGTTGTCAACAGCTGCCTTGACTAAGGTATTGTTCGTTCCTAGGCTCAGTACAGATCTTTATCAGCGGCACCGGCGCTTAGGTGGCAGACTGGCCTTTAGTTTTGAGACTAGCCCTTAGGTGGGCGACTGGCCTTTAGCTTTGAGATTGGCCCTGAGCTGTGAGACTGGCCTTTAGCCGTGAGATTGTTTACTGTTGAGCAACGCTCCAGCCCATTGCTCAACGGTTTTTTTTCCTAAACCTCGCCAACCTTTAGTTCAAATTGAGCGACACCATCCCCCCATCCAGCTCCCAAGCCAGCGGCGAGGGACCTAACCTTCACGACAAACAGGAGGGCATTCGCTCTCCTATGGAGGCCTACTCGGGCTATCGCGGCAATAATTGGTCGCCCCAACGATTGGCATTTCACCAAAATCTTGAAACTTTTGCCGAAAGGGTAGGCTTGATTGTGGGACTTCAGGGCAATGGCAAAATTAGCCAAGAACAAGCCTATGCCGAGATTCGCAAGATTTGGAAGGAGCTCAAAGAGAGCAAAACCGAGCTCTTTTAGTGAAGAGATTGCTGGTATTGGAAAGCTAAATTAAATCATACTTATCTTATTATTTTAGCTGGAGTGGAATAATTGTTTGATCTG
>DGYA01000007.1 GCA_002396505.1 Cyanobacteria bacterium UBA5018 | reverse complement strand
CGTAGGCCGACAGCACCCCGGCCAGGGGATGCAGCAGCACCCGGCGAATCCCCAGCAGCTCCGCCAGGCGGCAGGCGTGCTGGCCGGCGGCGGCGCCGTAGCTCACCAGCAGGGCGGCGCGGATGTCATGGCCCCGCTGAATTGAGATGCGCCGCATCGCCTCGGCCATCCGTTCGATGGCGATGCAGAGGGCACCCTCCGCCACCTGTTCCGGGGTGGTGGCCCGGTGGGCCTGGGGCGTGGAGCGGGCCGTGGCGCTGGTCATGGCGCTGGCCAGGGCCGAGAAGCGCTGCCGCACCGCCTCCAGATCTGGTGGCTGATCGCCCGCCGGGCCAAACACCGACGGCAGGGCTTGGGCTGGCAGTCGCCCCAGCAGCAGGTTGGCATCGGTGATCGTGGCCGGCCCGCCGCGCCGATAGGCGGCGGGCCCTGGATCAGCGCCGGCGGATTCGGGTCCCACCCGCAGCCGCTCGCCATCGAAATCAATGATCGAACCGCCGCCGGCAGCCACCGTATGCACCGGCAACATCGGCGCCTGCAATCTCAGGCCGGCGATTTCGGTTTCAGCGCTGCGCTCCCAGGCCGCCTCGCCCCTGCTGGGATCGAAATGGAATACATCGGTGGAGGTGCCACCCATGTCGAAACCCACGATCGGCGGCAGATCGGCGCAACCATCAGCCAGCAGTGCCTGGCGGGCCACCGCCACCGCCCCCACCATGCCGCCGGCGGGGCCGGAAAGGATCGTGTCCTTGGCGTGCAGCAGGGCTGGCGGTGCTAAGGAGCCGCTGGAGCGCATCACCCGCAGGGGGGTGGCGGCACCGAGAGCCAGCTGCAGCTGCTCCAAATAGGCGCGCAAAATTGGCGCCACCGCCGCCTCCACCAGAGCTGTATGGCCGCGGGGCACCAGCCTGGGTTGGCCACTGAGCCGGTGGGAAAGCGCCACATGGGTCACGCCCTGGCCCTGCAGCCAGCGCTCCAGGGCCAGCTCCTGGCTGGGGTTGCGATAGCTATGGATCAGGGCCACGGCAACACTGCGGTAACCCTCGGCCAGGGCCCGCCGCAACTCGGTCTCCAGCTGGCCATCGAGGCCCAGCGGTTCGAGCTCGCTGCCATCGGCCGCCAACCGCCCCGCCACTTCCAGGGCCCGCAGCCGCAGCGGCTGGAGCCGGCTGATCTGGAGCGCAAAGATGTCCGGTCGATGCTGGTCGCCGATGGCCAGCAAATCGGCAAAGCCCCGATTGATCAGCAGCAGCACCGGCTCGCCCCGCCGCTCCAACAGGGCATTGGTGGCCACCGTGGTGCCGAGGCGCAGCTCGGCGATCAAACCCGCCGGGATCGCCTGATTGCCATCGAGCTGATTGCCCTCCAGCCCCAGCAGTTCGCGGATGGCGGTCACCGCCGGATCGCCAGCCCGGCCAGGTTGCACCGACAACAGCTTGCGCACCACCAGCCGGCCGTCGCCCGAGCAACCGACGACATCGGTAAAAGTGCCGCCCCGATCGATCCAGAAGCGCCAGCCCGCTCCTCCGCCCAGGGCTTTTTCAGCGACAACCCCCGGGCCCTCCACCATCCTTTGGCCCTCAACCATCGCCGCGCACCCCAGGCAGGGATCCGAATTCAGCTGAATTCAAGCGAATGACCCTGGCCTTCAGGCCGGGAGGGATGACGACGGGCCTGGCGGGGCTCGGTAATGGAAGGAGTCTGCTTCGCGACTTGCGCATCATCGCCAGGCGGACCCTCGGGGAATCTCCGGCGTTTACGCCGGGGAGGATGTCAACCACGGTGGGTAGCCAGACACGGTGCCGATCAATGTGCAGCCCTCGGGAGTTGGCCATCGATCAGGAATAGCTCGCGGGGGAAACGATGCAGCCTGGCATCGTCATGACAGAGAAAAGAAGCGTGATCTGCTGTGATTTCTGTGGTGATCTCCACTTGATCGCAGGGGGTGGACTGAAACACCGCTGGGGTCAAGACAGCCACTTGGATGAGCGAATCGCTGGAGCGGGCGCTGATGTATTCAAAGGCCTAAATTCCTTGATCTCGCATCCATTCACCCAGCTGTTGGCTGGGCCCGTACTCCATGGGATCCCGAAGGGTGAGTTGGGCAGCTTGATCAGCGATGGCTTGCAGCCGCAGGCCGAGGCTGGCATTCAGCAGCACGGAAAACAGAGTCTGGCGGCGGCGTATGGGCGCGGGCGAAGGATCGATCAGCCCCTCCCAGAACAACAGGGCGTAGAAAGCACCCTCCAGCAGCGAACCGCTGCGGCTGCGCGAGCCGTAGAACATCCCCCTCTGCTGACGACTGCCGAAACAGGAGCCATGCCGGAGCGGCGGATAGCGGAATGGGGTCGCCAGCAGTGGATGGCTTGGAATGCCCGCGGCAGCAGCCTGCGACAGGGGCTTGCTGGTTTCCACCAAGGCCTCCAGGCGGGCCAGCTGCTCGAGGTTGTCCACCAGGGGATCCAGGCTGTTAATGCCCTGCTGCTGCACAAGACGCAGCACAGTCCCCTGCAGGGCCACTGCGGGTGCAGCCGAAACGATGGGGCGTAGATCCATCGCTTAGATCGGTGCACGCATGGCGTCGAGGTATTGCACGATCTCAACAAGCCCCTCGGTGCGCTGCACCTGCTCGGCCGGCACGCCTCCGCTGTGGCGGTTGGCGGTGTGAAACCAGTGACGCAGCTGCAGGCGATCGTTGCCGACCAGAACCGAAAGGCTGCGGTAGAGCCGGATCAGCAGCAGCGCCAGCTCGTCGGTTTTGGACGATGGGTCAATGCCCTTGGCGCGGTTCAGCGTGGAGCGGTCTTTGCCCAGCAGCCTGGCCAGGGCCGCGCGGCTCAGCTCCAGCTCGTCGGCGGCGCGCAGCACGGCCTGGAGCAGCAGCAAGAGCACGATCGACGACCGCCATGGCCTTGCCGCATTTGCATCAATACTAGCCTCGATGATGCGTTTGCGCCAGGCGAAGGCCCGCTGCCGGTCGCGCAAGCGCAGGATTCAAGCAAGAGCATGTCGCTGGTTACATCAGGCGGTGATCAATTTCGTCAACCGCTGGCGCACGGGCAAGCAACGCTTCGAGCAGCTAACTGCCCGCCAGCAGGCGCTGCGGGCCAGCCTGGAGGGCAGCGTCCTGGAGGACAGCAGAGCTGGTAGCACCGTCCAGCAGCTCAGCATTCTGCCCGAACCATCCCAGGAGCCGGCCGATGGGCAAGATCGCTGAGGCGCTGCGGGAAAGCCTGCGGCAGCTGGCCCAGGCCGACGCCCGGATCCTGCGGGAGCTGGATGGGGCGCTGCCGTCCATGTCTCAGCCGGAGCCGCAGGTCGCTGGAGAACTGGCGGAGGGGCTGGAGAAGCTGGGCGTGAAGGAGCTGAAGGAGCTCTGTAAAGAGCGGGGCTTCAAGGGTTACACCGGCCTCAACAAGGCAGCCCTGATCCAGGCCAGGCTGGATCGCATGGAGACCCTGCTGCTGCAGATCGCCTAGAGGGTGGGGGTGAGCGATTCTGGTCTCGATTGAGGCATGGTGTACATCACCACAAAGGCGCCGCTATCATTGATAGCAGTTGTACTGGAGGTTGATGGCTGATCTACTGGTGCGCGGCGTAGATGATGGGCTCGTGCAGGCCCTGAAGAAGCGGGCCGGAGCCCATGGACGCAGCGCCGAGGCTGAACATCGGGCAATCTTGGCGACTGCTTTGCTGACGCCTCCACGCCGCAATCTGGCCGAACTACTGAGCGCCATGCCCAACGTGGGCCGCGATACTGATTTCGAGCGGCCGGTTGACACCACAGAGGCCTTGGATGTTTTTGGTTGACACCACTTGCCATGTTATTGGTTGACACCACTTGCCATGTTATTGGTTGACACCAATGTGATCAGCGAGGCGCGTAAGGGCCGTCGTGCTGATCCTGGCGTGATCGCCTTCTGGGAGGATGCTTCTAACAACAACAGGCCGATCTTTCTCGCGGCGGTTACGGTTGGCGAGCTACGGCGTGGCGTGGAGCTGATTCGCCATCGTGGTGATCGTCAGCAGGCTGGGGTGCTTGAACAGTGGCTTGAACAGGTGCTGCACGATTACGGCGATCGGGTATTGGCGCTGGATAGCGATGCCGCTCAGGTCTGGGGCCGTTTGCGTGTACCGGATCCCCAGCACGCCATTGACAAACAGATCGCTGCCATCGCGATGCTGCATGACCTGACGGTGGTGACAGGCAATGTGGTGGATTTCGCCAACACCGGGGTTCGTCTGTTGAATCCGTTCACCGGTGGCTGAACGGCCCAATGCGGCGATCTGCAACGGCTGGCGAACCGAGGCGATGTAGGCCTCATCCATGGTGTGGCGCCCGCCGCAACCGCCGCCTGAACCCCGGCGTGATGGTGTGAAAGGCGGTGCGGATGGCTTGGCGGCCACCTGCTTCAGCTCGCTGGCGATAACGGAGGGGAGTATTACACCATGAGGATTACAAGAGCCAGCACAAGGAGCTGACGGAGCAACCGAAAACATGAAAAACTGCTTTTAGCTTATAGTCATTCCAAAATGGCTCTGATTGCCACGCGGGTTACAAAGCTATCCTCGTTCCAAGCGATTGGCGTTGCAGATAACTGGAAACCCGCGTTGCAGAGTATAAGCAAGTGCCGGTACTCAGTGGCGCGAATTCGCGCTACACACTGACCTGTTGATGTTACCAAGAGCAATGGAGTTGGTCGTTCTTGATCAGACGGTTCTGACAGCAAATAAAGCTCAGCCTGAGAGGGATGCGGATCCTTTCCGGCGTCGACCTGAATCTCTATGATCTCACCATCTAAGAGTGACGCACTGATTGCTGCGTCCGGATCATGGACATATTGGAAAAGATCTGCAACTTCAACGGGGCTGGCTTCAAATTCCCTCCTCCAGCTAGTTGGGCCGAGGCCCGCGATCCAGCTGCGGAGATTTTCGACGGAAACGCCCTGATTCTCTGCAAAATTGCCAACCGCAACGGCTAATCGCCGGGAGCGAACGCCCCGTTTAAGGAGCTCAATGCCATGAGCGTGAGGGACACCGTAATAAACATGGGATGGGAGCAATGCATTAAGGTCGAAGCCAACCTGGTCGCCAATCCAATCAATCAATGTTCCAAGCGAGAATGGTAGATGGTGTTCGCAGATCCTACCGATAAAATTGCTGAGTTGCTCGAATCGTAAAGGCTCATCATTAGGGTCGATCATGGGCAGGTACGTTTCCGCCAGATCAGCTAGTGGAATACCATCTACCCAGGCCAAGACCAAGGCGAGAACGTCAATCTCTGCCAACTCGATACTCCCATATCGCTTGAGCTTGAATCGGAAATCTCGGTGGTTAACAAGTTCTAGGAGTGCCTCTAGTCGCCCGCCTGAGAGGATAGTTCCGAGGAGCAGCACGGGGTCGGCCAATTCGGCTGGACTTAAAGTTCTGACTTCTTCAGTTGCACCTATTGCCACCGCCTCAAGCGTCAGGTTTGCTGAAAGTCGTGCGCCGCTATGGGCCCAACGCCTACGACGTACTTCGTCGGTATTTTCGTAGAATGAACACAAGAACTGACCTAGCAACTCCCACTTGTTGCGAATGGATTCGGGTAGTTGATGCCAAGCCAGGGTGTGATGAATTCCATCAGAGACGAGTGCGACGCGATCAGCTGCTGAAACCACTCCAGCAACCTCTGCCAAGTACCAGCAGTAAGAAAGAAATCCGTCAACCTCAACGGGAACATTTTGAAGTGCCAATCGGCCTGTCTCGAGGATTATTTCCTCATATTTTGCCAAGGCCACAAGCGCTTTATCGGAATTAAGAGTACTATTTATATCGTGAAATCTGTCTAGATCATGGAGAGCATCGCGTGCGGCACTCGCTCCATACTGCTCGTTGACAATAACCCATCCCTCAGTCTCCCGACCGGCTCGACCTGCCCGACCAGCGGCATTCATTAGTCCCGCCGAAGTGATTACAGGAATAAACTTATCACCATCATAGACGCCACGCTCACAGATGATCACAGTCCTGACCGGGAGGTTGACGCCTTCCGTGAGAGTGCTAGTTGCACAAATTATATCGATCACCCCTTCTCGGACAGCATCCTCGATTTCGGCCTGAACATCGGCTGGCAACCCTGCGTGGTGGTAAGCAACTCCGCAGCGAAGAACCTTTACTAGGCCGTGAGATGGGCCAAGTCGCTGTTCGGCAAGTTTCACAAGCTGGAGTGTCTTGGGGCAGTCGGGTCGGTTAGCGGCAACCTCCGCTGCCAAGTCTTCGGCCCACTTCTTCGTGCCGTGCACTGTGAGCACTGCGCCGGACTGAGCTGCTAGCCGTACTACTGGGAGTAGTTTGGCTGCACGTTTTGGCTGCTTTACTGCAGGCCTATTTGGATCCGTACGCTCGACTTGGCCTACGTAAGTCATGCGCTTAGCGATCTCATTATCGTGATCAATATAAAGGCTCAAATAGCCATACAAATCAGTAACTTGGCGCGGCTTTCTCTGCTTTCTAGTTGGTTCAACAAGTCTTGCGGTGCTAGAGAGCTCACGAGTGGCGTAGGTGGCATGCAGCCGCCTCGGCCCCCGCCATGAGCTACTTGATGCGATAGTGGATGCCCCCGTTTCGAGCCAAGACTGGACACTGGCCGTCCCACCCAGTGCTGCTGATAGGAGGATAATCCGGTGATCAGTGTCGACAGTCAGCGAGTGGAGTCTTGACAAAGTGGTCTCAAAGTTCCATCCACGAGATTCGTCGGCTACAAGATGCGCTTCGTCGAAAACGAATAAACCGAACTGAGCGAGGAGAGTCGGTTCATCAGCTCGGAGACGTGCCGCTAGCTTCTCTGGTGTCATTACTACGACATGCTCATCGGAGTTGAGATGGTCACCAAGCGGTCCCTCGGTCACGATCGTGCGGCGGATCGCCCAAAGACGCCGGTCAAGTCCATCGCGGACCTCGCGGCAAAGGCTGTGACTTGGAGCGACGAAGCAGACGTCAGACCCAACGACAGAGAGGTGGTGTGCGATGAGTAGCTGGGCCAGGAGAGTCTTGCCGGCGCTGGTAGGGAACGTGAGCACCGATCTACGAACGTCAGGTTGCAATGGGCTCTGAATTGGATCGGTAAGCAGTTGGATCTGCGGTGGCCATAAAGTAATAATTGCCGGATCACCCAACGTCATTGACCAGCCGACTGCCGGTGGGGTACCTTTCGGCAAGATTGCCCACACAGACGAGGTTTCAAAGTCATCGCACAAGTCGATGAGATGAGCAGCTACCCAGCGGGAATCAAGGTCACGTCGAGATGCTTGGTTGTTAGCAGCGACGACGAATGCACTTCGCGCTTCTGCAAGTTCGTCAGCTTCGCCAAAGGTTAGATATCGCTGAAGTCTCCGGATACCATCGATAACACCAACAGCAGAAGCAAGTCCAGTGTTACTTATGTCAACAATACTTTTTGCCAGTTCAACCTCCTGGCCACCAAGCACGCGAAGCAGATCTGCTGTGCGGCGGCGGTCAAGAGTAAGGAATGCACAACCAAGTTCGAGGGAGGTTTGTCACGGTTGAGTCGCAAGAAGTGCTACTGCTGTCGGAAGATGTCGTCCTAGTGCCGAAGCATTCGGCGTTTTATCACCTCGGATTGAGCTGATCTGAGCAGCAAATGTCGTAACGAGACGCTCGCCTAGTTCATGAATCGAACTTTGAAGAGCAAGATCAAAGATGTGAGCAGAAACTGCATTGGCATTCACCTGCCGCTCTTCTGAATACATCTGAAGCTGCGGGCGGACGGTTCCAACCTGATGAAGATGCCACGCGGTTCGCAGGAGATCATCCGGTATTCCCTGGTCCGCACGGAAGAAAGCCGCAACTTCAGCCTCTGCAAGCATGGCGCGAAGTTGCTCCGGAGTAGGAAGACCTCTGATACCCCCAAGACCTGCTCCAATATTGGCGATGCCGAAGGAGCTGTCCACTAGTTTATACCCTTCAAAAGCTCAGCTCGAACTAATAGCGCCAGCGCCTGTAAATTAGATATCTGGATGATCAGCCCCTCACGGTTGTCTGGGCTGGGGTAGATGGCGAATGCTTTGCACAGGCCCTGGAAAGGTCTAATAGGCAGATCCTCAATGGGCGTCGTTGTCCCAACTGACACGCCTACGCCACAAGCGTGGTCTCGCTCCGACCATAAATCAACGATCCGTCCGCTAAGGATTTCGATCCGAGGATCACCATGAGTCTGGAGAGCCTTTGTCATCCGGGCAAGGTATCGCGTCCCGTTATCGTTGATCTGTCCCGCAGCCTTTGTCACAACATTGGTAACTGAAGTCGTCGCGTCATGCCGCTTCGACTCCCAAAGGCGAAAGCGTAAGTTTGGAGCCCCAAACTCATAAATAGACAGCCCATCCCCACCATGATCAATTACTGAAAAGTGTTGATGCTCAATGTGTAAAGGCCTCCCCCAGCCGCCTTCTATATCGCCTGCCAAGCTTGCCCATAGATGCTCTGCTACCCCCGCGTTCAGGAAAGATGA
>DGYA01000031.1 GCA_002396505.1 Cyanobacteria bacterium UBA5018 | reverse complement strand
CCCCCACCGGCTGGTCGGGCGCCGGCTCGAAGGCGGCGGCTGGCGCGGGGTCACGGGCCGCCATCGGCAGGGGGGCGGGCTCCGGCGCGCCCGCCTCCGCCCAGATGCGCAGCAGGGTGAGGGGATCGAGATTCTCGTTGCGCTCCCCAGCCGTGCGCAGCCCACCGTTGAGGTCCACCTGCAGCACGTGGGCGGCATCCACCGCCATGGTGAAGACGCCGGTGTCGAGGTCGTTGAGGGGCTGGCCGAGCACCAGCAGGCCGTCGCTGCTCTCCACCCGCTGGCGCAGCTGTGGCTGCCCCATCGCCCCCTCGTAGATGCCCAGTACCTGGGGATGGCTCTCGCTCAGGAGGCTCTTGCCCGAGAGGCTGGTGGCCAACTCCCAGCCCTCCCGCTCCAGAATTTGCCGCAGCAGGGGCTGCAGGCGGAAGCGGGCCAGCTCCACGCCTCCCAGCACCAGGGGGCGCTGGCGGCCGCGCATCCAGGCCAACCAGCGCTCCCCCTCGCGCCGCAGACCATCCGGGATGGCCAGGGGCGCGGGGGCGGGCGGGGCCAGATCGATCGGCCAGGGAATCTCCCGGTTGAGGCAATCGGCCGGAAGCTCCAGGTAGCCGGGGCGGGATTCGCGCCGCATCCCCTCCAGCACCCGCACCAGCTCCTCAGCGGCGGTGCGGCCGGAATCGAGCACCGCGCTCGCCACCGTGACCTCCCGGAAGAGGCGCAGCTGGGTTTGATCCGCCCGGATGCGGTGGTGCAGCAGGGGGTGCTCCTCGCTCTCCCGCAGGCCCGGGGCGCCGGAGATCACCAACAGGGGTGAGCGTTCGGCGTAGGCGCCGGCTACCGGATTGAGCAGCTTCAGAGCACCGACGCCGTAGGTGACCACCGCCACGCCAAGACCCTGCAGACGCCCGTGGGCATCGGCGGCGAAACCGGCCCCCTCCTCCCCGGCGGTGCAGATCAGATCGATCGGCGAGGCCTGCAGGGCGGCAAACAGGCCCAGCACATAATCACCCGGCACTCCGTAGACGCGCCGCACGCCGCGCAGCCGCAGGGCTTCGATCAGGGCGGCGACGATCTGCATGACAGGCGAGCGGAAATCTTTCAATCATGGAGTGGGGTGGGGGGCTGTGGCGTGGTCCTCACCCCAACTTCCGCCCCAGCTGATCGGCCGCCTTCAGCGCCGCCACCAACGCTTCGGCGGTCACGGGGAAGGGTTCGTTGTGACTGGATTCGCCAGGGATGACGCTGCGAGCGGCGATGCGTTGCAGCTGGTCGGCATTGTTGGCGTCGACCCCCACTTGGGCCAGGGTGATCGGCAGCCCTACCGCCTTTTGATAGTGCAGGATCTCGTTGATTTCGGTTTGCGGTTGGCCTTCTAACACCAACTGGGTGAGCAGCCCGAAAGCCACCTTCTCGCCATGGATGTAATCGTGGCTGCCTGGAATCTCGGTGATGCCGTTATGCACGGCATGGGCCACCGCCAGGCCGCCGCTCTCGAAGCCCAGGCCAGACAGCAGGTTGTTGGCCTCGACCACCCGCTCCAACGCCGGGGTGGGGACGCCGGCCTCCACCGCTGCGCAGGCCGCCGGACCATCGGCCAGGAGGATGTCACAGCAAAGCTTGGCCAGGGCGCTGCTGGTGCTGCTGGGCAGGCCTCCCACCATGTTGTGGCTGCAGCTCTGGCGCACGCTGCGGGCCTCAAACCAGGTGGACAGGGCATCGCCCAGCCCTCCCACCAGCTGGCGCTTCGGGGCGCGGGCCACCACCTGCGTATCCACCAGCACCAGCAGCGGATGGCGGTTGTAGAAGCGGAACCCCTCCACGCTGCCGCCCTCGGAGTAGATCACCGACAGGGCGCTGCAAGGGGAGTCGGTGCTGGCGAGGGTGGGGGTGATGATCGCCGGCAAATTCAGCTCATCCGCCACGGCCCGGGCGGTATCGGAAGCCTTGCCGCCGCCGGCCCCCACCAAGGCCACGGCTTGGCTACTGCGGGCCTCGGCCACCAGTCGGTTGATTTCCGCCTCGCTGCATTCGCCGCCGAAGGCGATCACCACCGGCTCTAGGCCCACCTCCGGCAGCACTTGCTGCCAGATCGGCTGCAGATCCCGTTGGGCCGTGCGGCCGGCCACGAACAGCACCCGGCCGCTCAGCCCCAGCCGCTGCAGCTCCCTCCCCAGCTCATGGGTGGCGCCCGGCCCCTGCACGTAGCGCCCCGGGCTGGCGAACACCGTGAGCGGGCGCTGGTGGAAACAGATCACCGAGCTGGTGTGGGCCATGGCAGCGAGCGCAACAGAGCGAGGTCCACGCTTAGCAAGGCCGGCGGATGGACCAGGGGCGATGGCGATGACAACGGCGGCATGGGGAGGGGATGAATGCTCATTGCTCGTTTCGTCCCTGCGAATTTCCTCTTCACTTGGGCGCCAGCGCCAACTCCCCAACCCGCTTCAGAAATAGTTCCTGCCCCCCCCGCACATGCGCCTGCCAGCTCGTCTCGGAATCCCGGTCGGCGTGGTCGGAGATGTATTTGAACGCTCGCCAGGGGATCCCCTCCCGCTGGCAGACGGAGGCGATCGCGAACAGCTCCATGTCCACCACCTCAACACCGTGTTGGAGCAGCCAGGGATCCATCGCCGTCAAGAAACGGTCGCCGCTGCCGCACACCACGCCATCTGTGCCGGAGTCGAGCTGGAAGGGGCCCGGGAAAAAGGGGGTCTGGCCTCGGGGTGCCAAGGGTTCGGCCTCCATGTCCACCTGCAGCACGCGGCGGATCTCCACCAGGCCCGCCAGGTTGGGGTGAAGACCGCCCACAGTGCCAAAGTTCACCACAAGCTTCGGCCGACGGTGCTGCAGCTCCCGAGTAAGCGCATAGGCCGCGTTGAGCTTGCCGACGCCCGTGTGCAGCACGCCGGGATGGTCGAGTTCCTCAGGCAGGGCCGCCACGATCAAGATGGAGGGGAAGGCCCCCGGTTCGGGCGGGATCGGCATCAAGGGGAGGATGCGGCTGGAATTCACCCTTGCAGAGTGGCGGCAAAAGCCGCCTCGCGATGCACGCCTCCCTACGCCGCCAGCTGCTGCACCTGGCCACCGACCTGGCGGAGCTGGTGGAGAACCCCAGCGATCTCCCCCACGGTTTTGATCTGCTCACCCGCAGCTACACCACCCCGGCGGCGGCTGCCGCCCGCGCCGCCCTGCGGGCCGACCCCGCCATCGCGCCGCTGGTGGCGGAGCGCTACTGGGGCCCCTGGCCGTCGCAGACGGAGCTGCTGGCCCTGCCGGCCGAGAGCCTTGGACATCGCTACGCCACCTGGTTCGGGAACGCCGGCGGCCAGCCCCTGCCAGATCCGGTGCTGGCGCCGGGCACCGATGGCGACGACACCTGGCTGCAGCAGCGGGTGCGGCGCACCCATGACGTATGGCATGTGGTGAGCGGCTGCCCGCCGAGCCCGGCCGGCGAGGCGGCCCTGAGCGCCATCAACGTGATGCAGCTGCGCTGGCCCGGCAGCGCCATGCTCCTCGGCGCTGACCTGCTGCACCGCTGCCTGGCGGGGCCAGCGGCCGACGAACCCGACGTGGGTCTGACGACGGCCTTTGGTCTGGAGCTCGGGGCCGTGTGCGCGCCGCTGCTGGCCCAGCGGTGGGAGGAGGGCTGGCACAGGCCGCTGGCGGAGTGGCGTGAGCAGTTGGGGATCGCTGCGCTGGTGGCGCGCAGTCCGTTTGCGGCGCAGGGGGGCTGCTGACTTTGATCACGCGCGATCGAGCTGGCGATGGCAAGGTGCTCGCCTAGATGTGGAGTCCCAGCAGGTTGTTTACCTGACAAAGGGGATGTGATGTCGTCATGGTCCGGGTGTCACCTGTCCCGTGTCAAGCAGGTTGACGAGTGGCCTCAACGCTGCCCCTGAATGGCGGGCAGGGGCCTTGGGATGGCGGAGCAGAGAGCTGATGGTGGCCTGTCCACTTGAGGGGTTTGTTCGAAGTCTCGCATCTCTACAGACAACGTCTGCAGACCTTCGCCTCAACGGTAGAGGCCCCTTCATTCAAGGAGTGACCAAGGGAATCATCTGTCTTCCATGACGGCGGTAAATATGAAAATCACTGTCGGTAGTAAGGAGCAATGGCGAATCGTTGATTTCCGCCAGCCGAATCAATGCAGCATCAGCGAGGGATGCGGGAACATTTTCGTACCGCTTAAACAAGGAACTGACAGAGCCAATCTGCTCCTGCAACACGAAAGGCAGTTGAACAACTCCTCGATCGATGAACTGCAAAGCCAATGAAGGATCAAAGCCCGACCGCTTGAGCAGAAAACAAGTCTCGGCAACCACAGCCTCACAGCTGAGCAATGGAGGAGTCAACAGTCGAAACTGCTCTACAGCCCATTTGTGGTGAGTATCATTGCGACTTAGGAGGGCAACCCATGGCCCCGTGTCTAGCAGCACCGCCATGATCAGTTAATGCCAAAGTCTGACAGGTGAGCAGGATTAGAGGAAAGATCAGGCGGACCATCTTCACAACAACCCACGAGATCGGCCAAAAGATCAGCCGCAGATTGTGGCTGCGGGCCATCAACTCCTTGCTCTGAGGCCTGGAGGAACGCGGTCAATGCTCGTCGAACCAACTCAGACTTGCTCAGCCGACGTCGTTGCGCCTGCGCTGTGAGCTGGGCATCAAGGGCCTCGGTCAGCTTGAGTGAGATCACCGCCATGGAATGCACCCCGTCAGGCCATACCATCTTAACCCCTGACAGCAGGTATTACAGACAGCGCTGGACGACCTTATTCGGAGCAGGTCAGCGGTTTCTGCCCAGGCCGTCGACGCCACGCTTGTCAACAGGAGATTCTCACTCTCTCTTCCCGATCCTTCGAACGCTCCAGATCAGCGGCGGACATGAATCTCGGTACAGAAGTCAGCCATTGCTCCCGTCTTCTGGATTTGGATGTTAGAAGGTGTCATCTTTCAGGCAAGCAGACAGTATTTCAATAAGTTAGCAAATGACTTCTGAAAGCTTGGAATGAGTCAGCTGTCCAGCAACTCCAAGAATGAGAGCCTCATTGGCAATGAAGAGCTTGGCGCCACGGATGAAACTGTCTCGTTTGATGCCACCGGAGAGGAAGTAGGACTCTTTGAGGGACATGGCATGTAAATCACCATATTGCTTGCTGGTGATCTGACAAAGAAGAAAATCGCCTCTGCCCGCTTCAGCAAGGACAAGGGCGGGCCTGCGCTTGGATTGCGACAGATCGGAATAAGGGAATGGAATGATGACTACATCACCTACTAAAGGTGCGCCCATGCTTCCTCTTCATCTGGATTGAGCCAATCATCTGAAAGCGAAGGTTCGCTCAATGCGATTCCGCTTAACGCAGAATCCTTGCCGCTTCGTGGCACTGCGACCAAGACCTTGAGGCCCTTTTGGAGGTGTACTGATGTATTGAGCCGTATTCGTCCGTCAGGCTCAACAACAGCATCATAGAGGTTTTCCATTTCTTTCTTTAGATCTCCATTGCATATGATTCCACCTTAGCCAAGAAACCATCGAGTTGCTATCTTAGCTTGTGAAATGGAGCCCGGACGCCTCTGCTCCGAAAGGACTGACCCCTCAGCCTCCCACGCATCCTTCTAACGCTGCCCCTGAGTGGCAGGCAGGCGTGCTCGGCGATGAAGATAGCCATGCGGTGGCGGCTCAGGTGCGTGGCGGTGTTAGAGAGTGGCAGGGGCGTCAGGTTCAAGAAGCGGCAACACCCTCGCAGTAACCATAGCCATTACATCTGAAGAAATACGCTCGATGAACTTCGCTTTCCTCGTTCGCCAGTCAAGGCTCTTCAGCTGATCGGACAGGACAACTCCACTCACGGAATATACATCAGGTAGCAGCACCTCAAAAGGGTAACCCTTGACCTTAGATGTAATTGGACAAAACAGTGCCAGCCCTACTTTCCCATTGTAGGTCTTTGGGGATAGAACAAGTGCTGGGCGTCTTCCACGCTGCTCACTTCCGGCCTGTGGCGCAAACTCTAGCCACACCAAATCACCGCGATCAGGCACGTAGGAAGACATCAGAACGCTTCAGAACCCACGGCATCCCCCGTATCAACGGAGGCGTGAATGTTCTCTGGCGTGATACCAGCAAGAAGATCCGCAAGCCTGAGCCGGCTCGGCAGAGAGGGCCTCAAGACCAGCTCACCATCCTTGGCGATGAGGCTGACTTCCGTCCCAACCCCCAAGCCCACCTCATCTGCCAAGCCGCGTGGAATCCTCAAGCCAAGGCTGTTTCCCCACTTCTGAACCCTCGTCTGCATGCCCCAGTGGCGGCTATACGCAGACTATACCACTGGGCGGCTTGGCGGCCAGTGACCCATCTCTCTAACGCTGCACCTGAGTGGCAGGCAAGGACTTTACATCGCAAGCAGAGAATCGATGGAGGCCTGTCCACTCAGGGGCTTGTTATCCTTTCCTCTATGCCGTGACACTTCTCTGGAGTGCTTCCTGAGCGAGCGAATTGAGACTCTTTCCCTGCGCCTCCGCAGTCATCACTAACTGCTCATGTAGTTCAGGTGGAATCCGAAGATTGAACTTACCTGAATAGTGCCTGCGGGGCTCGATTCCTTGCTCCTTACAGACCTCAAGAAAAACGTCCAATGACTTTTTGAATTCTTGGCGAAGCTCCTCAGGGCTGGACCCATAAAAGTTCGCTCCTCCAGAAAGCCCAAGAATTTCCCCGCGAAACTGATCCGTTTCCTCGTCGTAGCCAATTTTGGCGTGGTAGCCATCCACATTCATGAGATTCATGGTGTAACTCCGTGTTCTTCAAACCATTTGAGGATCGAAGCAACAGCACCCTTGTCTGTATCAGGCGATGGGTGGGGTCTGTGGAAGACCCTGACTTCACCAAACAGAACGACCGCGACTCGGCTGCCCGCCCTCTCACTGACATCCCCACCAAGCTCCTGAAACAGGGCTTCGATGTCCCTCCACGGCACGCTGCCGCTTACGGGACGAGAGAAGATCAGCTCAAGGGTGCGCTGGTGCTTTCGCTTCATTCCAGCATGGTACTCCTTCTCGGTACCAGGCGTGGCTTCCGGTCAGCGGCTTCCTGGATACGGATAACGCTGGCCATCACCTGCACGCAAAGAGTCCGCGCAAAGGGACCCCCGTGGGCTTAGTGAATTTGTGGTGGCGAGTCAGGTGAATGGCTGTGTTCTAAGGTGGCACTCCTGCATAGATTGCGCTTGCAAACCTCTGACTTACCAAAACAAGACCTTACTTGTTTGGAGGGAGCATGGGAGGAGCATCATTGCTCGAAGGCGGGCGAAAATGCCTAAGTAATATATTTTCCAATTCCAATCTCTGCGTTTTCAATTCATGTTCCTGTTTGAGCTGGTGCATCTCCATTTTGTGTTTAAGGTTTTGAATAACTGTTGTCAGCTGCTTGAGGTCTTCGCGAATCTCTTTGATTTCTAGGGTGTTCTTCTCGACTTGACTCTTGAGAGCAAGGAGCTCCTTGCTAAATTTAACAATCTGACCAAGCAGCTGCATAATGCGTTAGTCTTTGCTCAGCATGCCGCCGATGATAGATCTTGTCGATTCCTTTAGTTCATCTATAGCATGGTTGGCATTTGAGATGCTAACGTCAAGAACGTGGAGTTGCAGAAATATATCATTCAACTCGGAATCTAATTTAGAAGTTTCAAGCGGCTGGCCGGTCACGCGCACATGAGCCATTGAATTGAATGACGGCGATACGCCGGAAATCTCTAAGGTGCCATAGGTGACGCCTTGAACGGAGGGATTTGCGCCTTGTACAACAACCTGAACTGGTATGGTTCTGCGACCTCCTTGACGCCTTTTTCGCCTTCCAGTCCCGACACGTCTGGATATTGACCTTGCCGAGCCGGCTTGCCCCCGTGAAACCGGGCCTGATCCTGGAGTCATGCTCATCTAGCCCCTGCTCTTGCTACGGACACTCCTACTATACACGTGAAAAGATACATAAGCAACTCTGCATCAGTTGGAATAGGAACTCCCAAATAACTAAGGTGCGCAAAATGGTTCTCTTCGGCAAAAAGTTGCTTTAACCAGAGTTTAATGAGGTTACTACCCAGCGCCCATTCATCCTTCGATCCTTCGAACGGCTTGGATAGATCGTGCGAAGCCACGATCTATCCTGTGTTGGACAAGCCCCCAACACAGGGGGCCCTGGGGGGAGGAAGGGGCTGGCCCTACTGCAGATAAGTCCGCCCGTTTTTCAGGTTTCCTTCATGATTGGCTTGGCTGGCAGGAAGGAAACTTGCCACATGATACTCACTACTTCAGCAGAAGTGTAGTTGGTGTTGAGCTCATCGCGGTGTGAATCTGCACACTGCACCTGTAGCGGTATCAAGAGAGCAAGCAGTGAAGCCATGAAATATTCTTGGCTGTTGAATCTGCCGCGTAGCGGCTTGGTCCAACGCTCAAGATCAGCAGCGGGCAAAGGCTGATGCATTCTCCTGCACTTATGATCACGTCCGCTGTTTCTTGATGTTAGGCATCGCTGTATTGAGGAACGAGCTTCAGCTTTATTAGCTTCCAGTTTGGCCGCATGCCTTCGCCAAGCGCTAATCCCACTTCTGTTTCGTGAAGGATTGAAACCCCATCGCAAGACTGCCCATTCATTTGGATAGTATCTACTGAGACTTCCTTGCACATGCGCTTACCGCAAACAATCAGGCTGTCTCCTTTACAGATAGTACCCTGAGCACACTTGGCTACGACCGCGCCAGCCCTTGGGAATACTTCAGTAACAACTCCAAGCTCGATAGCTTGATCCACCTTTAACAAGCCTTGAACGATTCGGTCACGAACCAATTCTGCAAGTGCGATTGAAATTGCCTCAACCAAAGCGACGAGCTCCAGCAATGCATCTATGCCAAGAATTTCATCGGCGAGGCAGTGGGCAGCATCATTTCTGTAATTCACAAAATCTGTCAGTGCATTTTCGAGAGTCGGGTCCGGCCTTGTACTAGATCCAATGTACGCTTGAACGACCGCATGTTTATCGACCCACAGCCAACTGTCGCTGATGCCAACCGAGTTGAAGAACGTTCTAAGCACATCTGGCTTATAGTTTCGCTCCGTTTGAATAAATGCCACTGGGTCAACGGAGTATGGAGCGGTACTAATTCCTTGGAGGAGTCCCTTAATGAGACCAACAGGATCGACACTACGATTACGACGGTAATGGAGTGTGCTGAGCATCCTGCCTACACCTTCACGGTGGGTTTGCCTTATCCGTTCATCTAGCTCTTTATACCTAGGCCACAAAATAGGTAAGAACGAGAGCCACTCTGCTGCTAAATCCTCAATAAACCGCTCGTAGACTGCATATAATCTGGTCACCGCAGCACCGTGGTCGTAGACAGCCCACGCAGCTGAGGCAGGCGCTTCCGCAGCAATAGCCACTATGTCGGGATCAGCCTTCTTCGACCCTGCAAGTAAGGCGCGAATATTCATACTGGTTTTGACCTGCGCACGTATGTCGGCCAAATCAGTACGAAGCCGCGAAAGGAGGGCGGTGATCATTCACTAGCGGGGACGATCGTGTCAAGCATGACCTTGAAGAGGCGTATTCTTTCCTGAACATCTGACTTTGTATTACCGCGCCCAGTAAATGTGCCTGCTTCGTGGTTTATGAAGAGTTGTTTTGTCGCCTCGATTATCTCCAGCCGAGAAGTGATCAAACGATCGGCGTCATTAAGCCGCTCGCTCAAGCTGACCATAACCGCGTCGTAAAATGCTTTGTGTGGGTGGTTTTGCCACTTTTGTTCAGAAGCGGCAAATGGTCGAAAAAGTAAATCGCCATAGACCTGCACACCAAGATCAATTGTTTTGCAGAAAAGTGATTCAAGAATACAAATGTCTGACTCAGAAAAAGTGCGTGCTCGGATCATATACAAATCGAGAAAGCCATTCATTCCGCGTCGTAACTTGTCGGCATGCCTGAGCGCAAGAAATCTAAGAACAATTTCCGCGTCATCCATAGTTTGGAAGAGCCTGTTATCTGCTAAGTCCTTGGGGATGCGACTTTTCTCCTCCGATGAATATGGTGGGACGCCCCATGCTTTAGTAAATGCGGGATAGCGTGAGAGCCGAAGCAATAGTGCGTTTAACGGGCCATGGTATAGGGCGTTTCTTATTTCCTGATTGCCGAGCTTAATCCCTCCTGTATTCAAGCGTTCGAAGACTAACTGCTTTATTAGCAGTGCCTCCTCTTCGCTGTCAGTTGATTCCTTGAGCAGCACAATGTAGGCGATGCTTCGCCTGTCGATGCCAGCCTTGATTTTCGATGGCAGCTTTGCGTACGTCTTTCCATTTAGTTCTGGCCAGATCTCGAGCCCCGTTAGTTGAAGTTCATTAGAATAAAATGCCTGGAGTGCATTTATTCTCTGCTGACCATCCATCACCTCGTAAGAATTATAGGCTTTCTCGTAAAGAAATAATGGTGGCAGTGGAATGTTGATAATGAAAGATTCAATAAGCCGAGACTGCCGTTCTGAATCCCAGCGTTCGCGGCGTTGGTAAAATGGCTGGAGATCTATGTAATCTGGTCGCTTAAGTGCATCGACAAAATTGGGCAACTTTTCCCTATTCGATTCTGTGACAATCCTTTTCTCGCGAAGATCATACTTATCGTTAATCTCCTGATCCGTCATCCTTGTTCGACATGGGTCGGTGGGCAAATCCCACATGTCAGCTTCTGCCGGGGCGACTATCTTCATGAACGTCTCATGCTGAATCAGATTAACAGAAGACATTGCGCAACTGAAGAGCCGTGCTTGGTTCGCGGATGCCTAACGCGCCGATGAGCGACGCCGGAGCGCATAGTGCGGAGGCGTCCGATCCATTGGCTTGTTGGACGGAGCCCCTCCGCAGCAGAGTCCAACAGCAGCATTGATATGCATCATCATCATTCCCACCACCACAATGCGTTACTAAGCTCTTGCATATTATACTCACCCAAAAAAGCTGCCTCCGTCAAAGGGTCTGCATCATCGTCCCCACCAAACGGACAAGAAGCATGCTGGCCGCACTGGCAACAGCACAATATGTCTATATTAATATCCTTTTTTGCTATTTGGCCCCAGCCATAACCCCAACCATCTACTTGTTGACCCCAGTATAAGGCAAAACTTTTCTGTTTCTTAGTTGCTCCTAACATCACTTCTACTGGGATTCCATCACTCGACCAACTATCAAGAAGTAAACATAAAGAATCACCATCATTGATTAGGGCTGAAAACTTTTCTGTCCACCGAGCAAGCCTACGATGCGCGACATAAGATGCAAGTTCTAGACGACTGGGAATTCGGATAATTGGTGCGGCATAAACAAGCTGCTTTGTTCTTTCAATCTCTATATCAATGATCCTGTTTGCACTTGCCATGACCAAGTTAACATCTGACTGGAATAGATCCTTTAGTGTTTTGAGCACGTCGTAATAGGCTTGCACCTTGTTGCAACTTCCCAAGGGCTTAAACTCGATCAAGAGATCAACGACACTTTCTCCAGGGCGAAAGTCTTCACGAAGGGCTGAGCCTAAGACAAAAAGACGCTGAATCCCAAACTGCCTGCAGACCAAGGCAATTGCATCACGCTTTTGATCGATCACATTTGGCATGGGGAACCTCCAAACCCAATTTTTGTCAGACAATCAGGATTATGACACAAGGGTGAGTTATTTGAATTTCGCTGCCTAACGACAAGCCTCAGCGGCGCGGCG
>DGYA01000003.1:2538-47824 GCA_002396505.1 Cyanobacteria bacterium UBA5018 | reverse complement strand
GCTGGCGGCTGTGGCGCCGCGGCGGCGGCCCGCTGGCGGCCCTGGTGGCTCCCGGCCTGGCCCTGGAGGACGTGACGCTGCTGATTGCCGGCGGCTTTGTGGTGCTGGGGGAACTGGTGGCGCCGCTGCTTTTGATGCCGATCGCGCAGGGGTTGCTGCAGCCCCTGGCCGAGCGCCCCGCCCTGCAACAGGGATTGCAGGTGCTGTTGCTTTACATGGGGGTGATGGTGGCTCCCCTGGCGATCCTGACGCTGCAGCTGAGACCCCTGATACCGGCGCCCCAGGGCGGCTGGCTGCAGTGGCGCTGGAGACCTGGGGGCTCGGCCCTGGGCCTTGCCCTGGCCCACGTGCTGATGGTGCTGCCGCTGGTGGCCCTGGCGGGCTGGCTGATCGAGCGCCTGTGGAGTCAGCCCAGCGGCAGCAATCCGCTGTTGGAACTGGTGCTCACCACCGGCGATCCCCTGGCCCTGGCCTGCCTGGCCGTCACCGCCGTGGTGGTGGCGCCCCTGTTTGAAGAGACCCTGTTTCGCGGCGTGCTGTTGCCGGTATTGACCCGCTATTGGGGGGCGGCGGCAGGGGTGGGCCTGAGCGCCCTGGTATTCGGCCTGGCCCATCTGAGCCTTGGGGAGCTCACGCCCTTAACGCTGCTTGGTTTGGCCCTGGGCTGGCTGCGACTGCGCCATGGCCGCCTGGGGCCCTGCGTACTGATGCACGGCCTCTGGAATGGGCTCACCTTCTTAAATTTGATCCTGCTCACCTGATTTGCCCGGGGGCGGCGGCTGGTGGAGGCCGCTCAGACGCTCCAGATGTTGCGCTGCTGTAGATGTGCGCTCGAAAACATTCAGCCGGTGACCAGCGGAAGCTGGCTTGCTGAGCCGGGCATGTAGTGGTTCAATCGCAATGTAAGTAGGTCTCGGCCTTGGTTGCCTCCCCATCTCCACGGCCGTCTGACTTAGAGCTCCAGCCTCGCCGCCAGGCCCGCCAAAACCGCCGCCGAGCTGAGCGAGCCCAGCTCCAGTCCCTGGAGCTGCTGCAGGCATCGCTATCGCCCCGTCGTATTGAGCGCCAGGCCCCCTGGCTTGCAGGCCTTCACAGAGCCGTCGACGGCACACTTGCAGGCCTTGGCATA
The DNA here is from genome assembly GCA_002396505.1 of Cyanobacteria bacterium UBA5018. Lineage (GTDB taxonomy): Bacteria > Cyanobacteriota > Cyanobacteriia > PCC-6307 > Cyanobiaceae > UBA5018. The sequence goes on along the minus strand of DGYA01000003.1, from coordinate 46,695 downwards.
AGCATGCTGGTCCTGAGCGCGCTCACCCTGTATTGGCAAAACCAATGGGGGTATCGGTATCAACAGCTGCAAAATGCCGAGCTGCTGGGCCATCGGCTGCAGGAATCAGGAGCACTTTTAGAGCGTCACCATCTCGCTGCCGCCGGCAAACCTGGCTGGCTGGTGCCCACCAGCAGTGAAAAATTGATCTATCTCCCCAAACCAGTGCAGCCCCAAAGCCAAGCTGGCCCACCTCGAATTTCGGCGCCGCACCTCCGCCAGATTCCCACTGGCTACTGATGGGCAAGGCCCACCAATTCGGAGCTCGCCATCCCCTTTCGAGCTCCCGGGTTGTGCCGATCCAACCGGTGCCAACTCGCCGCCTGCTAGCGGTGTATCTGCTCCTCTGCTGCGGTCTGATTGGCCTGGCAGGCCGACTCGCCTGGCTGCAGGTGGTGGATAGCAGCAATCTGCTCCAGCGAGCGCGGGCGATTCAGACCCATTCAGAGGCCCCGATTGGCAAGCGGCGCGCCATCATCGATCGCAACGGCCAGCTGGTGGCCCTCGACGAAGAGCGCTTCCGGCTCTGGGCCCACCCACGCTTTTTCAACTTTCCCGGCGACGATCCCCAGGCCCTGCGCACCAGCGCGGAGGTGGCTACAAAACTGGCGCCAATCCTGGCCGAGCCCAGCCAGCAGCTGTTGAACCTGCTGGGCAATCGCCGCAGTGGCGTAAAACTTGCCGGCGAGCTCGATCCAGAGACCGCCAAGCGGGTTCGCGCCCTTGGCATCAGTGGGCTCGACCTGGAGGCCTATCCCCGCCGCCTCTATCCCCAGGGCAACCTGTTCGCAAACGTGGTGGGCTTCCTCAACCTGGAGCGGGTCCCCCAGGCCGGGCTGGAGCAGAGCCGCGACCGGGACCTGCACCGTCAAGAAACCACCCTGCGGATGCTGCGGGGAGCCGACGGCACGCCCCTGCCCGAGGGCCTCACCGCCGGGGCCCTCTATGGCGACGACCTGCGCCTGCAGCTCACCCTCGATGCCAGGTTGCAACAGGTGGCCCTACAGGCCCTGGACCGCCAGGTGAAGCAATGGCATGCCAAGCGGGGCGTCGCCCTGGTGATGGATGTGAACAATGGCGAAATGCTGGCGCTGGCCTCCACACCCACCTACGATCCCAACGCTTTTTGGAAATTCAATCCAGGCCTATTTCGCGAGTGGAGTGTGCAGGATCTCTATGAACCAGGTTCCACATTCAAGCCGATCAACCTGGCTATCGCCCTACAGGAAAAAGCGATCGACCCCTACGGGAAGGTAAACGACAGCGGCCAACTAAACATCGGCGGCTGGCCAATTTTCAACCACGACCGCAGGGCGAACGGGGTAATTGACTTCCCCACCGTGTTGCAAGTTTCCAGCAACATAGGCATGGTGCAAGCCATGACCAATGTGAAGCGTGAGCACTTCTGGCGCTGGCTCAAGGCCCTGGGCATCGATGCCCCCCCCGACACCGACCTGCCTGGGGCAGTGGCCGGGGAACTGAAAAACCGGGGCGACTTCGTCGGCCAACCAATTGAATCTGCTGTGGCCGCCTTTGGGCAGGGCTTTTCGCTCACCCCCTTGAAACTGCTGCAGCTACACGCCATGCTCGCCAATGGCGGCCGTCTGGTGAGCCCCCACATCACCCGCGGCCTGCGCTCAGGTGACGCCCTGGCCAGCGCCCCCGGCGAAGCTGGCCAACAACTGCTCGATCCAGCCGTTACCCAAACGGTGATGCGCTGGATGGAAACGGTGGTGGAGAAGGGCAGCGGCAAAGGCTGTCGCATCCCTGGCTACCGCATTGGCGGCAAGACCGGCACGGCCCAGAAGGCCGAGCGGGGCCTGTACATCCCCGGTGCCCGGATCACCAGCTTCGTGGCCCACCTGCCGATCGAAGCGCCGCGCTACGTGGTGCTGGTGGTGGTGGATGAACCCCAGGGCGGCAACGCCTATGGATCCACCGTGGCCGTACCCGTTGCCAAGCAACTGATCGAAGCCCTGCTGGTGCTGGAGAAGATTCCCCCCTCCCGGCCGATCAGCAAGCCCACACCGGCCAAGGCCAGCTGAGGCGATACCAGCAAGCTAGTTTGATGAAAGCGATTTCACCGCCTAGCCCAGGGCCTGCCTTGGACTATCCGCCCAGTCCAATCAGCCCCGCGCTATCAGCCCCGAGCAATCTGCCCCGCGCTATTCGCCCTGGGCTCCCCGCCTGGGCAACCTGCCTGGGCAATCTGCCCTGAGCTTTCCGCTCCCTAGCTATCCGCCCTGAGCTTTCCGCCCTGATGGCCAACCTGCTCGACCAACTCGCCGCCATGACCGTGGTGGTGGCCGACACCGGAGATATCGACGCCATCCGGCAGTTCACCCCCCGCGATGCGACCACCAACCCATCGCTGATTCTGGCGGCAGCCCAGATTCCCACCTATCAAGAGCTGATCGACCGCTCCCTGAGGGAATCGCGCGCCGCGATCGGGGCCGGCGCCGCTGCCGATGCCGTAGTCAGCGAAGCGCTCGATGAGATCTGCGTGATCTTCGGCAAAGAAATTCTCAAAATTGTGCCGGGCCGAGTATCCACAGAAGTGGATGCCCGCCTCAGCTTTGACACAGAGGCCACGATTACCAAGGCGCGCAAACTAATTGGTCTTTACAATGAAGCCGGCATCTCAAATGAGCGCGTACTGATCAAGATTGCCTCCACCTGGGAGGGCATACAGGCTGCCGAAGTACTTGAAAAAGAAGGAATCCACTGCAATCTAACTCTGCTGTTCGGCTTTGCCCAAGCGGTGGCAGCCGCCGAGGCCGGCGCCACCCTAATCTCGCCTTTCGTGGGCCGTATTCTTGATTGGCACAAGAAAAATAGTGGACGCGATAGCTATCCAGGCCCTGAAGATCCAGGTGTAATTTCGGTAACAAGCATCTTCAATTACTACAAAACCTACGGCTACAAAACTGAGGTGATGGGCGCCAGCTTCCGCAACATGGAGGAGATTATTGAGCTGGCTGGCTGCGATCTGCTCACCATCTCCCCCGGCCTGCTGGATCAACTGCGCAAAACTCCTGGAGTATTAGAGCGTCGCCTCAATGCCTTTGATCCCGGCCCTTGCGTAGACCAGATCACTCTCGACGAACCCAGCTTCCGCGAACTACTGGCCTCCGATCCGATGGCTAGCGAAAAACTAGAGGAGGGTATCAGTGGCTTTACCAAGGCAATCGAAACATTAGAAGCTCAGCTAGCCCATCGGCTGGCGGAATTGGAGGGGGGCGCCGCCTTCGGCCATGCCGTCCATGAGATCTTTCTACTGAACGACCTCGATGGCGATGGCTGCATTACCCGCGAGGAATGGCTTGGTAGCGACGCTGTCTTCGATGCCCTCGACACCGATAGCGATGGTCGCCTAGCGCCGGACGATGTGCGCAGCGGCCTCGGCCCGCTTTTGATCAGAGCCTGAGCATTGGCCAGAGCCCTGGGTATTGATCCAGGCCCTGGGCAAGCCAGCCAAATCTTTCGCAAATCTCTGTTGTCTCCCAGCCAATCTCCATGAATGCCCTTGATACCATGCGCGCCCTAGCCAATAAGGGCGAAGTGATTAGCGTGCCAGCAGGTGAACTTATCTTCCACTCCGGCGAAAATGGCGAATGCATGTACGGGTTGCTGGAGGGAATGGTACAACTGAGCTGGAACGGCGACCAGGCCCACGAAGATATCGAGGCGGGCGATGTTTTTGGCGCCGGCGCCCTAGTGACCCCCGAACATCGCCGCTATGGCGACGCCAAGGCCATCACAGACTGTCGAATACTAGTAATGAACCGAGAAAAATTTCTATTTGCCGTACAGGAGGCACCAATGTTCGCCCTCGAGCTACTAGCCTCGATCGACCAGCGCCTGCGTCAACTCAAAGACTGCACCAAAATCTGATCAAAGCCAGCAATAAGATAGAAATAAAATTCCAGGCTTACTCGAAGAACATCGATAAACCGCATATCTCACCGATCTCATGATGCAAGAGTGGTTAGCCTCGCTTAAACAGCAAGCGCTTGATTACCCGCTGGGCAATATCTCCGTAGCCCATCTCCCCTGAAAGAATCTGGGCAATCCTTTGCGGGGCAGTGGGCCGTTTCACCCCCAGTTGATAGCCCACCCGGGGCAGCCGATAGAACACCTGGGCCATGCGCTTGCCCCAGGCCATCGATTCACCCCATTCCGCCCGCATCTGGGCGCTGTAGCCCGCCAGGGCCCCGGTCTCCCCATCCAGCCAGCGATCGATGGCCGCCGCCGCCCGGCAGCCACTGAGCAGGGCCGGCCGCAATCCTTCGGCCAGGAAGGGGTCACAGAGAGATGCTGCATCGCCGGCCACCAGCAGCCCCGCAGCGGCGCCACTGCCATGCAGAGGATGCTGGCCATCCCAGATGCGCAACCGGCCCTGGCGCCGCTGGCCGGCCTCCGGGCTGAGCCCCAAACTTGGCAGCAAGCGCCGCAACACGGCATCGGCATCGGCTGGATCCCTGCCGATGAAGGTACCTACGCCGATGCTGTAGCCCCCCTGGCGGGGGAAGGCCCAACAAAAGCCGTGCTTCACCAGGCCGAATTCAAAGTGGGCGGTGGAGGGCTGATCGGGCTCACAGTCCACCTCCACCGAAACGGTTTCTGCGAAGCGGGGTCTGGCGGGGCCGAGGCCATGGGCCGTGGCCAATGTCGAACCCGAGCCATCGGCGATCAGCACCGCTTGGGCGGTGGCGCTCCAGGGCTGGCCCCCACATGCACCCAGCAGCCGCCAACCACCGGCGCCATCGGGCTGCAGCCGCTCCACCCGCACCCCCTGTTCAAACTGGGCCCCGGCCGCCAGCGCCCGCTCGGCCAGAAAGGCATCGAGGCGGGAGCGACGCACGATCCAGAAGGGAGCGTCGCCGGGCAATGGGGCAATTACCGGATCCTCCAGGCACCAGGTGAAGCGCACCTGGTCAATCACCCGATCGACCGCCGGCAGCAAATCAAAGGGGAACAGCCGCTGCACCGATGCAGCCATGCCGCCCCCGCAGGGCTTACTGCGGGGGAACTGGGCCTGATCCACCAGCAGCACGCGGCGACCAGCGGCGGCCAGGTGAAAGGCGGCCCCAGCGCCAGCGGCGCCGCCGCCCACCACCACCACCTCGCAATTAACGCTCACACCTAACGCTCATACTTTGAGAATCGCTCATACTTTGAGAATATCGGCTTCCTTTTGAGCCAGGTGCTTTTCCAACTCAGCGATGTACTTATCGGTGAGTGTCTGCACCTTGGCTTGCTCATCGCGGCTCTGGTCCTCCGAGAGGTCGCCATCCTTCTCCAGCTTCTTAACCCTGTCAATACCGTCTCGGCGAATATTGCGCAGGGCCACCTTGCCCTCTTCTGCATACTGAGCCGCAAGTTTGCAAAATTCCTTGCGGCGCTCCTGGGTGAGCGGGGGGATGTTGATGCGGATCACCCTGCCATCGTTGTTGGGGGTGAGACCCAGGTTACTCATCGAAATTGCCTTCTCAATCAGTGACATCGAGCCCCGATCGAAAGGCTGTATCTGAATCGTCTGGGAATCGGGTGCGCTCAAAGTTGCCAGAGCCTTGATCGGCGTATCGGCGCCGTAGTATTCGACGCTAATTTTGTCCAGCAGGCTCGGATTTGCCCGGCCGGTGCGAATGGTGTTGAAGGTGCGCTGGGTGGACTCCACCGACTTGCGCATGCTGTCTTCCAGGTCCATAGCGATTGGGAAGGGAGCTGTGATTGAGGGGGCTTTGATCTGCGGGCTGTGATCTGTGAACTGTGATCTGTGATCTGTGACTGCGTAGCTGGAATTGAGAGGGCTGGGCCGGGAGATGAACCAATCAGGCTGGATGGATGCGAGTACCGATCGGCTCACCCGCCACGGCCCGGGCGATGTTGCCAGGCCCAAACAGATCAAACACCACGATCGGGATGGCATTGTCCTTGCAGAGGGCGATGGCGGCCCCGTCCATCACCTCCAGTTCACCACTAAGCACCTCCAAAAACGACAGGCTTTCGTAGCGCTTGGCGTCGGCGTGCTTGGCCGGGTCCTTGTCGTACACCCCATCCACCTTGGTGGCCTTGAACACCACATCGGCGTTGATCTCAGCGGCGCGCAGGGCCGCCGTGGTGTCGGTGGTGAAAAACGGATTGCCGGTGCCGGCGGCGAAGATCACCACCCGCCCCTTCTGCATGTGGCGAATGGCCTTGCGGCGGATGTAGGGCTCCGCCACCTCCTGCATCGAGATGGCGCTCTGCACCCGGGTGGGCACCCCAGCCCGCTCCAGGCCATCCTGGAGCGTGATCGCGTTCATCACGGTGGCCAGCATGCCGACGTAGTCGGCCGTGGCCCGATCCATGCCGGCGGCACTGCCCTTGAGACCGCGAAAAATGTTGCCACCACCAACCACGATGGCCATTTCGGTGTTGCCCTGCACCACCTGGGCCACATCGGCGGCGATTGAGGTGACGATTTCCGGGTCGATGCCGTAGCCCTGCGCCCCCATCAGCGCTTCGCCGCTGAGTTTGAGCAGCACGCGCTGGTAAGCCATCAACCACCGTTATTTGCCGCACCGTAGCAACTGGGTTGCTCTGGTTCCAAAGGCCCCCTAACACTTTGCTCAGAACTCGATGCCCGCTTGGGCCTTGACCCCCTGTTCACGGAAGGGGTGGCGCAGCAACTTCATCTCGGTGACCAGATCAGCCCTTTGCACCAGGGCCTCGGGGGCGCCGCGGCCAGTGAGGGCTACGTGGGTGAGCGGGGGCCTCAGCTCCAGGCCCTCCAGCAGCTGCTCCAGCTCCAGGTAGCCCAGCTTCAGGGCCACATTCACCTCGTCGAGCACCACCAACTTGCGCTTGGCATCGGCCAGATAGCTGCAGGACTGTCGCCAGGCCTCCTGCACCAGCATCCGATCGCGCTGGCGGTCCTGGGTTTGCCAGGTGAATCCCTCCCCGAGGGCATGCCAATGCAGGGCATCGCCAAACAGCTCCAGGGCCCGGGCCTCGCCGGGCTGCCAGCCCCCCTTGATGAACTGCACCACCGCCACCTGCTCGCCGTGGCCGAGGGTGCGCAGCACCAACCCCAGCGCCGCCGTGGTCTTGCCCTTGCCGTCACCGGTGAACACCAGCACCAGCCCCTTCTCCCGGTTGCGCTCGCCGACCCGCTGCTGCTGCACCTGTTGACGGCGGGCCATGCGGCGGCGGTAACCATCCTGGTCGGGCTCCGGGGCCAGTACGCCACCGGGCCCGAGCTCGGCGGCCAATTGGTCCAGCTCAGCGGCCCCTGGCGCAGCCGGCTGATCGCCAAGGGCCAGGTCGGCGGCGACCGCCGCGGCCGGTAGATCGCCAGGGGCCAGGTCGGCGGCGACCGCCGCGGCCGGTTGATCGCCAGGGGACGAATTGGCCATGGGGCAGCTCACGATGGCTGCCAATCTGCCGGCCCGCCTCCAGCTGCCCGCCGGGCTGCGGAAAATTTGAACCGAGCACAGGCTTAGCGAGGGGCGGCAGCTCGCCGCGCCAAGGCCGCATCCACCGCCTGCTGCTGGTCGCGGCGGGTGATCCAGTGGTGATAAGTGCGGGTATGAATCGCCGCCGAGTGGCCCATCATCCGGGCGGCCACCGTATCGGCGAGGCCGATGTGAATGGTGCGCACCGCCCAGGCATGGCGCAGGTCGTAGGGGGCCAGGGGCAGCTCGTAACGGCGGAACTGTTCGGCCACCCGCCGCCCCACTTGCTGCAAGGTGGTGCGGCGCAGGTCTGTGCAAACCGGCGGCAACAGGCCCCGATCCAGCCCCAGCCGCTCCAGCTCAAACGAGTTCACCCAATCGGGCTGGAAGGGCCACACCTGATGCTCGCCGGTCTTGCTGGTGGGTAGCACCCGGATCACCCGATCGCCCCCGGGGGCCAGGGCCGTCAGATCGCTGAAGAACAGCTCGTGATTGCGCAGGCCATAGGTGGCCATCAGCCCATAGGCCAACCGCCAGCCGGGGTTGGGGATGCGCTCCACCGCCGCCAGGATCTGGGCATCGCTGGGCAACTGGCGAAACTGGGCGCGATGCAGCCCATAACCACTGGCCCGCTCCCCCCAGTCGGCCGGCAAGCGCAACTGCAGATGCCGGGCCAGGGCGGCCAGGGCGGTACCGCACTGCTGGCGACCACGGCTGGCCAGGGGATAGCTCTCCAGCACAAACTCCAGCAGGGGAATATCCAAGGGGAGCCCCTGGGCCTCGGCGCTGCTGGCCAGGCGGCGCAGGTAGGGGAGATAGGCCGCAGTCCAGGTGGTGCGGCTGCCGGCGGGATTGCGGCGGCGGCGGGGGTCGGCAAAAAAAGCCCGCTCAAAGCCCTCCAGGGCCGTGGCGATCGCCGGCGTCGACTCCGCCCTGGAGATCGACCTGGCGGAGGCGCTGGGGGCCAGCGACCAGCGCTCCCAGCTGAAGCTTCCCCGCTGCAGCTGCTGAAGCAGTTCCCGCAGCTGCTGCTGGGCTCGCTCCAGGCCCACGGCATTGGCCGGCAAACCCAGGGAAATGCGCTGCACAGGTCGCCGGCCGCTGCCCTGGCGGCAGGGCAGCGGCCCCCTCAGGCCCAGGCGCTCGCCACGGCGCTCAAGCCGCAATGCCACTCCACCGGCGGCCAAATTGGCATTGAGCAGCTGCAGCTGGCCATCCAGCCCGTTGCTGGAGCCGGCATCTCCATTGCCCGCAAAGCCATTGCCCGCAAAGCCATTGCCCGCAAAGCCATTGCCTGCAAAGCCATTGCCTGCGGGGAGGGTGGGGGCCGATGGTTCCAGGAGCAAGGCAGGCTTGGGCGGGCAGCCCTAGGGCGATGGAAAACCGCTGTCAGGCCAGTCGCGACCGACGGTATCGCCCAGGCACGCAATTTGCCATCAGTTCGGATTGGCCAGCTGATGGGGCAGCAGGGTTACGCTCACAGTTCACGCGGCGGACGGAAAGAGGGCATGGCCAAGGTGGGCGTGCTGCTGCTGAACCTCGGTGGTCCGGAGCGGATCCAGGACGTGGGTCCTTTTCTCTACAACCTGTTTTCGGATCCGGAGATCATTCGGCTGCCGAATCCAGCCCTGCAAAAGCCCCTCGCCTGGTTGATCAGCAGCCTGCGAGCTGGAAAATCACAAGAGGCCTACCGCTCCATCGGCGGCGGTTCACCGCTGCGCCGGATCACCGAGCAGCAGGCGCGTGAACTGCAGAGCGAACTGCGCAGCCGCGGCATCGAGGCCACCAGCTACGTGGCGATGCGCTACTGGCACCCGTTCACCGAGTCGGCGGTGGCTGACATCAAGGCCGATGGCATCGACGAAGTGGTGGTGCTGCCCCTCTACCCCCACTTCTCGATCAGCACCAGTGGCTCCAGCTTCCGCGAGCTGAATCGCCTAAGGCAAGCGGATCCAAAATTCTGCAAACTGCCAATCCGCTGTATTCGCAGCTATTTCGATGACCCGGGATACCTCAAAGCGATGGCAGAACTGATTGCCAGAGACATAAGCGCCTGTCCCGATCCGGCCACGGCCCACGTGTTCTTCAGTGCCCATGGGGTACCAAAGAGCTACGTGGAGGAAGCGGGCGATCCCTATCAGCGGGAAATCGAAACCTGCGCCGCTTTGATCATGGGCCAGTTGGCTGAAGATCTGGGCCATGGCAACCCCTACACGCTTGCTTACCAGAGCCGGGTGGGTCCGGTGGAATGGCTGAAGCCCTACACCGATGAGGCCTTGCATCAGCTGGGGGAGCAGGGGGTGAAGGATCTGGTGGTGGTGCCGATCAGCTTCGTGAGTGAGCACATCGAGACCCTCGAAGAAATCGATATCGAGTATCGGGAGATTGCCACCGAGGCCGGCATCACCAACTTCCGGCGGGTGCCGGCCCTGGACATCACCCCCTCCTTCATCCGTGGCCTGGCCGATCTGGTGCAGCGGGCCCTGGCCGGACCAGAGGTGAACCTGGACCAGGCGGCCGAGCTACCTCAAAAGGTGAAGCTCTATCCCCAGGACAAATGGGCCTGGGGATGGAACAACAGCTCAGAAGTGTGGAATGGTCGGCTGGCGATGGTGGGCTTTTCCGCCTTCCTGTTGGAGCTGATCAGCGGCCACGGACCGCTGCATGCACTCGGCCTGCTCTGAACTAAAAAATCTGGCGATGAACAGCCTGGCAAGCACCTTCCAGGTAAAGCAAAGCCAGGCACAGATCTGCTCAACCAGCAGCATCCTGCCAATGAGAAGCTTGCTTTTAATACTGGGTCTGCTGGGGGCACTGCAGCTGCCTGCTGCGGCCGCCCAGCCGGTAGGCGCCTGGCATGCAGGGGTGTTTCCAGTCAGTCAATTCATCAGCTACACCAGCCACTACGGCAGCCGTATTGGTGCCGGGGGCAGTGCCGAATGGCACCACGGCCTGGACATAGCCGCTCCCCTCGGCACATCGATCCGCAGCTGGTGGACAGGAGTGGTGCAAGACGTAATTAACGATGAGGGCTGCGGCGTCGGCCTGGTGATTCGTTCTGGGGCCTACGAGCACGTGTACTGCCACCTGGCCGGCAGGGTCGAGGCGGGCAGTTTGCGTAGCGGCCCCGTGACCCTGGTGCCTGGCCAGTGGCTGCGGGCGGGCCAACCAATCGGCCAGGTGGGCATGAGTGGCCGCACAACGGGCCCCCACCTGCACTGGGGTCTGCGGTACCGGGGCAGCTGGCTTGATCCAGCCCGGATCCTGCGGGCCATGGCTGAAAGCCAGCGAGCACAGATTGAAAGCCAGCGAGCACTGGCTGAAAGCCGGCGAGCACTAGTTGAAAGCCAGCGAGCACAGATTGAAAGCCGGCGAGCACTAGCTGAAAGCCGGCGGGCAATAAATGAAAGCCAGCGGGCATTGGCTCAAAACCAGCGCGAAATAGCTGAAAACCAGCGGCGGCGGCGGGCGGTGGCACCAAAAGGCCCCTACGGCCCTAGTGTTGCCTCATTCCGTTAGGTGGTCAGGCAAACCTGGCCCATCGCAGCCGTGACGCTCACGCCCCTCACTACTGCGGTCAAGTCCGCCGCCGTTATCAGCGCCACAGCCAGCGCAGCGGCCAGCTCAGCCGTAGCGTCTATGCCCGCCAGCGCCGCATCGCCTGCCATCAATGGCCCGATGCGAGTTAGCGGTGCCTATGCCCTGATGGATGCTCTGCATCGCCACGGGGTGTCGCACATTTTTGGCTACCCCGGCGGCGCGATCCTGCCGATCTACGACGAGCTGCACAAGGCCGAAGCCCGGGGCTGGCTGAAGCACTTCCTGGTGCGCCATGAGCAGGGCGGCACCCATGCCGCCGATGCCTATGCCCGGGCCACCGGGCGGGTGGGTGTCTGCTTCGGCACCTCCGGCCCTGGCGCCACCAATCTGGTTACGGGCATCGCCACCGCCCAGATGGATTCGGTGCCGATGGTGGTGATTTCGGGCCAGGTGCCCCGGGCCTCGATTGGCACCGATGCCTTCCAGGAAACCGACATCTTTGGCATCACCCTGCCCATCGTTAAACACTCCTGGGTGGTGCGCGACCCCAGGGACATCGGCAGGATCGTGGCCGAAGCCTTCCTGATCGCCTCCACCGGTCGCCCTGGGCCCGTGCTGATCGACGTGCCAAAAGATGTGGGCACCGAGCAGTTCGACTACCTGCCGGTGGAACCAGGTAGCGCCATCCCAGCCGGTTTCCAGCTGCCCCCCAGCCCCAGCGCCGCCGCCATTGGCGCCGCGGCCGAACTGCTGCGGCAAGCCCGCCGACCGTTGCTCTATGTGGGGGGCGGTGCGATCAGCGGCGCTGCCCATGGGCCGCTGCTGGAGCTGGCGGAACGCTTCCGCCTGCCCGTAACCACCACCTTGATGGGCAAGGGAGCTTTTGATGAGCGCCATCCCCTGGCCGTGGGCATGCTCGGCATGCACGGCACCGCCTACGCCAACTTTGCCGTTACCGAATGCGATCTGCTGATCGCCGCCGGGGCCCGCTTTGACGATCGGGTGACCGGCCGTCTCGATGGCTTTGCGCCCAGAGCCCAGGTAATCCACATCGACATCGATGCGGCCGAAATGGGCAAGACCCGCCTGCCAGACGTGGCCGTGGTGGGCGATGTCAAGGCCGCCTTGGAGGCCCTGTTGGCTGTTACCAGCGGCGAGGATTCCCAGGGCCGCACCGAAGCCTGGCTGGAGCGGATCAGCAGCTGGAAACATCACTATCCGCTGGTGGTGCCACCGCCTGAGGGAGAGATTGCCCCTCAAGAAGTGGTGGTGGCCCTAAGAGAACTGGCGCCCGATGCCTTCTTCACCACCGATGTGGGCCAGCATCAGATGTGGGCAGCTCAATTTCTGCTCAATGGCCCGCGCCACTGGATCAGTTCGGCAGGCCTCGGCACCATGGGCTTTGGCATGCCCGCCGCCATGGGTGTGCAGGTGGCCTTCCCCGATGAGCAGGTGGTCTGCGTGGCCGGAGACGCCTCGATCCTGATGAATATTCAAGAGCTGGGCACCCTCAGTCAATACAAACTGCCGGTGAAGGTAGTGGTGCTCAACAACGGCTGGCAGGGCATGGTGCGCCAGTGGCAGGAGAGTTTTTACGAGGAGCGTTACTCGGCCTCCGAGATGACCGGCGGCATGCCCAACTTCCAGGCCTTGGCCGAAGCCTTTGGGGTGCGAGGCGTCACCATCAGCGATCGAGCCAGCCTGCGCTCCCAACTGCAGGAGGCCCTGCTGCATCCCGGGCCTGCCTTTATCGATGTAAAGGTGCGCCGCAACGAAAACTGCTACCCGATGGTGCCCCCCGGAGCCAGCAATGCCCAGATGGTGGGCCTACCCAGCCACCCGGAACTGGCGATAGACACCATCCGCACATGCGGCAGCTGCGGCAATCACACCGCCAGTGCCCACCTGTTCTGCCCCAGTTGCGGCGCCAAGCTCTGAACAGCATGGGGGCCGCCTTACGCCTGGGTCCGCTGCTGGCGGGGCTACTCACCCTGCTGATCTGGCTTACACCAGGGGCGGCAGCGGCGGCTGAGGTGCTGGTGGTGCGTACGGCCACCCTGCTGCAGGTGGGCGACAGCAACCGCAGCTACACCGTGGAGCTGGCCTGCATCAGCGTGGCCCCAGAACAACAGCAGCAGGCCCTGGCCTGGCTGCGCCGGGAGCTGCCCAGGCGCAGCCGCGTAAACCTCAGGCCGCTGGGCAGCCATGACGGCATTTTGCTGGCCAGGGTGCAAAAACTTGGTTCTGCAAACGATTTGGCCAGCGGCCTGATCGCCGCCGGCCAGGCCAGCAATCAAACCGATGCCCCCGGCTGCGGTTCCCCTTCAACTCCGAGCTGAATCTCTCCTTAGATGAGCCTCAACCGCACCGCCAAGGGCATAGTGCTAGTCCCCTGCCTGCTGTTGGGGGGTTGTTTCCTTGCTGCCGCCGCCTGGAGTGACGGGGCCGCCAGCGCCAACCGGCCCCTGGCCCTGGCCCTAGGTGCCGCCCTACTAGGTGCCGGCCTGCTCACCCAGGTGCTGCCAGAAAGGCCAAAAGCTGGCCAAGTGGCCAGCGATGCCAATGCAGCTCAAGCCTCAGATCCCAAAACAGAATCCCAGGTGGATTCCCAGCCATAAACCTGATCATTAATGGCTCAGCAAATTCCCCTGCTGGTTCAGCCACTGGTACTGGGAGCAACTGGTACTGGGAACAACTGGCCCAGTTGGGCCAGAAAATTTTAAAGGGCCGGTGACTGGCCCCAAAAACGTTGATTAATTCAGGGCTCAGCACTGCCCATGGACCAGGGCCTGCCAAAACCCGCTTAGATCACTTTTTGTCGCCGGGGGCTTGAGCAGGGGCAGCTTTCTGCAGTTGAGCAATCACCTTATCAATCACTTCCTTATCGGTGGCAGACAGCTTGTCGTAGCAACCCTGGCGAACCCAGCGCACGATTTGGATATAGCTGCCCTGCACCAATTGCTCATTTCCCAGCTTGCTAGAGCCAACGCCGGCGATCTCTGAGCCATGTCGACTGGCAATTACATAGGCCACCATTCTACTATTTGCCACCAATGACTTGGTGATCGGCACCTGTTCACTTACCGCCAAATCGCAGACGGATACAGCGCCCATGGTGCTGTACAAGTTCACATCGTCCTGGGATGCGGGCTTGGTGGCGGCTCCCTGGGCCAGCACTGGGGCGGCAGGCATGGTCACCAGTGCCATCGACGAGGCAGCCAGGGCGAGCAGGGTGGAGCGAAGCACGGTTAGGAGACTTGAGGCGAAGCAACCACTGTGGCATCGCTGACAGCCCCAAAGCAGTGCGCCGGATTGCAGGCTGGATGCGCCTGGTTCAGGGCGAGATCTCCCAGCCGCCGCTGCCAGCGCCGCGCCTTGAACAGATTCAAGTCAGCAGTCAATGTCGCCATGGGCCTCCAGGACGCCAGCGAGCGCGAAGCACCGCCATTGCGATCCTGCCTAGAAGCGCCAGCGCAGGCGCTCCTAGAAGCGCAACTACAGGCGTCGCCGTTGGTGGTGCCCCTGCAGGCGGTGGGTATCCAGTCGATCCCCCAGGTAGGCGGCAAGAACGCCTCTCTGGGGGAGATGATCCGGGAGCTGACGGCCGAGGGGGTGCGGGTTCCCGAGGGGTTTGCCACCACCGCCTTTGCCTACCGCCGGTTCATCGCCAGCAGCCAACTGGGCGAGCGCCTGCACCAGCTGCTGGGCGGCCTGGACAGCACCAACCTGGAGGCGCTGCGGGCGGCGGGGGCAGCTGCCCGCTCGCTGCTGCTGGCCAGCCCCTTGCCGGCGGATCTGGAGGCGGCGATTTTGGCCGCCTACCACCAGCTGGGGGCCTCGGCCGGCCAGCCGGCCCCAGCGGTGGCCGTGCGCTCCAGCGCCACGGCGGAAGACCTGCCCGATGCCAGCTTCGCCGGCCAGCAGGAAACCTTTCTCAATGTGAGCGGCGACGCCAACTTGATCGCCGCCTGCCGTCGCTGTTACAGCTCCCTATTCACCGATCGGGCCATCTCCTATCGGCAGATCCATGGCTTCAATCACGCCGATGTGGCCCTCTCCATTGGCGTGCAGCGGATGGTGCGCTCCGACCTGGCCGCCTCGGGGGTGATGTTCACGATCGACACCGAGAGCGGCTTCCGCGATGCGGTGCTGCTCACCGCCGCCTACGGCCTGGGGGAAACGGTGGTGCAGGGGGCGGTGAACCCCGACGAATATCTCATTTTCAAGCCCACCTTGCACCAGGGCTATGCCCCGATCGTAGGCAAACGCCTGGGCAGCAAGGCCGTGAAGATGGTGCTCAGCGAGCCGGTGCTCAGCGAAGCAGGGAGCAGCACTGCCAAGAGCACCACCCAAACTTTGCCAGTGCCCGCCGCAGAGCAGGGGCGCTTTGCCATCAGCGATGCCGAAGTACTGCAACTGGCCCGCTGGGGCTGCGCCATTGAGCGCCACTACTCCAGGCAGCGGGGCCGGCCAACGCCCATGGATATCGAGTGGGCCAAGGACGGCATCAGCGGCCAGCTGTTCATCCTCCAGGCCCGGCCGGAAACGGTGGAATCGCGGCGCCACAGCAACCTGCTGCGCCGCTGGCATCTGGAACCTGGCGATGCCGAGGTGATCTGCCGGGGCAGGGCGGTGGGCTCGGCGATCAGCAGCGGCAGGGCCAAAATCCTGGCCGATCCCTCCGAGATTGAACAATTCGGCGTCGGCGATCTACTGGTAACCGAGCGCACCGACCCCGACTGGGAGCCGATTCTCAAGCGCGCCAGTGGCGTGATCACCAACCAGGGTGGCCGCACCTGCCATGCGGCGATCATCGCCCGCGAGATGGGTATCACCGCCATCGTGGGCACCGGCGATGCCACCAGCCGCATCGCCGATGGCGAAACGATCACCGCCAGCTGCGCCGAGGGCGATGAGGGGCGCGTCTATCGGGGCGCCCTGCCCTACAGGCTGGAAGAGCTAACCATCGAAGCGCTGCCGGCCAGCCGCACCGGGATCATGCTCAACATCGGCAACCCTGCGGAGGCCTTCAAACTCGCCGCCTTGCCCTGCGATGGGGTGGGGCTGGCCCGGCTGGAATTCATCATCGCCAACCACATCCAGGTGCATCCGATGGCGCTGCTGCAACCCGAGCGGCTGCGGGATCCGGCCGTGCGTCAGGCCATCGCCGACCGCACGGCCCCATACCACCAGCCAGCAGATTTCTATTTAGATCGTCTAGCCCTGGGGATGGGCCGTATCGCCGCGGCTTTTTTCCCGAAGCCGGTGATTTTGCGGTTCTCCGATTTCAAGAGCAACGAATACGCCAATTTGCTCGGTGGCGCCGATTTTGAACCCCGGGAGGAGAACCCAATGCTGGGCTGGCGGGGCGCCTGCCGCTACTACGCCCCGGAATTTCGCGAAGCATTTGGCCTGGAATGCAAGGCCCTGCGGCGGGTACGCGAACAGATGGGCCTTACCAATGGGATCCCGATGGTGCCCTTCTGCCGCACCCCCGCAGAGGGCGACAAAGTTTTGCAAGAGATGGCCCGCCACGGCCTGGTGCGGGGCCAAAACGGACTGGAGGTATATGTGATGGTGGAACTGCCTAGCAATGTGATCGAAGCAGAGGCCTTCGCGGAGCGCTTCGACGGCTTCTCGATTGGCTCCAACGATCTCACCCAATTAACGCTCGGGTTGGATCGGGATTCAGCCCTGGTGGCGGATCTATTTGACGAACGTCAGGCCTCGGTGCAGGAGCTGATCCGCATGGTCATCCAGACGGCCAAGCACTGTGGCCGCAAGATCGGCATCTGCGGCCAGGCCGCCAGCGATGACCCGCTGATGGTGCGCTTTCTGGTGGAACAGGGCATCGACTCGATCAGCCTCAACCCCGATGCGCTCATCGAAACCCGGCTGCTGGTGGCTGAACTGGAGCGGCAGTAGGCAGCCAGCGGTTGGCAGCGCTCAGAACTGCGCCCCCAGGGGCAGCGATATGGGCACCCCAGGCTGCGGATCGATCAACTGGCAAGCCTCCAAACCAGCGGCGGCGAGCGCTTGGGCCGCCTCGGCAACCGTGCCCCGCTGACGCAGCAGCGGACTGAGCAATCCCTTGAACTCCACCTCACCGCCAGCGGAACTGGCCAGCACCGTCCGGGGCTGAAAGCGCTGCAGCAGCTCTGGCAAAGCCTGGCGACCCTTCACCAGGGGGCCTCCCAGGGGCAGGCCCAAATCAACCACTGGAGTGATCACCGCATCGAGGCGCCGCGGCGGCAGCTGGCTGACGGGGGGCAAAAAGCCGTGGGGCTCTAAATAAATGACAGCGAGAGGATGCTCCAGCAGATAGCCGTTCTGCAGCTGGGGCACCGGCGCACCGGCCGTGGCCGTGATCGATAGGGCACCGCTGAGCTGGCGCTGGCCCGGCATCAGAGTGGTGACATTGGCGAAGCCCAGATCGCGGCACAGTCGCGCCGCCGACCGCGCCGCCACCACCGGCAACTGGCGAGGCAGTAAATCAAGGCTGGCGGGATGGGCGTGGTCTGGTAAGCCCTGGGTGAGCAACAGCAGATCGAGCCGCTCAGGCACGGGCTGATAGCTGGCCATCTCTCCCTGCAGCAGCCAGGGCCCCGGCGGGAAAACCAGGGGGCCCACCAGCCAGGGATCGAGCAGCACCCGCAGGGAAGCGGTGGCATCGGCAAACTCCAGCAGCCAGCCGTTGGCACCGAAGTAGGTGAGCTCTAGGCGGCCAGACATGGTGATCGCCTTCAGGCGCCGCGCAACATCAGTGGAGCAGCGGCTGGGGAATCCAACTCGGCCGTGGGCCGCTGCAGCAACTGCCACAGGATCACCGAGTGGGCCATGAACCGCCAAGCGCTGAGCACCGCCAGGGCCATACATAGGGGGCAATGGGTGATCGTCATCCGCGCTACTGCTGCTGGAACCACCCTGGCAGGGGGAAGCGACGAATGGGGAAGCTGGGGGCCTGCTGGAATAAGGCGAAGGGTTGGGAGCCATCGAGCCGATGCTGAGGCTGAGCCAACTGAAGCTGCCCCTGAACCACAGCCAGGCCGACCTGGAGGCCGCCGTGGTCAAACGTCTGCGGCTGCAGCCCGCTGATCTACTCGGCCTGCGGCTAGCCAAACGCAGCGTCGATGCCCGCCGCAAACCCGATGTGTATCTGGTTTACAGCCTGGATGTGGAACTGGCCCCGGCAGTGGAAAAGGCCCTGCTGGCCAAGGCCAAGGCCAAAGCCGATCCCCAACTAACCGCCAGCCCGGATACGGCCTATCGCTTCCTGGTGGCACCTGTCGAGGTGGAGCGACCAGAGTTGATCGCCAGCGGCTGCCGGCCAGTGGTGATTGGCGCCGGTCCCTGCGGCTACTTCGCGGCCCTGCTACTGGCCCAGATGGGGCTGCGGCCGCTGCTGTTGGAGAGGGGACAAGCGGTGAAACAACGCAGCGCCGACACCTTCGGGTTCTGGCGGGGCGAACAACCATTCAACCCCGAATCCAATGCCCAATTTGGCGAGGGTGGTGCCGGCACCTTTTCCGATGGCAAGCTCTACAGCCAGGTAAGTGAACCCCAGGCCTATTGCCGCAAGGTGCTGGAAGAACTGGTGGCTGCCGGGGCCAATGCCGAGATCCTCACCCTGCACCGGCCCCACATCGGCACCTTCAAGCTGGCCACCGTGGTGCGGGGCCTGAGGGCTCGGATCGAATCCCTCGGCGGTGAAGTGCGCTTTGGCTGCCGGGTGGATGGCCTGGATCTGGATCCGGTCAACCGCCAACTGCGGGGGCTGGTCTTAGCCAACGGCGAGCGGCTGAGCGCCAGTCACGCGGTGATGGCCATGGGGCACAGTGCCCGCGACAGCTTCGCCCAATTGCGAGCCCAGGGGGTGGCGATGCAGGCCAAACCCTTTGCGATCGGCGTGCGGATCGAGCACCCCCAGGGGCTAATTGATCGAGCCCGTTACGGCGAGGCCGCCGGCCACCCCCAGCTGGGG
Source organism: Cyanobacteria bacterium UBA5018 (assembly GCA_002396505.1). Taxonomy (GTDB): domain Bacteria; phylum Cyanobacteriota; class Cyanobacteriia; order PCC-6307; family Cyanobiaceae; genus UBA5018. The sequence goes on along the minus strand of DGYA01000003.1, from coordinate 27,696 downwards.
GCGGCGGATTACAAATTGGTGCACCACTGCACCGCTGCGGAGCTGGTGGGCCGCGACGTTTACAGCTTTTGCATGTGTCCCGGGGGCCTGGTGGTGGGCGCCACCTCCGAGCCAGGTCGGGTGGTGACCAATGGCATGAGCCAGCACAGCCGCAACGAACGCAATGCCAACAGCGGGCTTGTGGTCAACGTCACCCTCGCGGACCTGGAGCCCTATGGCGATGGGCCCGGTGATCCCCTGGCGGGGGTGGCCTTTCAGCGCCATTGGGAGAGCCAGGCATTTATCGCTGGCGGTGGCGATTTTCAGGCCCCAGCCCAGAGCGTCGCCGATTTCCTGGCCGGGGGCAGCTGCCAGGCAGAGGCCGAGGTCGCACTGCAGCCCTCCTACTTGCCTGGCGTGCGTTACACCAGCCTGGAGTCCTGTTTACCACAGTTTGTGCTGGCGGCCCTGAGGGAGGCGCTGCCGGTGTTTGAGCGACGCATTCCTGGCTTTGCCGGCCAGGCGGCCCTGCTAACCGCCGTGGAAACTCGCACCTCATCGCCTGTACGCATGCCACGCCATGCAAAAACTCTGGAGTGCGTTAACACTCCAGGGCTGTATCCCGGCGGAGAAGGAGCCGGTTATGCGGGCGGCATCCTGTCGGCGGCGATCGATGGGATCAAACTAGCCGAACAGGTAGCCCTCAGCATTTGCGGTTAACTGGCTAGAAGGCTGAGAGCAGGCGAGAAGGCTGGTACAAGTCTAAACGCCTGGTCTCTTGGCAAAGAAGCCTGCTAGGGGAGAAAGCCTGCTAGGGGCTGCACCTGCTGATCAGCAGATCACTCCTCGTCTTCTTCAACACCTTCAGCACCGAGGGGCACCAGGCGGATTTGCTTGCGGCCGAGCTTGATTTCAAACTCGTCGCCGGGCTTGAGATCAAGCATGGCGGTGTAGGCCCTGCCCACCATCAGGTTGCCATTGAATTGCACCTTGGTGAAGAAGCTGAGTTTGCGGCCTCCCTTGCCAGTTTTGGGGCCGCCGCCAAAATCGACGCCCTTGGCATTGAGCAGGGCTTCGTAGAAGGCAGTGAAGTTCAGGCGCTCGGATCCGTCCTTCTTAATGGACAGGTAACCACAGGATCGCACCAGCTCAGATTTGCTGACATCGCCAAGCTCTTTGACTTTGGCGAGCAGGTCGGGTCCCGTAAGCATTGAGTGGGTTATGCAACTTCTGCATTATGCATCCCCGTGGAACCTTTTGCAATATCGATGCACGCCCCAGCCGGCTCCTAGGCACGCCAGCTGCAACGCCCAGCGGAACCTGGTGGGGGTTGACAATGATCAGCAGCCCCAGCAGGCCCAGCAGCGGCTAGAGCGGATCGGGAATAGGGCTTGATCGCCATAGCAGGCCCCTGGGCGTACTAGCTCAGGGCACCGCCAGAGGCGAAACAGATGAGGGCCTAGATGCGTTCAGGCCTGACTGACAATACCGCTCCATTGCACGGCCTTCACCTGATCACGCCGCCAGGAATGAAACAACAAGGGCTCCGCCAGCGTGCACAAGGGACACAGGGCAATCTGGCCGGCCGGTATGCCATACAGTTCTAATTGGTATTGGGCGGCAGCGCGAATATCGAGGCGATCGTGACCGGTCTGGGCATCATCATCCCGCAGCGCACCACAGCTGCGCAGCGCCTCCAGGGCACGCTCTGGGCTAACTGGCCCTGGGTATTGCTGAGCCAGCCCAAGCCCCAGTGCCATCTGTATACTCACTTGCCGCTGCACCTGATAATTACTGCCGCTCACCGCCGGCCCCAGGGCTACAAGCAGATCGGAGCGGCAGCTGCCCATCGCTTCCAATTGTTCGATAGCCGCGATCAAGATTCGTCCAGCCACCCCACGCCAACCCGCATGACAAGCTGCCACGGCCCCGCGCCTGGGATCGGCCAACAGCACTGGGGTGCAGTCCGCTCCGCAGACCCACAAACTCTGGCCCCCAGCGTCACTGAATAGGCCATCGGCTTGCGGCCAGGGCTCACCGGCGGCAGCGCTGGCGGGCAACACCAGGGCACTGTGAATCTGACGGGGCTGGTGCACACTCACCCCGGCGCTGACATAGCCAGCCAATTGATCGGGCCCGCGACCATGCCACTGGCGCGTAAAAAAACCGTGCTCGAAGCCAGCCAGCAGATCTGCCTGGAGGTAGTGGCCTCCATAACAACCGAGCCAAGTCCAGCCTGGTAAGCAATTGAAGCTGGCGTCAGGCCGATCAAAGGGAGGGTCGAGGGCCTCGGCCATCAGGCATCCGGCAAATCGCGCAGCATCCAAAACCCCTCAAACCGCTGATCCCGCTCGTCGGCCTGCACGGCAATGAACTGCAGCCCGCCGGCCCCTTGACGAGCCAGGGCAAAAGCTTCGCTGGCGGCAGCTGCCGCATCGGCCGCCAAGTTGGAGAGCAGCCAGCGATCCTCCAGGCCAGCCTCCAGCACCAGTTGCTGGCCATCCATCTCCAATCGCACCGGCTCCAGGCCCGCCAACCAGCCGGCGATGGCCAGGGCGCGACTGGCACTGAACAGGCGAATGCCCGGCACCGGAGCCTCGGGATCGAAATCGTCTGGGAGGGGCACCAGGCCAGAGAAGCCCACCTCCCATTCCGCCGCCGCGGCCAGGGCGCCAGCGGGCAGGCTGGCCCAGGCCCAGCGATCGCCGCGGGCGGCCTCCGGCAGGGGCAGCGGCACCGGGCGAATCGGTGCGGCCGGGGGAGCCAGAGGGCCGACAAGATACCCATCTTCTGCTGGATAAACCTGCTGCTGCCGCTGCTGGAGCCACTCCACCAGGGCATAGCAGCGCCGGCTGGGCAACAGTTCCAGACCCAACCCCTCGGCGGCCCTTTGCACCATCGTGCGCATCGATGCCCGCCAGCAGCGCAGTCGCCGTGGCGGCGCTAGACCCCGCTGCTGGGCCTCGGCCATGGCCGTTTGCAGAGCCTGCCGCAGCCAGATCGAATTAACACTGGTAGACGGGCAGCTAACAGCCAGGCGGAAAGGCTCCAGATCCCGACCGGGGATGGGAGTGGAGCAGATCAGCAGTTCCCAGCGCTTCTTGCCGTCGGCGTCGAGGATTGGTCGAGAGTAGTAATCAAGCTCCCAGTCAACGGTTTGCTGGCCTGCTGCCGGATTCGCCAAGGCGCTGGTCATCAGATGGTTTGCTCCTGCTGACGCAGCACCGAGCGGGCGCGGTTGGCCCGATCGACAGCTTCTGCCATCACCTTCTCCTTATCGATCAACAACTCGCCCGGGGGGCCCTCCAGCAGTGCTGTATTGAGAGCAATGCGACCGCGACCTGGATCCAATTCCGTAATCAGGGCCTTGAGGCGATCGCCCTGGTTGAACACCTCCCGCAGGTCTCGCAACTGGCCCGCGGTAATACTGCTCTGGTGCAACAGGCCACTGACACCGCCAAGATCCACGAAGAATCCATAGGGCTTCACCGATACCACCACCCCCTCCACCAGCTGGCCCACCTCCAAATTGGCGAACTTGGCGGCGGTGGAGGCTTTTTTCTCAGAGAGCACCAGCTTGCGGGTCTCTGAATTCACCTCCAAGAAGGTGACGCCGAGGGTCTTGCCCACCAGGGCCTCGTGGTTTTCTCCGTCCAGGAGTTGAGAGCGGGGAATGAAGCCGCGCAATCCCTCCAGATCACAGGTGATGCCGCCGCGATTGAAGCCGGTCACCTTCACCTGCACCACCTTGGCTTCTTTTTCCATCGCCTTCAGCTTCTCCCAGCTCTGGCGCAGGGCCAGGGCGCGAACGCTGATGGTCACCATGCCATCGGCGTTCTGCTCGCGGGTGACCAGCACCTCCAACTCAAGTCCCTTGGGGAAGCGCTCCTTGAGGTTGGTGATCACGCCAAGACCACATTCTTTTTTGGGCATGAAGCCCGGCGCCTTGCCGCCGATATCCACGTAGACCCCGTCGCTCTCCAGGCCGATCACCACCCCCTTAACCACCTCGCCGGTGGTGCCAACACCATCGTTTTCATCGAGGGCGGCGAGGAAAGCCTCCTCGTCAAAGTCGAATTCATCGACGGTGCGCGGGGCGGAGCGGGCCGGGGCCGCCCCGGCTGGGGCCGCCATGCCAGCGGTGGACTTGGCGCCGCCAGAGGCCGCTGGCCTGCGGCGGCTGGCATCGGGGCCGAGCAGGTCGGCCATGGTGATGCCCTCCATGCTCTCCAACTCAAACAACTCGGCATCGTTGCGAGCCGCTGGGCGAACGGGGGCTGCCACCCCTGTCTGGGCGATTGCTGTCTTGACCGCTGCTACGGGTGCCACTGCTAAAGGGGCTGCTGCTGAGCCGGCGGTGGCTGAGCCGGAGGGAGCTGCGCCGCCGGCATCTGACTCATCCTTCTTGATCATCATTACCTGGGGCGGCTTGCGCAGGGGCGCAGCCGGTTTTGGTCGCGGCGCACCGGGGGACACCGGGCGAGCCGAAGAGGAGGGCTGGGAGTTGCCGGTGCCGGCCATCGAGCCTGGAGTGCTGTATGGGGTTTCACACTGTAAGGACGTGATCAGGCCGACATTGGCCCCGGGGCCATGCAAAGGCGACTAGATCTGCTCCGGGCCCCAGCGGTGAGGGAGCTGGCCCAACGAGAAGGCAGCACCGTGATCTGGCCCTTCGGGGCGGTGGAGCAACACGGACCACACCTGCCCCTGGGCACCGATGGGCTGTTTGCCGAGCGGGTATTGGATGGGGCCTTAGCCGGCCTGTCGGAGCAGCTGGCGGTGGCCAGATTGCCACTCCAGCCGATTGGCTTCTCTCCGGAGCACAGCGGCTTTGCCGGCAGCCTCAGCCTGCCGGCCGACTTGATCATCCAGATGGTGGTAGCCGTGGGACTGAATCTGGCCGAAGCCGGTTTCAAGCGTCTGGTGTTGTTCAACGGCCACGGCGGCCAGATCGGCCTGCTGCAGGTGGCCAGCCGCCAACTGCGCCTGGCCCGGCCGAGCTTGGCGGTGTTGCCCTGCTTTTTGTGGAGTGGTCCGGAGCAGGTCTGGGAGCTGATTCCCGAACCGGAACGCAGCCAAGGGCTCCATGCCGGCCAGGCGGAAACCAGCCTGATGCTGCACCTGGCACCCGAGCTGGTGGGGCCAGAGCGCCCTGCCGATGGCCTGCAAGGCCCGCCCATCCCCGCCGGCTGGAGCTTGGAGGGCCAGGCCCCCTGTGCCTGGCTCACCGGCGATATCAGCCGCAGCGGCGTGATCGGCGATGCCGGCGCTGCCAGCGCCGCCCTGGGGGCGGAACTGGAAAAACGCCTGGTGGCGGGCTGGCAGCGGCGCTTCTCGAGCCTGCTCAACTCCCCCTGGCCCGCCCCTGGAGCGGCGATTGGCTCCCAAACAGAAGGCGGTGGCTAGAGTTGGACGAATTCGAAGCACACTGCGGTAATCATGGCGACCCTTGCCTCCCCGGCTGAAGCGAGCACCCAAGGCCAGGCCTGCGGGAACCTGCCTGACTTCGGCTGCGAAACCTATAAAGACGCCTACAGCCGCATCAACGCCATCGTCATCGAAGGCGAGCAAGAGGCCCATGACAACTACATCTCCATCGGCAAGCTGATCCCAGACCAGGCCGAGGAGCTGAGCCGCCTGGCCAGGATGGAGCTCAAGCACATGAAGGGCTTCACCGCCTGCGCCAACAACCTGGGCGTCAGCGCTGACATGGATTTCGCCAAGCGATTCTTTTCTCCCCTCCACGGCAACTTCCAGAAGGCCCTAGCAGAAGGCAAGGTGGTGACCTGCCTGCTGATCCAGGCGATCCTGATCGAGGCCTTCGCCATCTCCGCCTACCACATTTACATCCCGGTTGCCGATCCCTTCGCCAGAAAGATCACCGAGGGAGTAGTAAAGGATGAATATACCCATCTCAACTATGGCCAGGAGTGGCTGAAGGCAAATCTAGGCACGATCCGCGAGGAGTTTGAACAAGCCAATCGCGAAAACCTGCCTCTGGTGCGCAGGATGCTGGATCAAGTGGCCGGCGACGCGGCCAAGCTGGCGATGGACAAGGAAGACCTGATGGCAGATTTTCTCAGCTCCTACCAGGAGTCCCTGATCGAAATCGGCTTCAGCTCTCGCGAAATCGCCCGCATGGCTGCCGCCGCCCTGGTGGGCTGATCGTCGGATGTAGCGTGCGCGACACCCGACCCCCAGCGCATGTTCGGCCTGATCGGTCATTCCACCAGCCTCGACCAGGCTCGCAGCAAGGCCCTGGCCCTGGGATTTCCGGAGTATGCCGAAGGAGATTTTGAGATGTGGTGCAGCGCTCCTCCCCAATTGGTGGAGCGTATTCAGGTCACCAGTCCCACGGGCAAAACCATCGAAGGCGCCTACATCGACTCTGTTTTTGTGCCAGAAATGCTGCGGCGTTTCAAGACGGCCAAGCGCAAAGTGCTGAGCGCCATGGAACTGGCCCAGAAGCAGGGCATCACGATCACCGCCCTGGGTGGCTTCACATCGATCATCTTCGAAGATTTCAAGCTGCTCAAGGAGCAACAGGTGCGGGCCACCACCCTCGACTGGCAGCGGTTCACCACCGGTAACACCCATACCGCCTGGGTGATCTGTCGCCAGGTGGAGGTCAATGCCCCCGCCCTGGGCATAGATCTGCAGCGGGCCAAGGTGGCCGTGGTGGGCGCCACGGGAGACATCGGCAGCGCCGTCTGTCGCTGGCTTCATCAACGCACTGGAGTAGAGGAACTGCTGCTGGTGGCCCGTCAGCCCCAGCCGCTGATCGATCTCCAGGCGGAATTGGGAACCGGACGCATCCTCTCGCTGGAAGAGGCTTTACCTGAGGCAGACGTGGTGGTGTGGGTAGCCAGCTTGCCGGAAACCCTGAGCATCGATACCAAAAACCTCCGCTCACCCTGCCTGATGATCGATGGCGGCTATCCAAAAAATCTTGATAGCAAGGCCTCGGGCGAAACAGTGCATGTATTGAAAGGCGGCATTGTGGAATTTCACCAAGATATAGGCTGGCAGATGATGGAAGTGGCCGAGATGGAAAAACCCCAACGCCAGATGTTTGCCTGCTTTGCAGAGGCAATGCTTCTAGACTTTGAAGAGATTCATACCAACTTCAGCTGGGGCCGCAACAATATAACCATAGAAAATATGGATTTAATTGGCGAGGCCTCACTTCGCCACGGCTTCCAGGCCCTCGGTTTGCAGCCCATTAGCTTGCAGGCCCTCGGTTTGCAGCCCATTAGTTTGCAGCAGGTTGGCCTGCAAGCCTCGCTTGCCGCCAACCAGCCGGCCCTGCCAAGCTGAGCGAAACGGCAAAACTGAATAAAACGGCCAAGCCAAATAAAACGGCCAAGCCAAATAAAACGGCCAAGCCAAATAAAACGGTCCAGCCAAATAAAACGGTCCGGCTAAATGAAACTGCCCAGATAAAGGAAACGATTCAGCTGAACCCACTGGATCGCCCCAGCCGGCGCCCCGCTCCCTTCTCCCTGCTGCCCCCTCCTCCCCATCCCCGTCACCATGGCCCGCCGCGCCCTACTGGACTTCGAGAAGCCCCTGGTGGAGCTGGAGGAGCAGATTGAGCAAATCCGGCAGTTGGCGCGGGATTCAGAAGTTGATGTCAGTCAGCAGTTGCTGCAGCTGGAAACTCTGGCCACCCGCCGCCGCCAGGAAATTTTCGATGCGCTGAGCCCGGCCCAGAAGATCCAGGTGGCCCGCCATCCCCAGCGCCCCAGCACTCTGGACTACATCCAGGTAATCACCGATGAATTCATCGAATTGCATGGTGATCGGCGCGGCTCCGACGACCAGGCCCTGGTGGGCGGCATCGGCCGCATTGGCGAGCAGGGGGTGGTGCTGCTGGGCCACCAAAAGGGTCGCGATACCAGGGAAAACGTGGCTCGCAACTTCGGCATGGCCTCCCCGGGGGGCTACCGCAAGGCCCTGCGCCTGATGGAGCATGCCGACAAGTTTCGGCTGCCGATCCTCAGCTTCATCGACACCCCCGGGGCCTACGCCGGTGTACTGGCCGAGGAGCAGGGGCAGGGGGAAGCGATTGCCGTGAATTTGCGCGAGATGTTCAGGCTGCGGGTGCCAATCCTGGCCACGGTGATTGGTGAGGGCGGCTCTGGCGGCGCCCTGGGCATCGGCGTGGCCGACAGACTCTTGATGTTCGAGCACAGCGTCTACACAGTCGCCAGCCCAGAGGCCTGCGCCTCGATCCTGTGGCGGGATGCCGCCAAGGCCCCCGTGGCCGCCGATGCGCTGAAAATCACCGGTGCCGACCTGCTCAAGCTGGGCATCGTGGATCGGGTGCTGGCCGAGCCCTCCGGCGGCAACCATGCCGCCCCCCTGCAGGCCGCCGAAACGCTCAAAACGGCTCTGCTGGAGGAGCTCACTGGCCTGCGGAGCCTCTCGGAAGAGCAGCTGCTCGAACAGCGCTACGCTAAGTACCGTGCCATGGGCCGGTTTCTGGATTGCGTCTCGCCAGAGTCCACCCTTAGCTCTTAAGGTTTTGTACGGGATCGCCCTGGGGCGAACCCATGCTGCCAACCGTCCCTCTCTCTCGATCCCTTGGCTGCGGTATTGATCACAGGTGCCTCTAGGGGCATCGGGGCTGCGGCCGCCAGGGCCTTTGCCCGCGCTGGCTACGAGCTGCTGCTTGTGGCACGCAGCTCTGCAGATTTTCAGCGGCTGGTGGAGCAGCTGGCGGCAGAGGGGGCAACTGTGTATTCCACCTGCTTGGACCTCAGCGATGCAGCGGCTATCAGCCCGGCAATCCAGGAGCTGTGCCAACGGGGTGGCAGTCCGGATGTGGTGATCAACAATGCCGGAGCCGCCTACACCGGATCCCTGGCGGCAATGCCCCTAGAGCGCTGGCAATGGTTGATGCAGCTCAACCTCACCTCTGTTTTTCAGGTATGCCAGGCGGTTTTGCCTATGCTGCGCGAACGCGGCCAGGGCTTGGTGATCAATGTCAGCAGCCATGCAGCCCGCAATGCATTTCCAGATTGGGGGGCCTACTGCACCAGCAAAGCCGCCCTCAATGCCTTCAGCCGTTGCCTGGCCACCGAAGAGCGTAGCCATGGGATTCGTGTATCCACGATCACTTTGGGTGCGGTTAATACGCCATTGTGGGACAGCGAAAGTGTTGACAGTTCCTTCGATCGCCATGCGATGCTAGATGCCAATCGAGCGGCCGAGGCTCTGCTCTATATCGCCCAACAACCTGCCACTCAAGTGGTAGAAGATCTCACCCTGATGCCGGCTGCCGGCGTGCTCTGAATCAGGCATGCCCTGACCCCACCGATGACCTCCACCCTCCCCTCAAAAATTACCAACTTGACCACCACCGCACTGCCCACTACAGCATCGCCCAGCAAATCACTGTCCCCAAATTCATTTTCTCCCAATTCATTGACCCCAGAGCCCAGCGTCTCTGATTCAGCCGAAATAAATTCAGACGCAATAGCTTCAGCCACTATTGATTCAACCGCAATAGCTTCAAACGTCCCAGATTCACAAGCCTCAAATTCATCGATATCAATCCTTGATGCCCAAGTAATTCCCGCCAGTCTGCGCATTCGCCAGAGGCTGGAAAATGCGGGCGTGCCCTTCCTCGCCAACGATAACATTTCTGAGCATTTAGAGGAAGGCGATCTGAATCAACTCGAGGTTGAGGTTGCCGACAAGGTGCGCGATTTGCTGCGTAGCCTGGTTATTGACATCGAGAATGATCACAACACCCAGGAGACAGCCGAGCGCGTTGCTCGCATGTATCTCCACGAGGTATTCAAAGGTCGCTATCACGTTCAGCCCAAGATTGCCAGCTTTCCTAACGTCAAGAATCTAGATGAGGTTTACACAGTAGGCCCGATCTCAATCCGTTCCGCCTGCTCACATCATCTAGTGCCCATCCTTGGCAATTGCTGGATTGGCATCAAGCCCGGTGAGCAGGTGATTGGCCTATCCAAGTTTGCGCGGGTGGCCGATTGGGTCTTTTCCCGCCCCCACATCCAAGAGGAAGCGGTAATCATCCTTGCCGACGAGATTGAACGTCTCTGCAAGCCAAAAGGCCTGGCTATTCTAGTAAAAGCCCAGCATTACTGCATGAAGTGGCGGGGAGTTAAGGAGCTTCAAACCAGCATGATTAATTCCGTTGTGCGTGGTGATTTCCGCAAAGACCCCAGCCTGAAGGCTGAATTCTTTGAGTTGGTTAAGCAACAGCAAGATCTGCTGAGCACCTGAGCCTCTCGCTGCCTAGCTGCTACCCAGCTAAACCCGGCAAAACCCTGCAGATCCAGCGGCTAGCCCAGGCCCCAGCTCGGCTAGCCCAGGCCCCCAGCTCAAGGTTGCGCCCGCACCCCCAGCACAGGGCCCAACCTGGAGGAAACCTGGCGCTGGCTGCCGCTATTGGCTGAAGGAATAGCCACCACCAACATCACCTTGGCGGCCACATCTGCAGGTTGCAACTGATAACTGGGGCCCTGGGCACCACTGATCAGCAGCCAGCGGCGCTCGCCGGGCATCAGGCGATACCAATGGAAGGCCGTGGCTGGCAAAGCCGCCAGCGCAGCTGCCGCCAAGTTCGCCCTAACAAGCTGTCCCTCCCGGGCCTGGCCCGCCAGGGTCAACTGCTCTAATCCCTGGATCTGCTGCTGCACGGCCCCCTCCAACTGCAGATCGCTGGAGATCTGCTGGCGCATGGCGTTGATTTGGCTCTGGGGATCAGCGCTCACCCCAGGCACGCACTGCAGCTGGCCAGCATCGGTTAACTGACAGCCGATTAGGTCTTGGGCATGGCTGAAGGGCACCAGGCGCAAGGAGGTAAGGCAGGGGGCCAGGGAGCCGCCAAGGGCGGCCATAAACAGCAGCAGGGGGGTGCGGAAGCTGAATCTAGGCATTGATCGGGGCATTGATCTGCAGAGTGATCGGGGCATTGATCGGGGCATCGAATCGGAATCAGGGCCACCGAAGGGCCATACCCAAGACTCTTACTCAGCCGCCAGCGGCTGGCCAAGCTTTTACGGCACTTACCAGCTGGCGCACCCGGTTCAGATCCTTGTCGGCTGGCGAGCGCTCCACGCCACTTGAGGCATCCAGGCCAGTGGGGGATAAGGCGGCGAGTACATCACCCACCAGCTCAGCCCGAATGCCGCCGGCCAACCACCAGGGCACTGGTGACTCAAAACCATGCAGCCATTGCAGCGGAATGCGCTGGCCGCTGCCCCCAAGTTGGTCACTCACCCAGGCATCGAGCAGTAGTCCATCAACCACCGGCCCATAGGCCGCCACGGCCGCCAGGTCTTCCGGACGCCGAATACGCAGCGCCTTCCAGACCTGCACAGCCAAATTTTTTCGCAGGGCAGCACAGCGCTCTGGAGTTTCAGAGCCGTGTAACTGCAGCACTTGGTGACCGCAATCGGGGGAGAGCTGGGCCAGTTGGTCTTCGGTTGGGTCGGCCACCACCAGCACCCTCTGGCAGCCGGGCGCCGTCGCCGCCACCACCTGCCAGAGGGCGCGGCGGGCGGTGGGCAACACATGCCGCGGTGAGGCCTCAACGCCGATCACGCCGATGGCATCCACCCCCAGGGCAGCCACGGCTTCGGCCTGGTCTGGATCTCGCAGACCACAGATCTTGAGCAGTGGAGCGGCCATCGGAGCGGCAAGCGGGGAGGGGGGCTGGTTGCCGCCATGCAGGCACCAGCCCCAATAGCCTCTGGCCTGGAGCTGATCAGCTGGCAGATCCGGAGCTTGATCTGCTCGGCAATGGCTAGCGCTCGCCAAGGCATGGCGATCACAGCTTTCTAAGATTGTGTCTCACCCCGGCCAGCGCCGGGAATCAGGAAGATCGGAGCCCGTGGGCGAAGGCTGGCAACTGCTCAAGATTCGCGGCATCCCCCTGCGCATCCATCCAAGCTGGTTTTTGATCCTGCTGCTGGTGACCTTCGCCTTTCAAAAGCAGTACAGCCTCCAGCTGGGCGCCACTGCGCTCAACCCAAACCTCGGCGCTGGCGGACTGTGGATCCTGGGCCTGGTCACTGCCCTGTTGCTGTTCACATCGGTGCTGCTCCACGAGCTGGGCCATTCGCTGGTGGCCCTTAGCCAGGGGGTGAAAGTGCGCAGCATCACCCTGTTCCTGCTAGGGGGGGTGGCCAGCGTGGAGCGGGAATGCGATACCGCCTTGGGGGCGCTGCTGGTGGCGGCCGCCGGCCCGGCCGTCAGCCTGGCCTTGGGGGCGAGCCTACTGGCCAGCACCCATCTGGCCGCCCACCTAGCCCCTTGGCTGGGGGCCTTGGTGCAGGAGCTGGGGCGCTTGAACCTGGTGCTGGGCCTATTCAATCTGTTGCCAGGTTTGCCCCTCGATGGCGGCCTAATCCTCAAGGCCCTGGTGTGGCAGGTCACCGGTAGCCAGCGGCGGGGGGTGGAGGTGGCCAATGGCAGCGGCCGGTTTATGGCCTATCTGGCCATCGGCCTGGGGGCGGTGCTGCTGTTGAGGGGCGGCGGCATTGGCGGCGCCTGGTTGATGCTGCTGGGCTGGTTTGGCCTGGGAGCCGCCCGCAACCAGAGCCAGATGTTGGCGCTGCAGCAAAGCCTCAACGAACTGAAGGTGCGCGATGCCGCCGGCCGTCGCTATCGAGTGCTGGAAGCCAGCGACAAACTGCGGGAACTCAGCCGCCTGAGACTGGCCGAGCGCCCCAGCGAGGGCCAGGGCGATTGGCTGCTGGTGACGGACCGGGGCCACTGGCGGGGGGTGATCGACGATCAGCCACTGCAGCAACTGCCGGTGCAGCGCTGGGACACCGATCGCATCGCCGATTACCTGCGTCCCCTCTCCAGCCTGCCCACCATTGGCGAGGCAGCTCCCCTGTGGCAAGCGGTATTGCAGCTGGAGGATGCCGCCACCGACCGGCTGCTGGTGCTCAGCCCCGCAGGTTTACCCAGTGGCACGATCGAGAGGCCTGAACTGGGAGAAGCGGTACTGCGCAAACTGGGCCTGAGGCTGCCGGCGGCAATGCTCGATATGGCCCGCCGCCAAAACACCTATCCGCTGGGGTTGGCCCTGGCCGCCGTGGTGCGCACCATGGTGGCTTCCGGGGAGGCCCGTACCCCTTGAATCGAATCCAGGCCAGCTGGAAAAATTGCTGCTTCAGCCATTGCCGATTCCGCCGGCGCAACTTATCAGCCAGCAGGATGGGGATCAACCCTGTAGTTGGGCCTTGCCGCTTCGATCGCGGCCAGTTCCTGAGCCGTTAGCTCGCTTACTGGGGCCAGGGGAAAACTGGCGGCGGCACATTCCAACAGCAAATACTCCAGCTGCTCACTCGCCAAGGGCAAGGGCGGCAGCGACGGCGCTGGCCCGCCAAACAGCTCCTGCCAAAGCGCCGCTGGCGGTGCCAACAAAATCGTGCCGTGCTGCAACAGACACCCAGACCGCCAATGCTGGGCACTGCCAATGCGCTTGATGCCCAGGCCATTAGTGGCCGCACTATCAATGCCAGCACTATCAATGCCAGCACTATCAATAGCCGCAGGATTAATGCCGAAATCAGTTTCAGCGGTAGTGGGCAGGTGAACCAGATCGGCAGCGGTGCTGGTGGCGAAACAGTTGGGCTGCTGCGGCCGAGCCGGCTGGTGGCCGAACTGCAGTGGCAAACCCATGCGCCCAAAGGCGAGCTGCAGCCAAGCGCAGGCCTCTAGGTAGGCCTGGCGGCGGTTACCCGGCGCATCCGGCCACACCAAGGCGTAACTGAGATCGCCACCATGCAATACAGCTCGCCCGCCGCTGGGACGGCGCACCAGATCCAGGTGCCCCGCCTGGGCCAAGGCCAACCAATGGCTCTCCAGGTGCCGCTGGTGCAGACCGAGCGACAGGGTGGGGCGCCCCCCCCAGCGATAGAGCCGCAGGGCTGGCTGTCGCTGACTTAGCAACCAGGCATCGAGAGCCATCTGCCAATCGCCGGGCCGCTGGAAGCAAGGCAATAGGCGTAGGGGTTCGGCCATATGGATGCTGGGGCGGGCTGCAGGGGTCGTGCTGCAGGAGCAAGGCCAAAGCGCCGCTATAGAAGATGCTGAGCTGTTAAGCAGCGCGATTTTCGCTGGAACCAATGCCCTGGGCCATGTTGTCACTGCTGCTGCCGCTGGGGGCGTTGGCCGGGCTGCTCTCGGGCCTGCTGGGCATCGGCGGCGGTCTGATCTTCTCACCACTGCTACTGCTGATGGGCCTGGGAGCCCATCAGGCACTGGCCACCAGCACCCTGGCAATCGTGCCCACCACCCTGGCGGGCACTTGGGCCCATTGGCGCCAGGGACTACTACCTGGCAAAGCCGCCCTGGCGATCGCCCTGGGGGCTGGCCTGGGGGGTGCCCTGTTCAGCAACTTGAGCTCTGCGCTATCGGGCTGGCAGCTGCTGGGTTTGCAAGCGGCGATGTATGGCCTGCTCTGCCTGATGATCAGTCCCAAGCCGTCCCTTGCCAGCAAGCAAATCACCAAGCTGCCGCTGGCGGGATTGGCGGCGGTGGGCTCGGTGGCCGGACTCGCTGGCGGCATGCTCGGTGTGGGTGGCGGGCTGGTGATGGTGCCGCTGATGGTGCAACTGCTGGCCGTGCCGGTACACCTGGCGATTCGACTCAGCACTCTGGCGGTGTTAGCGGCCTCCAGCATTGCGGCGGTGGGCTTTGTCGAGAACGGTCGAGCCCTGGTATGGGTTGGGCTGACCCTGGGGGGCACGGCGGCGATCGCGGCCCAGTGGTCGGCGGCACGGCTGGATCGGGTGCCGGAGCAGCAGCTGGTATGGCTACTGAGGCTGATGACGCTGCTGCTGGCGGTGGACAGTGGACGGCGCGCCGTACAGCTGTTGCTAAGCGGTGCCGGGCAGCAATAACAGTTCGATCAAAATGCAAATCCGCCCATAGGTCCCCTCAGCCCCCTCAGCCCCCTCAGCCCATAAGCCTCCTGCTCCACCAAGGGAGATTCCGAAAAACAGCGACTTCCTCGGCAGTGCCGGATTAAAAAAATGCGGCACTGCCGCATCAGATCTTTGGCATGGCGCCAGCGATCAGGCGAGCGGTAGGGGAAGCCAAAAGCTGGCATCGAGTTCAAAACCAAGCACTGCCGCCATCTGGCCAAGACCCTGACGACAGTTGAGACCCTGGCTGCGGGCCCAGCCATCGAGCAGGAACAGCCGATGGGTCATCCACAGCTCCAGGCTCTCGGCCGCAAAGCGGATGCCCTCGTTACGGCTGAAACCATGGGGTAACAGCATCGCCACATGGCGGGTGAGCTGGCCGCTACCCCTCTCCAATACCAGGGGCAGCCAGGGATAGGTGGCATCGGCCCGCAGCGCCCACAGCCGCAATTCCGGGATCTCGGATAGCTCCCGGAGATCCTCGGCGGCTCGGGGCCAACTGAACTGCAGCTCCAGCTCCCCGGCCCGCTGCAGCAGGGCTTGGGGCGTTAGAGCCGCCCAGGCCTGGAGAGGGGAGAGATCGAGCTGGAGCAGCTGATCTGCCGTCACCGTTACCCCGGCCGGTGCCGCCTGAAAGGAATCGGCCATCAAGAGCTGTGACAGCAAGCCAAAAGCAGCCCGACCGTAGCCACCTGACAGCAAACAATGGTGTTGTTGTTCCTATTGCCGCTCCTGCCATGGTTTCCGCCCTCAGCCAAGCCGAAGTGCTGATCGCTCTGGTAGTGGCCGCCCACGCCGGCGTACTGGCCGTGCGTCTGTCGGTGAGCCTCTACAACTCCTAAACATCCCCAGCCAAACCTGAGCGGCTGATCCAAACACCAGATCGCTGGGCCCAAGCCAGGATCGCGTTTGAATTGGCCGCTCAGCCCAAAGCTCACTCCAGCCTCACCTGAGCAGCAATTTCAGCGGGTGCCCAAGCTAACCAGCGCCCCAGCTTCACCAGTGCCTTAGCACAAAGGCGCCGGTAAGACTGGGGCGCCTATACACACCAAGCTTTAGGGAAGCTTTAGTTAGCCCACGCTTTGGCAAGCTCTGACCCCCGCCGCGGCAAAAGCTTGGCAAAGCTGGGACTAAGCGCTAGAACCGGGTAAATAGCCCCGCAGATTCCTGCAGTCCGATCCCTGCGTCGAGCGCAGGTTTCTCTGGGGTAGATCACCGGACACCGCATGCGCCGCAGCGCTTTGGCCCCGATCCAGCCCCTCACCCCCGCCCCGGAGCCCTTGCTCAGCGGTGGCCGCCTGCTGGGCGGTGGTAAAGAAGAGGCCGCCAGCGAAGCCTGCCTGCAGCAGGAACGGCGCGAGCTCCATTTCAGCATGATTGCCCTCACCGTGAAGCTGGCCCTGGGCTTGCTGATTGGGGTGAGCTTGGTGCGCCTGGCCGGCGCCTATCAAGAGCGGATGGAGCGCCAGGGCGAACTAACGGCGGTGCTGGATCTGGAGCTAGGCAAACTGAACAAAGCCCGCGAGCGGTTTGATCAGCTATTCAGCACCAATGGCGAGCAAAGACTGATTCGCGAGCAAAACCAATGGATCGCCCCCAACCGCCTGAGGGTTGTTTGGCAGGAGCAGAAGCAGAGCGCAACAAAGGCCCTTGGATCATTGCCAACAGTTGAGCCAGGCCAGCCAATACCGCCTTGGCGCTCGGTGGCTCCGTAAGTTAGGAGGTCATCGCCCGCTCAGGTTCATGGTTGCTTCAGGCGCCGCTGGCACTCCCGGAACGGTTCTGATCACCGGCACCACCTCAGGGGTTGGCCTCAACGCCGTTAAAGCGCTAGTTGATCGCGGTTGGTACGTGGTTACCTTGAACCGAGATCCTGTGCGGGCCGCCGCGGCTGCCGCCACTCTGGCTATCCCTACGGCCCAGCTCAGCCATCTACGCATGGACCTGGGCGACCTGGAGAGCGTGCGGGTGGGGGTGGAAACCCTCGTGGCATCCCTTGGCAGACCAATCGATGCCCTGGTGATCAATGCTGCGGTGTATAAACCGCGCCTGAAACAGCCTGAGCGCTCTCCCCAGGGCTATGAGCAGTCGATGGCCACCAATCATTTAGGTCACTTCCTACTGATTCAAATGCTGCTGGCCGACCTGCAGCAGTCAAGCCATCCATCCCGTCGGCTGATAATCCTAGGCACCGTAACCGCTAACTCCAAGGAATTGGGAGGCAAGATCCCCATCCCCGCCCCAGCCGACCTGGGCGATCTGTCTGGCTTTGAAGCGGGCTTTAAGGCGCCGATTGCCATGGCCAATGGCAAGCCATTCAAGCCTGGAAAGGCCTATAAAGATAGCAAGCTCTGCAACATGATCACCAGTCAGGAGTTGCATCGCCGGCTGCACCAGACCACCGGGATTATATTCAGCTCTCTCTATCCCGGTTGTGTGGCGGACACCCCCCTGTTTCGCAACACGCCGCAATTGTTCCAGAAAGTTTTTCCCTGGTTTCAGAAAAACATCACTGGTGGCTATGTGAGCCAGGCCCTAGCTGGCGAGCGGGTGGCCCAGGTGGTGGCCGATCCAGAATTTGCAGTATCTGGTGTGCACTGGAGCTGGGGTAACCGTCAAAAGCAGGGGGGCAAACAGTTCAGCCAGGAACTATCCGACAAGGCCAGCAATCCAACCACTGCCGCCAAGATGTGGGACTACTCGCTGAAACTAGTGGGCCTAGCCTGAGCGGCCGCGGGCCGCTGAGCAGTTGAGGCGCTACAACCGCTGCCTGGCAAGGTTGACTGGATCCAAGCCGCCGCCAGGGCTGAGGCCCAATCGCTAACCACTGGGCAACAGCAGCCTGGCGGAGCCATGCCAGGTGACTGAATTAATTCTCTTTGCTCTGATCGGGCGGTATTAAGCCAGCAATGATCGCTGAAGCTCCAAAGCCCTAAGCGAGCTCTGGAGAGCCAGGGCCAGGGCCAATTGCGCCCTGATGCCACAAATGCTAACGACTGGCAGGATCACAGGAATAGCGGCTTTCCAGAGTCTCCCTAATGTGCAGTCCCGCAAGTTCGCAGTAAATACAATCAGGTGATCGCGCAGAAACGAATGCCTTACCACTGCTCAACAGTGAGCAGGAATCTCAGCAAGTGCAGACAATCTCTAAGCCAATTCGAGCTTGACAACGAACTTGCGGCAAGAGACACTAACATCACCTGAACTTTCCTGGGGTAACATTATACTTTTAGTGTTAAGCTTGAGAGGCCATAGCTAAACTGATTTCGAAAATCCCTGCCTTGCAGCTCGGCTACTTGCCGCTGCCAATCTAACCAGCACTGCCGCTGCTGGCGCTTGATTTCCGCTCGCAAAGCGGGAAGTTTCTTAAGTTTTACCGGCATTTTATGGTCGGCAAGGATTAATTCAAGCACTCCCAGATCATGCAGATCCCCCAGGATGCCCTGGGTCTTTCTTAGCTGGGAAATCCCATCTTGAATTTTTGAATCCAGCCATGGCTCCAGATTCTCTAGGGCATAGCGAGCGTTTTTGATCAGCTTACGTAATGAGTGAAGCTCTTCTGCTCTGTAATCATTAGCCTGCCAGCCGCGATGTAAAAATAAAACACCGGTGAATGGAGCATGCAACTCATAGAGCCAATGGTCGATAGCTTGTTCGCCAAGCTTTGTGAAGCGAGGGCTATCCTGCCAACGATGCAGTCGTGCCAGGATTTTGAGATAGTTTGGACTGCGCAGGGCATCCACCAGCAGGTCAAAGGCTTGATTGCGCTGACGGCCCAGCCGTTTCATGGCTGCTTCCATGCCTTGCCGCTCGTCTGCGGGCAGTAACGGCAGCAGTTGTCGTTCCAAGCGCTCGCCCAGCACATCCAGGTCGCGGGTAAGACTGGTGCGCCGAGCCACTGCAGCGATTCGGTCCGTATCCACAGATTCGGGCAAGGCCAAGGCCGGCATGAATTGATGCAGAATTGTTCTTAGCCTGCGCAAGCCAACCCTTAGTTGATGTAGTGATTCGGGATCCTCGTCTGCCAGAACCTTGGGTTGTAATTTACCTAGGCGTTTTATTTGCACCTGGATGAGCCCTAAGGCGTAAGTGCCAATGCAGAGTGCTGACTGGGTTGAGAGCCCATTGAGTTTGAGCTCTGTGCTGATTTCGGTCAGGTCTTGACCAGAGATCAGGGTCTCGTGCCGCCCTGCCATGACACTGTCTCGCGAGTGGCTAGATCACTTCAGGCTAGGTGTGTCTGCTGACCTGTCCCCAAGGCAGCTGGCCCATGCTGGCGGGACTACATCAAATGTCATCTTTAGCAAATGATCTTCTGCGCAGCTGTGGCAGCTGCAGCTGGTAGCGGCTAGGTCTGCCAAAGCCCGACGGAAAAACAATCAGGGCGGAGGACCGCAGCATGGCCAACAACCAATGCAGGCTTCCTGCGCCGATGGCAGCGGCTCGATCAAAGAGCCGATGCCATCAGTGGCGATCAGCAGCCGGCTAAAGCAACGATCTGCCGAAAAATATGCGCCAGGGTGGAGGGACGATCCATACAAGCATCAGTCACCGCACCGCCAAGGCCCAAAAAGGCGAACACGATTGCAATAGCATGGCCAACAACCAAGTAGCCGCGTTACCTTCAACTAACCCCAGGAAATTTAGTTATCTCTCTAAACACCAGGAGATTCCTGCTAAACACCAGGCGATCGCGTCAGGATTCATAAAATGCAAGCTTTAATTGCCACGGCCTTGGACGCTATCTTCGCCTGGACTGACTCCTTGGAATACTGACTCCTTGGGATACTGACTCCTTAGGATACTGACTCCTTGGGATACTGACTCTTTAGGATGGCGCAACTCAGCGAAAATCCTCCGCTCACGCCCTACGGAGATTGAAATTTTTAAAACGCATAATTTACATCTGAGCTTAGCGCTGAGGTGGCTGGCGCATAATTGGCGCCGTTACATTATGGCCATTGCCATGCACATTGCGCTGTGAGTGCCCAAGATTGCCAATGGGAGCCTGTACTGGTTGGCTGATATTTAAACCCCGATTCGAATCTCGAAGTGCATCTTCCAGCAGGAATGCACATAGGTTTGATACGGAGCGACCCTCCTCTTCCGAGCGACTGAGCAGCGCTTCGTGCACGTGATAGCTCAAGGTGATTGAGATTCGGCGAGGCTGCCGTTGAAGCACACGCAGGCGGTCATTCATCATGGGTCTCCAGTTACAGCAATTTGGAATGAAAAGCAAGACTTGAAGAGCAACCCTCCGAGATGCTGCCCTTGTGAAGACCTTACCAGCTAAATTGTAATCCTTATAAAGATTTAGGAGATGGTCTATGTACATCGATCTATGCTCAGATTTGCGGCGACCTGCGGCATGTATTCAGCATTGATCTTATCGTATCGCACTGGTTGGCCAAGATGCCGGAGAGCAACGTCCGGTAATGCATTTTGAGCTCAGAAGCCAGCCTTACTCGCCAATCCTTGCCGCATCATTGGGGAGCAGATCTCAAGCAATTCAATCTCATCTGCATGCCTATGTGCAAGGAGGAATTATTGCAACAAGTTTCATTGCTAAGCCGGCGTAGCTGGCATTGGACGTCAGGCCAGATGCGGGCATTCAACAAGCTCTGGGGCTACTTGGAGCAAATATAGCCACAAATCCAGGATCAGCTTGCTGGCTGCGTGGTAGCGGAAGCAGAGCCCGTCCTGCTGGAAGAACTTCGCCCGAAACCAGTGCTGGTGATCGTGGCCCAAAGGACCGCATTGGCAGTACTGAGAGCGGGCCGGATGTTGCGGGATAACCTCGAAGGCCAACTTGACGATGCGCCGCCAAACGCCGGCGCATCGATCGGCCCTGCTAGGCCGGGATCATGGAGTCTTCGGTTGAAGAGGGTTTCTGCCCCTGCCCCGCTAGCGCAGTTCCCCCAGCCGAGTGCCCGCGCGATGGCAGCCGCCACCGGCGAATGGCATCGCGCAATCCAGCCTGACGAGCAGCTGAACAACCCGTTGCGGTGGGATCACGCCACTCCAGTGTGGTGCCGAGAACTTTTGCGATCACACCGGCAAGTTTCTCGGACCCAAACCAATCGCAGCGTCGCCTGCGGCGAGGCCCTGCCAGCCGCCCTGGATCACCCGCGGCTGGCGCCGGATCAGCCGCTGTTGTCCTGCCGCGGCGCCCCGCGGGGCCCACCAGCTGCCATCGCTCACCTTCACGGGCGTCTGCAGATGCATGCTGATGCGGCGGCTCAGTTGGCGCTGGCTGACCAGGCGCACCCCCGGCGGTGGCGCCGCGTCGGCGCCGCTCAGGGCCGTGCCGTAGAGGCGGCAGAAGCAGAGGCTGAGCACGGCGGGTCCGCTCAGGAACCAGGGGTTGCTGGCCTGCTGCTCGAGCAGATTGGCGGCGGCCATCTCCAGGGCCATCGCCACCAGGGGATGGCCGGGCGCGGCGGCGATGAAGTTATTGCCGATCGAGCCAATATCCTCCTGGTGAAGCACGAGGCTGACGCCATCGCCAAGCAGGGGTGCGAGCGAGTAGCGGCAGCGGTCGTCGGCGTCGGCGTAGATGCCCCCCTCAGCGAGCAGCACCGCCAGTCGAAGCAGATCGGATTGCAGCACTGGACTCAGGGCCGCCTCTAAGGCCTGCCGCGCCAGCGGCGGCCCATGCCGTTCGAGGAAGGCGGCGGCCCGGGCGCGATCGAACACCCGATGGCGGAAGGAGGGGTTGGCCTGGGGCCAGCTCTGCATCAGGGAACGCACCCCATCAGGGATGTCACTGGCATCCCAGTACTGCACAACCTGAGCGGGAATCACCGCCTCCGCTGCAGTGCTCGCCCCCGGCGACGGCTCACTCCAGGAATCGAGGCGGCCGGCCTGCCGGGCAAAGATCAGCAGTGAGATGGCTATGGCGGTGCTGTCACCTTCCTGATTCAACATCTGGGCAACCGGCGCCAGGCGCTCGTTGGCGGGCAGGCGCCAGAGGCTGCGGAGCTGATCGGTAGCCACGCGATTGGTGTTGAACTCCTCGAGCAAACAGCGGTGCAATCCGTGATAAGCGGTTTCCACCAGATGGTCGATGCCGCTGGCCTGCTTGGCGGCGCGAATCCGGAAGAACAGCTCCTGGGCCGCATCGAGTTCAATCGCCAGGATCAGCAACAGACAGCTCATATCTGCGGCCAGCAGATCCAGGGGTTCTGAAGCCAGTAGGGGCTCCAGGGCCGCGATCGCTTCCTCGAAGCGGTAGCCACACTTAAGCAACTGGCTGCGGCTGAGCAGGGCCTGGCGCTGTTGATCCGCCCCAAGGGGGGCTAGCCCCAGGGTGGCCGCCTCGGCGCGGGCATCGCCCAGATTCATGAGCAGCTCGGCCCGCTGCACCCGGGCGCTGAAGCCCACCTGGGGATCCTCGGCCAGGCCAGCGGCGATCGCCAGAGCGGCTTCGCTGTCGCCGGCTCCGCGGTAGAGCACCACCTTGGCGAACTGGAGCCAGGGCTGGGAGGCGAGTCCCTGTTCGCTACCGATCAGGCGTTCACTCTCCTGCAGGCCTTCCAGACCCTCCTGGAATGCCCCGATTTCGGCCAGCAGGCTGGCCAGGGCCACGGCGTGGTCGGGGCAGGTGGGATCGAGGCGCACCGCCTCCCGCAGGGCCGTGAGACTGTCCTGCAGTTGGCCCAATTGCCGCAACAACACGCCGCGGGCCTGCAGGCCATGGGCCTGCAGCTTCTGGTCGTCGCCGGCATCGAAGCGATCGAGGCAGGCCAGGGCTTCGCTGGGTCGTTGGCACTGGCGCAGCAGCTCCACGTGCCGGAGCCGGTCCCAAGCCGAGGCCGACTCGAGGGCCAGCAGGCGGCTGGAGGCCTCCAGGGCCTGGGGAAGCTCTTCGCGGCTGCGGCAGAGCTCGATCCAGGCGTTCAGCAGCTGGCCGTTGTGAGGGTCCAGTCGGAGCGCCCTCTCCAACGACTCGGCGGCGGCCTCGGGCTGGCCGGCTGTGAGGAGGCACCAGACCAGCGTGGACAGAAGGAGAACGTTGTCGGGCTGTTGCTCTATCGCCAGGCGATACCAATGGGCCGCTGCGGCGTGGTCACCGCCATGGACCTGCAGTTCAGCGAGCCCGAGCAGGGCGGCGAAGTGGTGAGGATGGCGTTCCAGGATGCTGCTCAGCAGTTGCTCCGCCTGCTGGGTGTCTCCCCGTTCACGGTGGCAGCGGGCGATCGCCGCCTCGAGATCGGGGTTATCCGGACTGGTGCCCAAGGCTTGCTCGAAACAGTCCAGCGCCAGCTTGAAGTCGCCTTCGGCGTAGGCCCGCTCGGCGGCGGCGATGGCGTCTTCGATGTCGAAGCTGATGGCGGCGGGTGCGGAGGGCTTCGGCTCAGGAGCCGAAACCGCGGAGCCCCCAAGGAGCCACACTGCGCCCCGGGCGCCCGAATGGCCAGGGGCCAGGGCGAGGATCTGGCGATAGGTGGCCAGGGCTTGGGTGCCATCGCCCTCGGCGCGGTGGGCTTCGGCCTTGGCCAGTAGGGCCGCCAGGGCTGGGGGCTCGGCCTGCAGCAGATCGTTGAGGCCCCGCGTGGCGGCCTCCGATCGGCCGAGTTGGCGCAGCAGCCGCACCCTGGCTGCCCCAAGGGTGGGCGTGCTGGCGGTGGCCTCGAGCTCCCTGACTGCTTGCTCCAGGTCACCGCATTGCTCGGCCACGTTCGCCTGGAGGATCCTTTCGCAGAGTTCAGCTGGGAAGAAGGCCATCAACTGTTCGCAGAACCAAGGCGCAGCCTTGTGCCCGTAAGGCTCCAAAGAAACCTAGAAGGCATGGCTGAGACGCCGCCAGTGTTTCTGGCTGCGCCGGGCCAATCCCATGAGCGGATCACCGGGCAGTTCCAGCCCGAACAGCTGGTGCTGCTGAGGGCCCAGCCCCAGGCAGGTCAGGCCGAAGCGGCGACGCAACTCGGCGCACAGGGGCAGCCGGTAGGCCCCTGCTTCCACCAGCGCCAGGCTGAACGACGTCTGCCCCTGCAGCCGCTCCACCGCCTGGAGGCAGTGCTCCAGGCTGCTCTCGAAGCCGCCGTGGGGGCGCAGGGGTGGGCGCGATTCCGGCGGTGCCAGGCAGCGCAGGCCGTAGCCCTTGATCTCGAGATCGTGGTAGAGCCGCAGGCTGTTGCCGGATCGATGCTGCTCCTGCACCGCTTCCGCCAGCGGCCCCAAGTAGAGCACTTCTTCGTCCGCCATCCGCCCGTGGATCTGCTCCAGCTCCGGCGGCCGGTGGATCGATTGCAGCCGGCCGCTGCCTGAGGCGATCGCCTGGGCCACGGGCAGATACAGCCAGGGGGTGGTGCGATCCTTCGCCCACACGGCCCCCTCGCCCCAGAGAGCCACGCTGGTGAGACAGGCCAGGGCCCCCTCGCTCCAGCACTCCAGGCTCTTCATCGGTTCGCTGCGACTGGCGTAGAAGCCCGCCTCCTGGTGGAAGCGCTGCAGAGCCTCTGCCGTGTCGATGGAGCCCAGGCCCGCTGTCCCCGGGGATCCGCCCAGACCTCGCTGGCTGATCTCCCCCCTCTGCAGGCGATCGAGGGCTCCGCTCAGGCTGTCTGGAGCCAGCAGCACCCGCTGCAGCAGCGCCAGCTCGTTGGCGTCCAGCTCCAGGGCCAGTGGCAGGTTGCTCAGCTGCAGCGGTGGAGGCGGCGAGCTGGCCGAATTCGCATCGAGGCCGGAGGGCCCCAGGCGCTGCGTCCACGCGATCGCCGCCGCTGCCAGCCGTTCAAACTGCTCGAGGTTGAGCTCCTCGCCCAGGCGCCAGAGCATGTTCACGCTTTGGATCAGGCTGGTGGTGGCGTCCTCCGCCTCCAGCTCGCCGCTGGGTGCCATGGCGGCCACTTGGCTGAAATAGCGATCCAGCAATTGCTCCAGGGATTCCGTGTCCCCGGTCAGTTTTTGGAGCGTTGCTCCAAGGTTGAGATCGAGGCGCCCGGCGCCCTGCAGCACGGGCGCAGCCCCGGGCCTGATCACCAGCCCCAGCCGCAGGCCTGAACCAGTGCCTGGCCCCGGGGGCGGCAGGGCGCGCAGGTTGTCCACGGCCTGCTGCACCCACAGCGGGCAGGGACTGAGCAGCTGGGCTAGCCGCTCGAACAGCTCAAGGGCCCGCTCTCCCGCCTGCTCGTTCTGGCCGATCAGGTCATACCAGTACAGGGCGCCATCCCGGACGAACTGTTCTTCCACCACGGCCATCCACGCTGGCACCTGCACAGGCAGGCTGGAGTGCAGCAGCAGCAATCTGTGCATG
>DGYA01000003.1:1805-2263 GCA_002396505.1 Cyanobacteria bacterium UBA5018 | reverse complement strand
CCAGCTCGGCGTACGCCTGCCACGGGTCAGGACCAGCCAGCGCCGGGCCATCACCAGCCTCAGCGATCAGCTCGCGCAGCTTGCTGAGCTGCTCGAGCACCTCGTTCCACTGTTGCCTATCAACCGCCGCAAGGCAGTTGAGCTTGGCGTGCTCCAGCCCCTGGCCAGGCTGCTCCAGCCCCTGCGCGCCCAGCCGCAGGCCTGAACCAGTGCCCGGCTCCGGAAGCGGCAGGGCGCGCAGGGTGTCCACGGCCTGCTGCACCCACAGCGGGCAGGGACTGAGCAGCTGGGCCAGCCGCTCGAACAGCTCAAGGGCCCGCTCTCCCGCCTGCTCGTTCTGGCCGATCAGTTCTCGCCAGTACTGGGCGCCATCCCGGACGATCTGTTCTTCCACCACGGCCATCCACGCTGGCACCTGCACAGGCAGGCTGGGGTGCAGCAGCAGCAATCTGTGCATG
>DGYA01000003.1:0-1528 GCA_002396505.1 Cyanobacteria bacterium UBA5018 | reverse complement strand
CCAGCTCGGCGTACGCCTGCCACGGATCAGGACCAGCCAGCGCCGGGCCATCACCAGCCTCAGCGATCAGCTCGCGCAGCTTGCTGAGCTGCTCGAGCGCCTCGTTCCACTGTTGCCGATCCACCGCCGCAAGGCAGCTGAGCTTGGCGTGCTCCAGCCCCTGGCCAGGCTGCTGCAGCCCTTGCGCGCTGCTCATTCAGGCTTCGGCAGGTAGACCCACTCTGACTGGGGTTTGACCTGAATAGAGACGCTGCTGGGGCTGGCGGCCAGGGCCTGGCGCCGCCGCTGGAACGCACCCAGGCGCCGATCCAGGTCCGGCACGGCCGAGAGGCGCTCCTCCGGGCGCTGTCCCGCCCTGCGATAGAGGCTGATATCCAGTTCGGTCACGAACGGGATAAGGAGATTGTGGCCTGGCGACTCGCCGCTGCCGTCACGGTTGTTGGGGCGCGTGGTGTTTTGCAGCTCAAGGTAGGCCAGATCCATGGGCATTCCCAGCTGCTCCAGCTGGTGCTCGAGCGCCACGATAGACTCGTCATAACGTTCGACGATTCCGACGAACAAATCCTCCCGGCCCAGATAGATCAGCTCAGTACGGGCCGCCCAGCCCTGGCTCAGGCGCCAGTCGGACGGTTGCTGGGGGAGAGGTGCCGGGTCTGGTAATTGGCGAGCATGGAGCGCAGCATCAACTCGATGTACTCGGCGAAGGACATCGAGTTGCAACGTTTCCTGCACCATGGTCTCGAAGCGGTATGCGGAGGCAATCCTGGCCATCGGCTCGCGCAGAAACGCCTGCTTGAGGTGGGCCACCGCACCCGGATGGGCAGTGTGATCAGGTGGGAGGAAACCACAAGGGGACGCCCGCCTCGCCAGCCGTCGGCAGCGTCCTTGTCATGGATGTAATCCCGGGCGAGCCGCCAAGTTGAGGCGAGCGCCGGAGGAGGGGGTTTCGAGGTAGAGCACCTGGCCTGAGGTAGCTCGCTCCAGCGACCAAATCAAGGTGGAGCCGGCGCTCTAGAACCCGTGAAGGTGAAGAAGCTGAGCGAGTACACAACCAACATGGGGCAAGTCGCCAGTCCAACCACCTGCTTGGGGGCAGACGGACCCTTTCAGGGCCTATGAATGGGAATCTGTGTTCATAGATGTCGCAAGATCGTTGCGCCCGACGCTAAGCAGCCTGTACCCGTTCAGAGGGCGGGACAGCCCACCGCGAACTTCATCCCTGGTGAACCCTTGACGGCGGCTTGATTCCCGTTTTTATCTGAGGCAGAGACTTCTTGAGATGGACGCCCCGCCGGCTGGGATTTCTGGAGCGGACTGGCTGGCGATACCAGTTGCCGTCCGTGCGTTGATCCTGGCTGAGCAGGAGGAAATCGAGCAGCTGCGCACCCAGCTCACCGCCCTGGCGACCGAACTGTCCAGCCTGCGGGAGCGGATCGGCCGCAGTTCCCGCAACTCCTCCTAGCCATAAGGCTTCCGCGCAGCGGTGACCACCCTCCAGCGATGGTCCGGGTTTTAAACCACCAGAGCG
>DGYA01000080.1 GCA_002396505.1 Cyanobacteria bacterium UBA5018 | reverse complement strand
GACACCTTTCCTGAAAGTCACCGCCAGTTGTCGATTGCGGAACACCAGCGCATGGATGGGCTGGTGTTGCTCGCTGCCGGCTGGTTGGTGTGAGGCCTGGCTGGCTGGGCGTCAGCGATCAAAGGATCGCGATCGGATTGGTGGTCGAAGGGTTGTAGGCGTTGAGGAAGAGGATGGCATCCTGATCAGCCATGTTTCGATCTGGGAGATCGCCAGCAAGCACGCCTTGGCCCGCAGCGACATGCCGCTCTCGGCGGCCCAGGCCAGCCAGTGGGCCCAGGAGTGTGGCTTTGAGCTGCTGCCCCTCGACCTCCCCCACCTGCTCACACTGGAGCAGGTGCCCCTGCATCACCGCGATCCGTTTGATCGCCTGCTGGTGGCCCAATCGATCAGCGAATCGCTACTTCTACTCAGCGCCGATTCGGCTTTCCGGGCCTATGGCTGCCCCCTGCAGGATGCCGGTCGCTGAGCTGAGCTGAGGTTGGGCTTGCCAGGGGGGCGCACTGACTGGCCCAGCGGGCGGCTCGCCATGATGGCGTTCGTGATCTCCCCCCTTAGCTCCATGCGCACTGGTGAAATCCACCGGGTCACCGGCGAAACAGAGGTGCGTGTGCTGCTCAACCTCGATGGCAGCGGCCAGTGTGCGGTGGCCACCGGCGTGCCCTTTCTCGATCACATGCTGCATCAGCTGGCCAGCCACGGCCTGCTGGATCTGCGCATCAGCGCCGTGGGCGACACCCACATCGACGATCACCACACCAATGAAGACGTGGGCATCGCCGTGGGTCAGGCCCTGGCCCAGGCCCTCGGCGATCGCCGCGGCATCCACCGCTTTGGCCAGTTCATGGCGCCCCTGGATGAGGCCCTGGTGCAGGTGGCCCTGGATTGCTCCGGCCGCCCCCACCTCAGCTACGGTCTTCAGATTCCAGCCCAGCGCATCGGCAGCTACGACACCGAGCTGGTGAGGGAGTTCTTCGTGGCGGTGGTCAACAACAGCGGGCTCACCCTGCACATCCGCCAACTAGACGGCGTCAACTCCCACCACATCGTGGAGGCCTGCTTCAAGGCCTTCGCCCGGGCGCTGCGGCTGGCGGTGGAAATCGATCCGCGCCGGGCTGGCGCCGTGCCCAGCAGCAAGGGGGTGTTGGAGCAGGCCGGCGCTGCGGCCAGCGCCTAATTAATTAGGCTTGCCCACCAATTTTTGGCGCAGATTTTTGATCGTGTCGCGCAGGCTGGCGGCCTGTTCGTACTCCAGGTTTTTGGCGGCGGCCTTCATGCGATCTTCCAGCTGGTGGATCAGTTCGGGCAGCGCCTCCAGCGGCACCTGATCGTGGCTGGCCTGTTCGCTGGCCTGCTCTAATTGGTCGTCATTCAGCCGCCTTGACAGGGCCAGGAAGGAGAGGATCGCATTGCCGGCCCGCTTGCCCGCCGGCTGGGGAGTGATGCCATGGCGCTGGTTATAGGTGTGTTGAATGGCCCGCCGCCGCTCGGTTTCAGCAATCGCCTTGGCCATCGAATCGGTAAGGTTGTTGGCATAGAGCAGGGCAGTCCCCTCCACATGGCGCGCCGCCCGGCCGATGGTTTGAATAAGAGAGCGCTCCGCCCGCAGGAAGCCCTCCTTATCGGCATCAAGGATCGCCACCAGCGATACCTCCGGTAGATCCAATCCCTCCCGCAGCAGATTCACGCCCACCAGTACGTCGTACTGGCCATTCCTGAGGTCTTGAATGATCTCGATCCGCTCGATCGAATGGATCTCCGAGTGCAGATAGCGCACCCTTACGCCATGGTCGGCAAGGAAATCGGTGAGATCCTCGGCCATGCGTTTGGTGAGGGTGGTCACCAACACCCGCTCGTTCTTGTCGGCCCGCAGCCGGATCTCCCCCAGCAGGTCATCCACCTGGCCCTCGGTGGGGCGCACCTCCACCACCGGATCGAGCACGCCGGTGGGACGGATCACCTGCTCCACCACCTCGGCGCCGCTCTGGCCGAGCTCCCAGTTGCCTGGGGTGGCGCTCACGAAGATCGTCTGGCGTGCTTTTTGCCAGAACTCCTCCGCCTTCAAGGGGCGGTTGTCGGCGGCGGAGGGCAGCCTGAAACCGTGCTCGATCAGCACCTGCTTGCGGCTCTGGTCGCCGTTGTACATCGCCTGCAGTTGGGAACAGGTGACATGGCTTTCATCCACCACCAGCAGCCAGTCGTCGGGAAAATAATCGATCAGGCATTCCGGTGGCGTACCCGCCGGCCGGCCGGCCAGATGGCGGGCGTAATTTTCCACGCCATTGCAATAGCCCACCTGTTCGAGCATCTCCAGGTCGTAACCGGTGCGCTGCTCCAGCCGCTGGGCCTCCAAAAGCCGACCCTGGCCCTGGAGTAGCTCCAACCGCTGGCGCAATTCGCCGCGGATCTCGGCGATGGCGCCCTCCAGTCGTTCCTTGGGGGTAACAAAGTGTTTGGCTGGATAGATGCTCACCGCCTCCAAACTCTGCAGGATCTCGCCGCTGGTGGGATCCACATAGCGAATCGCTTCCACCTCATCGCCAAACAACTCAATACGTATCAGCCGGTCTTCATAGGCCGGGCCGATCTCCAGCACATCGCCCCGCACCCGGAAGCGGCCGCGGCCAATCTCTACATCATTGCGGGCATATTGATTGTCCACCAGCTCCCGCAGACAGCCCCGCAAATCGATGGCTTCTCCCACCTGGAATTTTACAGCTGCTTTTAGATACTCCGACGGAATTCCCAGGCCGTAGATGCAGCTGATTGATGCCACTACGATCACGTCACGCCGCTCAAACAGCGACCGGGTCGCCGAGTGGCGCAGCATGTCAATTTCCTCGTTGATCGAGGCGGTTTTGGCGATATAGGTATCCGATACGGGCACATAGGCCTCGGGCTGGTAATAGTCGTAATAGGAGATGAAATACTCCACCGCATTGTTGGGAAAAAATTCCCGCAGCTCATTGCAGAGCTGGGCGGCCAGCGTTTTGTTATGGGCCAGCACCAGCGTGGGCCGCCCCGTCTGGGCGATCACGTTGGCGATCGTGAATGTCTTGCCGGTGCCGGTGGCACCTAGCAGGGTTTGGAACTGCTCACCCCGCCCCAGGCCTGCCACCAGGCCTTTGATCGCCTGGGGCTGGTCGCCCTTGGGTTGATAGGGGGCGTGGAGTTCGAATGGGCCGCTCATTTAGCCATTTTCGCCTGGGCTGGTCATCAACCGACAGTTCCAGGCGGGCGTAAATCCGCCCATTTGTTCCACACTTACAACTAAAGCCCGAAGGCTCGCAGTATCAGGGCTGACAGCAGCGAATAGATCACCGCCCCCAGCAGGGCACTGAACAGCCCGAAGCGCAGCCGGAAGGCCGGCAGCAGCAGCGCCGCCAGCCCAAACAGCACCACGTTGATCAGCCAGTTGAACAGCCAGGTAACCGGAAAGATCAGACCCCCCAGGCTGGCGATCGCCCAGGGCAGGGCCAACAGGGCCTGCAGCGGCAGGGTGAGCAGCATCCCCAGCAGGCCGATCAGCCCCGCCGCTATCAGGGCGGGCAGGAAGCCATCCAGCTCCACCCCCAGGGGCAGCCAGGCCACGAACAGCAGCACCGCGGCTCGGATCGGCCATTGGGCCAGCCAGTGCAGGGGATTGCCCATAGATCCCACTCCAGCAGTAGCTGCCTCAGACGCTAGCGATGACGCCGCCGCCGAGGGCTGCGCGCAGGCCCCGCACCACGGCAACCATCGCCAGCTCGTCCTCCAGGCGGTTCACGGCTGAACCCACCCCCACGCCGGCGGCGCCGGCGGCAATCGCCAGCGGCAGGGTCACCGCCGACAGGCCCGAAGCGCAGAGCACCGGCAGGGCGGCAACGCCGGCGCTGGCGAAGGCGTGGCTGATGGCATGGGTGGCCGCCAGGGTGGGGGCGGCCTTCTCGATCAGCCCCAGGGTGCCGGCGCTGAAAGGCCGGGCACTGGTGCCTCCTTCCGTTTGGATGATGTCGGCGCCTGCGGCGGCCAGATCCAGGGCCAGCTGCTCCTGCTGGTCTAGGGGCAGCAGGTGGGGCACGGTCACCGACAGCACCACCTCGGGCAGCAGCTCCCGGGTGCGGCGGCAGATCGCCAGCACCTCTTCTGCCCCAAAGACGCGGCCCAGGGGGTAGAAGGCGTCGTAGTTGCCGATCTCCACCATGGCGGCACCGGCGGCCACGGCGGCGGGGAACAGCTCGGCATCCACGGCGCTAACGCAGATCGGCAGCCCGGAAACGCCGGCAGCCAGGCTCACCAGTTGCGGATCACAGGCCACATCCAGCAGGTCGGCACCGCCCCGACCAGCGGCGCGGGCGATGCGCTCTACCGCAACGGC
Organism: Cyanobacteria bacterium UBA5018; assembly: GCA_002396505.1. Taxonomy (GTDB): domain Bacteria; phylum Cyanobacteriota; class Cyanobacteriia; order PCC-6307; family Cyanobiaceae; genus UBA5018. Next base: position 2,511 of record DGYA01000080.1, on the reverse strand, counting down.
GTCGAAGTTGGTCAGGCCGGCGATCACCTTCAGCAGACGGCGCTCGACCAGGGCGGCCTGCAGCGAAACGGGCAGGTGATCGAGGCGCGTCATGCCATTAATGAAATAAGTGGCTCGATTCTCCCACCCCTAGCGTTGCGGCCATGACCCCGCCGCCCCAGCGCTGGAGCCCCTACCACCTGCGCCTGCACCAGCTGCTGCGCCGCCGGCCGCAGTTGCTGCCCCAGGGGGCCTCTTTGTTGGTGGCCCTCTCCGGCGGCCAGGATTCGATGGCCCTGACGGGCCTGCTGCTGGATCTGCGGCGGCTGCACCACTGGTCTTTGCGGCTCTGGCATGGCGATCACCGCTGGCGGCCTGAATCCAGCCAGCAGGCCCGGGAAATCGCCGCCTGGGCCGGCGGCCAGGGGCTGGAGATCCAGCTGGCCAGCTGGGAGTGGCAGTCCAGTGATCAGCCGCCTCAGGCGCAGCGGCAACAACAGCCCCCCAGCGAAGCCAGTGCCCGCGCCTGGCGTTACGCCGGCCTGGTGGACTGCGCCCAGCAGCGGGGCTGCGGCCATGTGGTGACCGGCCACACCGCCAGCGACCGGGCCGAAACCCTGCTACTGCACTTAGCCAGAGGCAGCGATCGCCGCGGCCTGGCCAGCCTGCGGGAGCAGCGCCCCCTGGCCGAGGGCATCCAGTTGGTGCGCCCTCTGTTGATTTTCAGCCGGGAGGAGACGGCCCGCATCTGCCAGGCGCTGCAGCTGCCGATCTGGCTGGATTCCTCCAACGCCGAGCTGCGCTACAGCCGCAACCGGGTGCGCAGCGCGGTGATACCGGTGCTGGAAGAGCTGCACCCCGGAGCCACGCGCCGGATTGGCGGCACAGCTGCTCGCATGGCGGCTGATTTGCAGGGAGAACTGGAGTTATTGGATCTGGCCCTGCAACCGCTCAGCCCAGGCCCCAGGTCGCTGCGGCGCCAGTCCCTGATTGGCCTGGAGGCTGCCAACCAGAGGCGTCTGCTGCACCACTGGATAGTCAGCAACAGCGCCCAGGTGCTGGCGGCGGCGGTACTAGATAAATTGCTTTCTAGATTAGCTAGCTACAGCGGGCCTGGCCAGGTTGATTTGCCCGGGGAGTGGCGCTTCACCTGGGATAAAAACATACTGCAGCTTCATCCCCCGACCCCTGCGATCAGCGATGGCAAAGATAAGACCACAATCGCAGCCCAGGCCAGTAGCTCTCCATCAACTGATGTTCCCTGAAGCCGTCACCCCTACCTATGGTTGATTTAAGCGCCAAGCCCAATTCAGAGCCAACTTCCGAGCCCTCTTCAGAGTTCAACTCAGGCTCAACTGCTGAGCTCGGCATTCAGTCCAGCGCCAAGCCCCAGCTGGAGGCATTTGCCAACGTGGAGCGTCTATACAGCCGGGGCGACTGGAGTGAAGCGCTCGATGCCGGGCAGGCCCTGCTGGCCAGCCTGCAGCTGGGTGCCACCAATGTGTTGCGGTTGCGGCTGGAGTTGCTGATCGGCCACACCCTGCTCTACGGCCTCGGCAAGCAGGCGGAAGCCGAGCAGCACTACCGGTTAGCGCAAAGGCGCAGTGGCGATCCAGTGCTGCTGGCGATCGCCTCTCAAGGTCTGCAGCTGTGCAGCGGCTTTGCTGCTGATTCGCTTGTAGAGGCGCTGCAGCTGGCAGCTCGCCAAGCCTCTGGCATTCCCCAGCGGGATGGCAGGGAACCAGGTTCAGGGGCGGCTTCAAATTTGCCGGCGGTATTCCCGCCACTGCCCTCAGCTCTGCCCTCAGCTCTGGCCACTGCGCTGGAGCCAGCTTTGCCATCGCCCAGCCCATCAGCCCTAGCCCCTGGCAACCATGCCAAACCCTGGCTGCAGCAGACTGCTGGCGACAATTTAACAGCCACCAATATCCTGGCCGGCAACATGCTGGCCGCCAGTACCACAGTCGCAGCCCTTGAATTTACCCCTGCTCCATTCACCAACGCTGAATTAATCAATACTGAATTCGGTAATTCTGAATTCGGTAATTCTGAATTTGCCAATAGTGAATTACCTAACCCTAAATTTGTCAATGCTGAATTTGACAGCAATAAGCTAGGTGGCAGCGATTTTGATGGCAGTGCATTCCCCGGCATCGCCGGTGCAGGTGCGGGCCTCTTCTCCTGGCAGCATTCGCAGGCTGTCGGGGCATTCAACCCCGCAACCACCAATGCCGCCCCAGCAACTGCAGAACCCGCAGAGGAGCTGCCTGCTGTGGCGGCGCCGGTGCGCCTGAAGGTGACGGTGGCCTCTCGCTGGGCCGCTGGTGATCAAGCCCAGCCTGCTCTCAGCGCCGCCGAAATGGCGGAGCTGGCCAAGGGACTCCTGGAGTTGGTATTGGAGTAAACCCGAGCCCTGCCGCCTCGACACCAATGGGCTTTGCTGAGCTCTGCCCATTTGTGTCGAGGCCGCGGAGCGCCAGCGGCGGGTTAGCTGGCCGCAGAGCGGCGGGTTAGCTGGCCGCAGAGCGGCGG
>DGYA01000075.1:31722-45196 GCA_002396505.1 Cyanobacteria bacterium UBA5018 | reverse complement strand
TGACACCTTTCCTGAAAGTCACCGATCAGAAAAGCCCAATATAACTTAAGTTAAAAAACGACTCTTCGAACAAGCCCTTCGAGTGGACAGGCCGCCATCAATTCTCTGCTTTTCCACCCAAGCTTTTTGCCTGCCACTCAAGGGCAGCGTTAGGCGCATCGAAGCTTCCAGGGCATTAGCGCCCCCCGTCAAGGGTCTCGCCTAGGCGGGTATTCGCACCAGCGACTAAGCTGACAGCAATGCTTTTCTTCTAGTTCAGAGACAGCCCTATGCCCATTAGCTGGAACGAAATTAAGAGCCGGGCACTGTCTTTCTCAAAAGAGTGGGCAGATGAGACTTCAGAGGATGCTGAGGCCAAATCATTCTGGGATGGCTTCTTCTATGTTTTCGGGATCAGCCGCAAGCGGGTAGCTTCGTTTGAAGAGCCGGTAAAAAAGCTAGGGGATCGCCAGGGTTTTATCGTTCTGCTTTGGAAGGGAACGCTGCTGGTTGAGCACAAATCTCGGGGCAAGGATCTCGATCGTGCTTATAGCCAAGCCCTGGATTATTTTCCAGGTATAGCCGAACGCGATCTGCCAAAATACGTTCTTGTTTCTGACTTTGCCAGGTTTCGTCTTTACGACTTGGATGAGAATGAGCAGCACGAGTTCGCCCTGGAGGATTTTTACAATCAGATAAAGCTTTTTGGTTTTATCGCTGGCTATCAGCGCCACCGAATCCGCGAGCAGGATCCGGTCAATATCAGGGCGGCCGAAGCCATGGGCCGCCTTCATGACCAGATGAAGGAGGTGGGATACGACGGACACCCCCTTGAGCTCTACCTGGTTCGGCTACTTTTCTGTTTGTTTGCGGAAGATACAGGAATTTTTGAACGGCAGCAGTTTCAGGAGTTCATTGAACAGCGCACTTCAGAAGACGGTAGTGATCTGGCAGCCCAGCTCAGCGGATTGTTTCAGGTTTTGAACACGGCACCTCATCAGCGTCTGAAGAATCTCGACGAGCAAATAGCTGATTTTCCCTATGTGAATGGATTGCTATTTGCTGAGACCTTGCCTCATGCAGGCTTTGATGCACGCATGCGTCAGGGATTGCTCGATGCCACGGCGCTGGATTGGGGCCGGATATCTCCGGCAATCTTCGGCTCATTGTTCCAGTCGATCATGGATCGTACGGCCCGTCGGAATTTAGGTGCCCACTACACCAGCGAGACCAACATCCTCAAATTGATCAAGCCATTGTTTCTTGATCAATTATGGGAGGAATTTGAGCGGGTGAAGGGCCAGACGAAACGGCTCCAGGAGTTTCATCAGCGGCTGCGGGAGCTGACATTTCTGGATCCTGCTTGTGGCTGCGGGAATTTCCTGGTCATTGCTTACCGGGAATTGCGCTTGCTGGAGTTGGTGATTTTGAAGCAGTTGAGTCGCTCTGACCAGTTAATTTTGGACGTGAGTCAGTTGATTCGCCTAAATGTGGATCAGTTTTATGGCATTGAGATCGAAGAATTTCCCTCGCAGATTGCCCAGGTTGCCCTATGGTTGATGGATCACCAGATGAATCTATTGATTTCTGAGGAGTTCGGCTTGTATTTCGCCCGGATTCCGCTTCAGGCCAGCAGCACGATTGTGCATGGTAATGCCCTCAGATGCGATTGGTCATCTCTGCTTCCCTCCGGCAGATTCAGCTATGTGATGGGCAACCCGCCTTTCGTGGGTGCCAAATTTCTAAGTGCTGATCAGAAAGGAGATGTTAATAGTGTGTTTGAAGGGATCAGGAATGCGGGGCTACTTGATTTCGTAGCAGCCTGGTATGTGAAGACAGCCAGACTGATCGCCGATAGTAGAAGCCGCTGTGCTTTTGTTTCAACTAATTCCATCAGCCAGGGTGAACAGGTAGGGGTGCTTTGGAGCTGGATGCTGCAGCAGGGGATGCACATCTTCTTTGCCCACCGGACGTTCTGCTGGAGTAACGAAGCCCGCGGTAATGCCGCTGTTCATTGTGTGATAGTTGGTTTTGGAGCGGAAGACCTAACTCCTAAATGGCTATTTTCCTACGACGACATTAAGGGCGAGCCATTGCGAAGCCAGGCAAAGACGATTAATCCGTATCTTGTGGACGGGCCAAATCTCACGCTATTTAAACGCAGCAACCCCCTCTGTGCAGTGCCGCACATTGCGATTGGCAACAAACCAATAGATGGCGGGCATTATCTCTTCACCCCCGAAGAACGGGATTCCTTTCTTCAGCTGGAGCCCTTGGCCACGCCTTTTTTCCATCGCTGGATTGGTGCTCATGAGTTTCTCAACGGCTATGAGCGATGGTGTCTATGGCTCGGCGACTGCTCACCAGCCCAACTGCAGGCCATGCCCGAAGCAATGAAGCGAGTTAAGGCAGTACAGCAATCACGATTAGCAAGCAAAAGCATGCCGACCAAGAAGCTGGCAGCCACTCCAACGCGCTTTCATGTAGAAAACTTTCCTAAGGGCTCCTTTTTGGTCATTCCTGAAGCTTCCTCAGAAAGGCGTTACTATTTGCCGATAGGATTTGAACAACCACCTACGATGTGCAGCAATCTGGTCAAAATTCTCCCAGATGCTACCCTCTACCAATTTGGTATTCTCTCATCGCTGATGCACAATGCTTGGATGCGCACTGTCTGCGGTCGACTCAAGAGTGACTATCGCTATTCTGTCGGTATTGTCTACAATAACTTTCCCTGGCCGCTGCCCCCTCTGCCAGGAAAGATGACGCCTCTCCATCCCGACCACTTTCTCCACCAGGGGGCTTGATGGAATTGACCGATGCGTCGTTACAGCGAGGCCGTCAAGGCTGAGGTTCGCAGGCGGATGGGGCCACCCCAGCGGCAGAGCGTGGCCGAGCTCTCCAAGGAGCTGGGGATCCACGTGATCACCCTCTACAAGTGGCGCAAGGCTTGGCGGCTCCAGGGGGAGGTGGTGCCCGCCAGCCAGAAGGATCCCGAGGGCTGGGGATCGGCTGACAAGTTCACCGTGGTCCTCGAGAGCGCCGGGCTGAACAGCACCGAACTGGCGGCCTACTGCCGTGAGCGGGGCCTGTTCCCCGAGCAGGTGGCTCGCTGGCGTCAGGCCGCCCAGGATGCCAATGCCCAGCCGCTGCTGACGATGGCCGATCAGAAGGACCTCCAGAAGCGCCACCAGGAGGACCAGCGCGAAATCAAACGACTCCAACAGGAGCTGCGTCGCAAGGACAAGGCCCTGGCGGAGGCGGCGGCATTGCTGATCGCCTCAAAAAAGATCCAGGCCTACTGGGGAGAGGACGAGGGGGATTGACCTCTCCCGAGGATCGGCGCAAGGCGCTGGAGATCCTCAATGCCGGCATGGCAGCCGGTGCACGGGCCTGCAAGCTCGCCGAGCTGTTGGGCGTGGGTCTGACGACCCTGCAGCGCTGGAAGCGTCAGTTCGCGGGTGATGGGGACGGCCTGGATCGCCGTAAAGGCAGTCCCCGCCTAGTGTCTCACCGCCTCACGCAGGAAGAGCGCCAGCGGATCCTGCTCACCTGCCACCAGCCGGAATTCGCCGCCTTGCCGCCTGGGCAAATCGTTCCTGTTCTGGCCGATCGGGGCCTCTACATCGGCTCGGAGCGCAGCTTCTACCGGGTGCTCCATGACCATGGTCAGGCCCATCGCCGCGGGCGGGCTCGCCCTCCACAGGAGCCGCGTCCCGTTCCGCGCTTGAGGGCTGACGGGCCGAATCAGCTCTGGAGCTGGGACATCACCTACCTACCCACCAGCGTTCGGGGAGTCTGGCTCTACCTCTATCTGGTGGTCGATGTCTGGAGCCGCAAGATCGTGGCCTGGGATGTCGCCGAGCGGGAAGATGCCCAGATCGCTGCTGATCTTGTCAGCCGCGCCTGCCTGCGGGAGCGGATCAGCAGGCCTCGCCCCCAGCCGCTGATCCTCCACGCCGATAACGGCAACGCCATGCGGGCCGCAACGCTGGAAAGTCGTCTGGAGGAGCTTGGTGTGCTCAGGTCCTTCTCCAGGCCGAGGGTCAGCAACGACAACCCCTACTCGGAATCGCTGTTCCGAACGGTGAAATTCAGACCGGACTACCCCAGGCGCCCCTTCCGCAGCCAGGAGGAGGCCTGCGACTGGGTGATGGCGTTTGTGGACTGGTACAACCACCGGCACCGCCACAGCGGCATCCGATTCGTAACGCCCGCACAGCGGCATAGCGGCCAGGCTGTCGCCATCGCCCGTCAACGGGCTGCTGTCTACGAGCGGGCTCGCCAACAGCACCCGCGGCGATGGAGCCGCAGCACCCGTTGTTGGCGACAACCTGAGGTGGTCTGGATCAACCCACCACCTCCTGAAAACGACGCCATCTCGGCTACATTGGCAATGGCCGCCTGAAGGGCGGTAGGGGCGTCATCTTTCCTGGCAGTTACCGCTGCAGCCAACCGACAAGCAGCAACGCGCGGTGGAAGCTGCCGCTCAAGCCGTTCTCAATGCTCGCGCCTCATTTCCTGATTCCAGCCTTGCTCAGCTTTACGATCCCCTCACGATGCCACCGGGTTTGACCAAGGCCCACCAAGTCCTCGATCAGCAAGTCGACAAGACTTATGGAAATTTTAAGTTTGAATCCGAGGGCGCCAGGATGAGTTTCTTGTTTCAACTCTATCAGAAGTATCAAGCCTGACCTCTTCTAAGGAAACTGTTCTAACTCCCCACGAGTACCTAGTCGTGCCATGCTCATGAGCCGCCCCCTAATGATCTCTTTTGATCTTCTTGACTCTCGGCGGCCAAATGATGGCAAGCATTCTAGGGACTGTTCAAGTTGAGAAAGTTTCAACCTCTGGCACAAGCCAACAGTTTTTATCGATCACCCCCAGCCGGCAAAGAAGGCTTGCGTCGACATGCCAACCAGCCGCTTCCTGTAGGCCATTCAGAGCCTGTCGATAAAGAACGGCGAATAAATTACCCTGCCGCCGCTCCTCTAACTCATTCAGCACTCGCTTCAATTCTACGCCCAGCTTCATGCTGCCGCAGTTCCCCTAGATCCCATCTAGCTGCACCGGCTGCAATCAAATCAGCGATTGTCACCACCACGCGATAGCTGATCGCCACCGCCAATAGCTGCGCTTCCGGCAGGGCACCAGCCAGGCGCAGTAGCAGCGTGGCTTCAAATACGCCCGCTCCCCCTGGGGCGGCCGGCACCACCAGGCCTACGGTCCAGGCCAGGGCAAAACTGGCCAACCAGTCGTTCCAGGCGAGGCTATTGGTGAGCTCCAAGGCCTGCAGGCAGCAGGCGAATCCAGCAAAGCGAGTTAACACAAATGCCAGCAGAGCCAGTAGCGAACGCCAGGGAGTGGCGGCCAAGGTTTGCTGCCCAGAGCCGTTCACTTTGATATCCAGGCGCTGGGCTTCGCGGCGCTCTAGCCGCAGCAATAGCGGCGTCAGCCAGCGGGGATGCAGGGCCAGCAGCGGCAGCAGTGCCAACCCCCCCAGTCCCCCCTGCCAACCCCCCAGGGCCACCAGTGCCAGGGCCGCAATCGCCGCCAACAGTGGATCCAGCAGCACCGCCAGCAGAGCCCGAGAAGCGCTGGCAGGCTGCTCCAGGGGGGCATCTTCTCCGCGCAGTAGTTGTACTCGCTGGGCCAGGTGCCAGATACCTCCCGGCAGATATTTGCGCAAATTACTGGTTAAGTAATTGGCCACCAGGGGCTGCCAGCGGGGTTTCAGGCCCAGCTGGCCAACTATCACCCCCCAGGCCAGGCCATTCACCACCAAACTGAGCAAACTCACCCCCACCGCCAGGGCCAGCCAACACCAAGCCTGAGCTTCCAGGCGGATCATTAGCAGTTGCTGGCCATTGCCCACCAGGGCCGCCAGCAAAAAGCCAAGGCTTAGCAGGCTGATCCACAGGCGCAGTCCTCCTGGTAGCTGAGCCAGCCCGCTGCTCAGCCGCGACGGCAAGGCCATCTTGCGTAGGCGAAATAGCCAGCTCGTGAGCCAGCTCGATAGGCGGCTGGATAGGCCTATCCAAATTCGCTGGAAGGCCGACACCATTTTTTTCGCTTTTGCCTTCGCTGTCGCTTTCATCGCGTTAATGGTGGATTAATTGCGGATTAATTGCTTTCATTGCGTTAAGTCGCTCTCCAGGTCGCTTTGTTGGTGGTGGAGCTGCCCCTCGGCCTGGATCACCTGCTGGCGCACCGCTTCGATCGACAGCTGGTGGCGCTGGGCTAGCTCGATCAGGTCGTCGTGCTCGGGTTTGCCGCGCCAGCTGCCATCGGGCCTTAGGGCCTGCTTGAGCCGCACCGGGCCCAGGGGCGTCTGTAATTGCACAATCCGGCGCGGTAATCGCCAGCGCTGCTGCAGCTGTTCCCGCAGCCCCAGGCTGGTGCTGTGGCGCCACCAAACAGCCCGCAGGGCCTCGGCCGCCGCCGGTTCCGCCAGGGCGCAGAGCAGGGTGCCGCTGCGACCCTTCTTCATGGCGATCGACTGGCTGAACACCTCCAGGGCACCGGCCTGGCGCAGGGCCTCGGCCAGAAAGGCCATGTCTTCTGCGCTGGCATCGTCGATCTGGGCCTGCTGCAACAGCAGCGTTTGCTGCTGGGCGCCACTTTGGGCGCCGCTGGTTTCAGCCGCTGTCGCCAGCGAGATGCGCAGCAGGTTGGGTCGATCCAGACTGCGACTGCCCAGCCCCACCCCAACCGCTTTGGGGATATAGGTGGGTGGGATGCCAAAGCGATTCGCCCAGCAGGCCGCCAGGGCCAGCCCCGTGGGCGTGGTGAGCTCCCCTGCTGGCATGCCCTCACTGCTGGCCAGGGGAATCGCTTTGCGGCGGGCGATCTCCAGCACCGCTGGCGCCGGCAGCGGCAACAGCCCATGGGCGGTGCGCACCGTGCCGTGACCCGCCGGTGGCGGGCTGCACACCAGTTCATCCACCTCTAGCCACAGCAAAGCCGCGCACACCCCAACTACATCCACCAGGGCATCGATCGCCCCCACCTCGTGGAAGTGCACCTGCTCTGGCGGATGGCCATGCACGGCCGCCTCGGCTTCCGCCAGCAGGCCAAATACCGCCAGCACCTTCTGGCGCAGCGCTTCTGGCCAGGGGGCCGCCGCCAGCTGGCCCCGCAACACCCCCCAATGGCGGTGATGGGGCTGGGCTTCCAGCAGCTGCACATCTAAGTGCAGGCCCCGCAGGCCACCACTGCGGCGCTCCTCCAGCTCCAGCCGATAGGCGTCCTGCAGTCCCAGGGCCGCCAGCGGCTCGTGAACTACCGCCTCCGGTACGCCCAGGTCGAACAGGGCGGCCAGCAGCATGTTGCCGGCCAGCCCCGTGGGGCAATCGAGCAAAGCAAAATTCATCGGCCCAGCCTTGGCGCCTGGAGCAGCAGCTCGCCGGCCCGCTGTTCCAGGCGGCCCCGGTGTTGTTCCAGCCACTGGGCCACCTCGCGGCGGGCGCGGTGCTGTTCCCGCTGGGCCGTCTCCGCATCAAAGCCCGACATGCCCCACAGCCGACCGAGCAGGGCCCGATCATCGCTGCCGCCGACGCTGTCGCCATAGATGAGCTGTTCGGCGGCCATGCCGGCCTGCAGCACCCGGCTCCAGCGGCGCAGCTCTTCTGCAGGCAATTTGGCCTGGGCCGGTGGGGTCAGCTCGGTAATGCCATTGCTATTCAGGCCGGCCCGCAGGCAGGCCAGGCTGCCCACCAGCACCTGCTGCACCGGCATCGCCTCCTCGGCGGCGATCAGTTCGTGGCCCGCTTCATGGATGGCGATGCGGCGCAGGCGGGCCTGGCCACCGGGCAGGGCCTCCGCCAACACATGGCCCCCCCGCCCCCCGTAGCTGGCCGCATCGAGGCTGAGGCCCCCCAGGGCCAGGGCCGTGAACAGGGTGATCCACCAGGGCGATAGCCCCAGGGCTGGGCCGATCACGGCGGCCAGGCTCACCAGGGCCACGGCGAGGCCGGCGGCCAGGGGTTGATTCATCGCTGAACTCCCATCTCAGTGCACCCCCCAACCCAGCAGGGGGGCCAGCAGCAGGGCTGGCATGGCATTGCTCACCGAAGGATGGGGTAAGTCGAGCAGTTCCAGGGCCAGAGCGATCACCAACAGCCCACCCACCGCTGCGGAGAAGATAAGAACTGGGGCGCTGGTGGGATCCCCGCTGCCCAGGGCCAGGGCGGCCCCCGCCAAGGAAAGCGGCAGCTGCAGCAGCGCCATCGGCAGCAGCACCCAGGCGAGCGTCAGCCCCACGCTCGAAGCCAGCACCGCACTGCTAACACCATCCAGGCAGGCCTTCACCAGCAGCAGGTCTGGTTCACCGAGGGCTCCATTGCGCAGGCAGCCAAGCAGCGTCATCGGCCCCACACAAAACAACAGGAAGGCTCCGCTGAGGATGCCCGCCCTAGCCAAGCCGCTGTTGGCTTCCCTGGCCTGCTGAGCAGGGATTTGCTGGTGACGGGCCTGCTGATCAGGATCCCGCTGGAGATCTACCTGCTGAGCAGGGATTTGCTGGTGACGGGCCAGCCAGCGCCCCAGCCTTGCCTCCAGGTTTAGGCCAGTGCCCAGGCTCGATCCCAGCACCAGGGCCACCAATGCCGGCAGCACGGCCGGCAGCGCCCCCAGGCGCTGCTCCAACAGGGGCTTAGCCATGGCCAGCCCCAGCAGCAGGGTGATCACCCCCAACCAGCGCCGCCACTGGTCGGCGAGGGCGGGGTTGAGGCGGCGGCCCAGCCCCCAACCCACCAGGGTGCCGAGCAGCACGGCGGCCAGGTTGATCCAGGTGCCGCTGGTGGCCCACCAGAAACCCATCTCAGCGGGCTGGGCGGCTGATGGCGTTGCGCAGTCCAGTTACAAGATGGGGGGCGTCAGCGCCTGTCGCTTCCGTTTCCTTAGCGGCTTCCTTAGCGGCACTGCCGCCTCTGGTTACCTCGACGCGCCGGATACTCCTGTCAATTCGAGGGCGCTCAACGCCACTACCAACGCCATTACCAACGCCACTACTAACGCCATTACCGCTGCCAGGGTTGTCGCCCCCAGCCGAGCCCCGGCCCTCGCCGTCGCGATTGGAGCCGCGATTAGAGCCGCGACCAATACCGCGATTCGAGCTGCGCTCACCGCCGCCAGCGCCACCAGCACCGCCAGGGCGGCCGCTCTTTTTGCCACCGCGGTTGCCCCGCTGGGCCACCGGGGCGATCACCTCCAAGCCTTCCAGCTGCAACTCCTGACCCTGTCTGCGCAGATCGAGAGCCACAAAATGGCGCAGGTGTTCCAGGGGGATCTGCCCCTTGATCTGTAGCTTGAAGGGCACCGGCTTACTGCCATCGGGGCGGGGCAGCTGGCGCACCTTCACCACTAAATCGCCAGTTTCCGGGCGGGTATAGATAAGTTCACCCCGCACGGAAAAGTATTCGTCGCCTTCGGGCAGGCTGTCACTGGGGGCCTCGGGCTCTTCCGGGCCGGTGAGAGTACTGGGCTCCCACACGCCCACCAATTGCAGGTGCAACACCTGTTCGTCGCGCGATCTGGGATAGACCACCCAGAGGTGGGGAATGGACAGATCCAGGTGACGGCGCATCAAGGTAAGCAGCCGACCGAGCACCACGGCCTCAATGGCAGTGCCGTCGGCGCAGCGAATCAAACCACGGGTGAGCTGGTCGCCATCGGTGGGTTCGTAAACGCCGCGCACCACGCCGATGGCCCGGTATTGCAACGCTTCGGTGACCGGGGGAATGGGGTGCTGACGCATCGCTTCTGGAAAGGGAGGGCCCGTCAGGGCCAATGGTCAATCTAGTCGCGTCTTGCCGTCAGACTGGATTGCAAGCCAATCCGCATCCATGCCCGCCGCTCGCCACCGTTCTGGCCTCATCCTCGGCCTGGCGGCAGTGGCGATAGCGGCGCTTGCCCTCGCTGCCGGTTGGGGGCTGGGGCACTGGCAGCGGCGGGCGGGTCCCAGTGGCGCCCAGGTGCAGCTGGAGCATGAGATCGAGGTGCTGCAGCGTCGCTTCCAGACAGGCAAGGCCACCGATGCCGAGCGCCAACGGCTTTTAGAGCTGCTGGTGGGCCTGGAGCGCCGGGCGGAGGCCACCGCCCTGGTGGAACAGCTGGCCCAGCAGCAACCCCAGCGCTGGCGCTTGCAATTGCTGCTGGCGGAACTGCGCCGCGAACAAAATGACCTCAGCGGCGCCGAACGCGGGCTCCAACAACTGCTAAGCCGCCAGCCAGACCAGCTGGAGGCGCTTCAGCAATTGGTGTCGTTGCAACTTGAAACCGGGCGCGGCAGCCAGGCCCAGCTGCTGGTTGAAGCGGCCCTGAATCGGGCCAGCAAGCCGAAACTGCAGCCCCAAGCCCTGCAAATTGGTTTGTTACTGGCCAACCTGCAGCTCAAACGGGGTCAGGCCGCTCAAGCCCAGGCGCTGCTGGGCCGCCTGGCTGGCGATTTCCCCCAAGATCCCAGGCCTTTATTGGCCCGCGCCCTGGTTGAACAAGACCAGGGCCAACTGACGGCTGCCCAGGCGAGCCTGGCGGCGGCTCGCGCCTTGACTCCTGGCAAGGGGGATCAGCGACTGGATCGGCTGGCGGCGGCCTGGGGGATTCAGGCGTTGCGAGCGACGAAAGATAGCAAAGGTAAAAAGCCCAGCACCGATGAAGCCAAGGCTAGCGAAGCTAAAGCTAGTGAAGCTAAAGCTGAAGAAGTTAAAGCTGATTAAGCTAAAGGGCACCTCGAAAATGCCCATTTCGCCCACTGGAATGATGCGCAGGCCTGATGCTACAGCGCTTCTCTCGGCACGGCATCAATGGGCTTTTCATCAATGGACTTTGCATCAATGGACTTTGCATCAATGGGCTTTGGTAGTTTTCGAGATGCCCTAAAGCCGATGAAGCTAAAAGCGTTGAATAGCAAAGCATTATTAAGCTAAGGATTCGGCTGCTGCTGGGTAATCTGGGAGCTTGTTTTAGCTGGCTGCTGCTGTCCAGCGGCTTTTTGATCAGTTGGCTTGTCTGCGTATAGCTGGTCTGCGTATAACTGGCCTGCAGATGGCTGGCTTGCGGAAATTTTTCCAGGCGGCAAAGTTGAAGGCTTGCTCTGGCCAGGGGTAGATTGAACTTGAAAGTCCTTGAGGGCCGCATCCACCGCATCGCCTGGCGGAGTGGCGTTATCCAGGGCGGTGCCGCGGCGCAGCTTGTTCATCAGATCCAGCGGATTGGTGGAATCGAGGATCGAGCTGCTGCGTTTGGGGCCAGTGCCAAAATCCACCTCCCGTTCCTGCTGGCTCGAACCCAGGGTTTGTCCATAGCCAGCCTGCTGCGCGGCGGCGGGATTGACGGCGCCGCCCATGGCCGCGATTAGGCCCCCAGCCAGCGCCGCAGGGCCGAGGCGGGCAAGCAGTGCCGCAAGCCGTTGACTGGAGCCAAGGCGCCAGGCGCAAAGGGCCGGGCCGATGGCCCCTGGCTGGGCACAGGAGGCAGCTGGGGATGAGTTCATGGCGGGGCCTGGCAGCGGCCGGATCCGGCGTTGACCCGGAACGCCATGCTAATGGCCCTAAAGCCCTTCCCTGTGCCTCGTCATGCGCATCGCCACCTGGAATGTCAACTCGGTGCGCACCAGGTTGGAGCAAGTGTTGGCCTGGCTAGGGCAAGAGCAGCCGGATGTGCTCTGCCTGCAGGAGACCAAAGTGGTGGATGAGCTGTTTCCTCGCGCCGCTTTCGAGAGCCTTGGCTATCAGTTGGCAATCAGTGGTCAAAAGGCCTACAACGGCGTGGCGATTCTGAGCCGTTTGCCCCTGGAGGATGTACGCATAGGTTTTGATGCGCTGCTGGTGGATGATCCGGATGCCCTGGAGCTCAGTAGCCAGAAGCGAGTGATCAGCGCCCTGGTGGAAGGCATACGGGTGCTCAACCTCTACGTGCCTAATGGAAATTCATTAAATAGCGAAAAGTACGATTACAAGCTGGCCTGGTTGGCTGGTCTTCGTCGCTACTTGGAGCTGCAGCAGCTGCAGGGTGATCCCCTCTGCATGTTGGGTGATTTCAACATCGGCCCCGAGGCCCGCGACCTGCATGATCCAGATCGCCTCACCGGCAAAATCATGGCTAGCCAGCCCGAACGGCAAGCCCTGGCGGAGCTGCTGGATGAACGGCTCCAGGATGCATTCCGGCTGTTTGAGCCCGATGCCGGCCATTGGAGTTGGTGGGATTACCGCAGCGGCGGCTGGGAGGTGGACAGGGGCTGGCGCATAGATCACATCTATCTCAGCGAAGAGCTGGTGGCCTGTGCCACCGGCTGTGTGATCCACAAGGCCACCCGCGGCCAGCTCCAACCCAGTGACCATGCGCCGGTGGTCGTGAACCTGGCCTGGCCACCATGCCTAGAAGAGGATGATCAAGAGTTGGGGGAATAGGGGGATTTTTGATGGGATTCCTTGGTTTACAGGCCTGAACCCCTGGGCTCAGAACAGCTCGGCGCCGGTAGGTTTAGATCCCTGTTGACCTAGCGCGGCCTGGCGCCGGGAAGACTCGCCGCAGCTGGCGGGAGTGGGGAAAATTTTGCCTGGATTGGCCAGGGCGTCAGGATCAAAAGCCCGTCGCACCAGCTGCATGGTGGCCAGGTCGTCGGCGCTGAACATCCAATCCAAGTAACAGCGCTTGTCACTGCCCACGCCGTGCTCGCCGGTGATGCTGCCGCCCGCCTCCAGGCACAGCCGCAGGATCTCCGCACCGAGCTGTTGCACCCGCTCGTTCACCCCTGGTTCATCGGCTTTGTAGAGGATTAAGGGGTGCAAATTGCCATCGCCAGCGTGGAACACATTGGCCACGGGCAGGTTGAACTGGCGGCTGAGACACTCGATTGCGGCCAGCACCCCTGGCAGGGCGCTGCGGGGCACGACGCCGTCCTGCACGTAGTAGGTGGGGGTAATCCGGCCGACGGCGGCGAAAGCGCTCTTGCGGCCTTTCCAGAGCAGGGCGCGGTCGGCTGCCTCGCTGGCCTGGCGAATCGTGCGGGCGCCCGCCTGGTGGCAGAGGCTGCTGGTTAAGGCCACCGCGGCCGCCACCTCCCGCTCCTGGCCATCGAGCTCGATCAACAGCACGGCCGCCGCGTCGCGGGGGTATTCATCGCGCCCGAACAGGTCGTCGACGGCGTTGATCGTGAAGTTATCCATGATTTCCATCCCCGCCGGCAGCACCCCCGCCGCCGTCACCAGGCGCACGGCCTCGCCGGCCTGCTCCATGGCGGTGAAATCGGCCAGCAGCACGGCCACGCTCTGGGGTGCTTGCAGTAGCCGCAGGGTGATGGCCGTGGCAATCCCCAGGGTGCCCTCACTGCCGATGAAGACGCCCCGCAGGTCCAGTTCTGGCATCTCCGCCAGGTTGCCGCCCAGCTGGGTGACACTGCCGTCGGGTAGCACCACCTCCAAGCCGAGTACGTGGTTGCTGGTGACGCCGTACTTGAGGCAGTGCACCCCGCCGGAGTTTTCGGCCACGTTGC
>DGYA01000075.1:0-31545 GCA_002396505.1 Cyanobacteria bacterium UBA5018 | reverse complement strand
TCGGCCACGTTGCCGCCGATCGAGCAGACCACCTGACTGGAGGGATCCGGCGCGTAATAGAAACCTTCACCGGCCACGGCGCGGGTCACCCAGCTATTGATCACCCCCGGCTGAACCACCACCTGCCGGTTGGCCAGGTCCACCTTCAGGATTGAACGCATGCGGCTGGTGGCGATCACCAGCGCCTCCGATTCGGCGACAGCCCCACCGGACAGGCCCGTGCCACTGCCCCGGGCCACGAAAGGAACGCCGTTTTCGGCGCAGAGCTTCACCACCGCCGCCACCTGGTCGGTGGTCTCCGGCAGTACCACCAGCGGGGGCTTGTGGCGGTGGAGGCTGAGGCCGTCACAGTCATAGGCCAGCAGCTCCTGGCGGGCGGCCACCACGCTCCTGGGGGGAAGCAGGTTGACGAGCCTGCGCTGCAGTCGGGGCCAATCGATGCGGGGCCCGTCGCCGGTCACTGGATCCGCTGGGGCTGCTGAATCTGCAACCTACCCAGTCAGCGGTCCCCAAGGCAGCCATCAGAGGGGCAGGTTCTGGGCCAAGATAGTTGTTGGTCTTCTCCGCGGATCGCGCCTTGATCTCGGCTTCCGTTACTGCTCCTGCTTTCAGCACCACCCGCTCGCAGGAGATTTTCAGCGACGCCCTGAAACTGATGCCGGGTGGCGTGAGTTCTCCGGTGCGGGCCTTTCGCTCGGTGGGTGGTCAGCCAATTGTCTTTGATCGCGTTAAGGGCGCCTACGCCTGGGATGTGGATGGCAACCGCTATATCGACTACGTGGGCAGCTGGGGCCCGGCCATCTGTGGCCACGCCCACCCCGAGGTGATCGCCGCCCTGCATGACGCCCTGGAAAAGGGCACCAGTTTTGGCGCCCCCTGCCTGTTGGAAAACCAGCTGGCCGAACTGGTGATCGATGCGGTGCCCAGCGTGGAGATGGTGCGCTTCGTGAACAGCGGCACCGAGGCCTGCATGGCCGTATTGCGGCTGATGCGGGCCTTCACCGGCCGCGACAAGCTGATCAAGTTTGAGGGCTGCTACCACGGCCACGCCGACATGTTCCTGGTAAAGGCGGGCTCCGGGGTGGCCACCCTCGGGCTGCCCGATTCCCCTGGCGTGCCCCGCAGCACCACCGCCAATACCCTCACAGCCCCCTACAACGACCTGGAGGCGGTCAAGGCCCTGTTCGCCGAAAATCCAGGCGAAATCGCCGGCGTGATCCTCGAACCGGTGGTGGGTAATGCCGGCTTCATCACCCCCGAGCCCGGCTTCTTGGAAGGCATCCGCGAAATCACCCGAGACAACGGCGCTCTGCTGGTGTTTGACGAGGTGATGACCGGCTTCCGCATCAGCTACGGCGGTGCACAGGCCAAGTTCGGCATCACCCCAGACCTCACCACCATGGGCAAGGTGATCGGTGGCGGCCTGCCCGTGGGTGCCTACGGCGGCCGCGCCGAGATCATGGCGATGGTGTCTCCAGCTGGCCCCATGTACCAAGCCGGCACCCTCAGTGGCAATCCTCTGGCGATGACCGCTGGCATCAAGACGCTGCAATTGCTCAAGCAGCCCGGCACCTACGAGCGCCTGGAGGCGATTACCAAGCGTCTAAGTGGCGGCATCTTGGAGGCGGCCAAGGCGGCTGGCCTACCGATCACCGGCGGCTCGATCAGCGCCATGTTTGGTTTCTTCCTCTGTAACGGTCCGGTACGCAACTTCGGCGAGGCCAAGGCTGCCGATACTGAGCGCTTTGGCCGGTTGCACCGAGCCATGCTGGAAAGGGGTGTCTATCTGGCCCCCAGTGCCTTTGAGGCCGGCTTCACCTCCCTGGCCCATAGCGACACCGACATCGAGACCACCCTGGCCGCCTTCCGCGACAGCTTCGCCGCTATCGCTTGAGCGAACACCGCTTAAGTGAATACCGCTTAAGCGAAAAATCGGCTGAGTAAGCACCGGATGATTGAAATACTTCCCAAATGAATACCGCCTAAGTGAATTATCGCTTAGGCCAAACATCGGACTCGACGCTTTCGCCTTTGGATTGCTTTGGAGCTGATCAGGCCCCGGGAAGGTTCGGGGCTTGATTTGCTGCAATGTATTGAGCAGCTGCGAGCCAGCTCAATAAAAAGAGCCGGCTCAGTAAGCACTGGCCGGCTCAATCAAGGCTAAGTCAACTCAATCAAAGCCCAGCAGGTCGAAGATTTCACGATCCTTGAGCGACACGGCTTCTAGGGGTTCTACGTTTTCCAGCATATTGCGGGCCAGCTTGAGGTATTCCTCCTGCACGGCCACAACCTCAGGGCATTCTTCCATCTCAAAAATTGTGCACTTTTTGAGGCGGGAGCGGCGGATGGCATCCACCGACTTGAAATGGGCCATGGTGCGCATGCCCACCCGATCGTTGAAACGATCAATTTGATCAGTCTCTTCCGAGCGGTTGGCCACTACTCCTCCGAGTCGCACCTTGTAGTTTTTCGCCTTGGCCTGAATCGCCGCAATGATTCGATTCATCGCGAAGATGGAATCGAAATCGTTTGCGGTTACGATCAGGCAGTAGTCAGCATGCTGGAGAGGTGCGGCAAAGCCGCCACAAACCACGTCACCTAGCACATCGAAGATCACCACATCAGTGTCCTCCAGCAGGTGGTGCTCCTTGAGCAATTTCACGGTTTGGCCAGTTACATAGCCACCGCAGCCAGTGCCGGCTGGCGGACCACCAGACTCCACGCACATCACGCCGTTGTATCCCTCGAAGACGAAGTCTTCTGGCCGCAGTTCTTCGGTGTGAAAGTCCACGGTTTCGAGAATGTCGATCACCGTGGGCACCATCGACTTGGTGAGGGTAAAGGTGGAATCGTGCTTCGGATCGCAGCCGATCTGTAGCACCCGTTTGCCCAGCTTGGAGAAGGCGGCCGAGAGGTTGGAGGAGGTTGTGGATTTGCCGATGCCGCCCTTTCCGTAAACAGCGATCACCAGGGCTCCCGCCTCGATTTTCATCGAGTCGTCCTGGTGAACCTGCAGGCTGCCTTCACCATCGAGGCGCGAGATGGTTGTGGTCATGGGATCAGAGTGTGAGAGAGTGAGAAATGAGTGGCTTTAGCTGCAGCTAGAACTAGATTTGAAGCCGTTTAACTGATGCTATTTAACTGAAACTGGCGCTGCCCTGCTGGTCTTTTCAGGTATAGGTGGTGGCAGGTAAGGGCAGTGGCTGGGGTTGGCGGTGCTAAACCTCGGGCTGTCAGCTGTTTGGAAATTTGATCACCGCCCTGACGGCGGCACTGCCACGCCCATCAGCGACTGAAATGGGCCTTGGCGTCGTAGAGCACCTCCTCGGTGATGGCGGTGATGCCCTGGTCCTTGGCGTAGGTCTCGGTGTTGCGCCGCACCTTGCCGCGTACGAAGAAGGGAATCCGGGCCAGGCCGGCCTCTCCGTCGGCGGTCCAGCTGAGCACCGCGGCCATAGCTGAATCGGCGAGGCCCATATCGCCGATGCTGATATCGCCGATACTGCTATCGCCGATACTGATATCACTGGTGGCAGGGGCCGTAGGGGCCTCAAGCAAGGCGGTGGCCGCAGCGCTTGAGCCAACGGTTGCGCTATTGGTGGCGAGCGGCTTCGGCGCTTCCCCCAGATGGCTGCGATGGCCTTCCACGAATTCGAAGTCGTGGCGGAACATGCCGATCAGGTGCTCCTCCAAGCCCATCATCAGCGGATGCACCCAGGTGTCGAACATCACATTGGCCCCCTCCCAGCCCATCTGGGGCGAGAAGCGAGCCGGCACATCCTGCACATGCAGAGGTGAACTGATCACGGCACAGGGGAGCCCCAGCCGCTTGGCGCTGTGCCTTTCCATCTGGGTGCCGAGCACCAATTCCGGCGCTGCGGCGGCCATCGCTTTCTCCACCGCCAGGTAGTCGTCACTGATCAGGGCCTCCAGCCCCAGATCCTTGGCGGCGGCGCGCACCTCCCGGGCCTGTTCACGGCTGTAGCTGCCCAGGCCCACCACCTTGAAACCCAGCTCCTGGCTAGCGATGCGGGCGGCGGCAATCGCATGGGTGGCATCGCCAAAGATGAACACCCGCTTACCGGTGAGGTAGGTGGAATCGATCGAGCGGGAATACCAGGGCAGCCGTGAGCGCTGCTCGGCCTGCTGGGCTGCCCGTTCACTCAACTCTGGATCTAGATCAAGGACGCGACCCAGTTCCAGCAGAAAATCGAGCGTGGCGCCGATGCCAATCGGCACCGTGCGGATGGTGGGCATGCCGAACTGTCTCTCCAGCCAGCTGCAAACACTGCCGGCCACCTCTGGATACAGGCAGACATTGGCGTCGGCCTGGGGCAGGCGGATCAGATCGGCGGGCCTGGCCCCCAGGGGCGCCACCACCGCCACGTCCACCCCCTGCTCCGCCAGCAGTCGCGTCACTTCCAGCACATCATCGCGGCAGCGGAAACCCAGCAAGCTGGGCCCGAGCAGATTCACGCGCGGCCGGCGCCCCTGCTCTCGCCAGCGAGAGGGGGAGGGCTTTGGCGCTCCCGGCTCAGGCATATCGTTTTTGAGCAGAGTGCGCACCAGCTGATAAAAAGTTTCAGCGGCGCCCCAGTTCTCTTTTTTGGAATAGGCCGGCAATTCCAGATTCACCACCGGAATGCCACCCAGATCCATGGTGTTGGCCAGGGAGCCGGGCTGATCTTGAATCAGCTCCGCCGTACAGCTTTCACCCACAAGTAGGGCCTCGGGCTGGAAGCGATCCACGGCGGCCTGCACGGAGCGCTTCACCAACTCCGCCGTATCACCTCCCAGGTCGCGGGCTTGAAAGGTGGTGTAGGTGACGGGAGGGCGCCGATCGCGCCGCTCGATCATCGTGAACAGCAGATCGGCATAGGTGTCCCCCTGGGGGGCATGCAACACGTAGTGCAGACCCTCCATGGAGGTGGCGATGCGCATCGCCCCCACATGGGGCGGGCCTTCGTAGGTCCACAGGGTGAGTTCCATCAGCGCGCAGCTCCGGCGGTGGGGTTGGCCATGGCGAGGGAATTGGCGGTAGCGAACGGTTCTGCCGCCCCAGCGGCCATGGGAACTGGGGAGGCCGCTGCTGGGTTGACGGCCGGCTCTGTGCCGAAGTGCAGCAGCGAGCGGCGCTGCAGGGGCCGGGCAAACAATTCAGCCAGATCCCCGGCTTGATCGATGCCGTGGATGGGGCTGAACACCAGCTCAATCGACCACTTGGTGGCGATGCCTTCCGCCTCCAGTGGATTGGCCAGTCCCAGGCCGCAAAGCACCAGGTCGGGCTTTGCCGCACGCACCCGCTCCAGCTGCAGCTCCACGTCTTGGCCTTCGCTGATCTGGGTGCCGCTGGGCAGCAATTCGATCTCGGCCCCCAGCAGCTGGCGATCCAGGTAAGGGGTGCCAACTTCCACCAACTCCATGCCACATTCGCGCTGCAAAAAGCGCGCTAGCGACAGTTCCAGTTGGGAATCGGGCAGTAAAAACAGGCGCCTACCTCTCAATATCTGCCGGTGGGGTGCAATTGCACGCCGGCCGCGCTCCACCAGGGGATCCAGCAGCGCTGCCACCTGGGCATCGGCGATGCCAAAGGCCGCCGCCGCCGCCGCCATCCAGGCGCGGCTGCCCTCCACGCCCAGGGGATAGGGGGCGCTGATCAGCTCAGCGCCGCGGGCCTGCAGGGCCCTTGCCGTGGCGGAGAGGAAGGGCTGAGCCAACAGCACCTTTGTGCCTCTACCCACCGGCGGCAACTCTGTGGAGCGCCGGGGCGGCAGGCTGCGCACCACCTCGATGCCGAGGCGCTGGAACAGGCCGATCAAGCGATCTTCCACCATGTCGGCCAGGGTGCCCACCAGCAGCAGCTGGGGGGCATCGCTTGCCGGCAGCAGGGGCACCAGGGCGGTGAGCGCCTGATCCTCCCCCTGGGTGAAGGTGGTCTCGATGCCACTGCCGCTGTAGTTGACCACCATCACCTGGCCGGCAAGGCGCCGATTGATCCGCTCGGCGGCCTTGGCCAAATCGAGCTTGATCACCTCGCTGGGGCAGGAGCCCACCAGGAAAAGGGTGCGAATCTCTGGTCGTCGCTCCAACAGGTCGTTGACCAGCCGATCGAGCTCGGCGTTGGCGTCGGCCAGACCGGCCAGGTCCCGCTCGCCGAGAATGGCGGTGCCGAAGCGCGGTTCGGCGAAAATCATCACCCCGGCGGCGCTTTGCACCAGGTGGGCGCAGGTGCGGGAGCCCACCACCAGGAAGAAGGCATCAGGCATGCGCCGATGCAGCCACACGATTGAGGTGAGTCCGCAAAAAACCTCACGCTGTCCGCTCTGCTTGAGCAAAGGCGGCAGATCATCCCGTAGAGCCGTTCCTGATCCTGGGCTCTCGACCATTTTTTGAACCATTCCCGGCCTCCGTGCCGAGATTCCTTTACATGCCTAACCAGGCCGAAGCACCTATCCGCTGAGCCCGTTACATCTCTTCGGGATTACCGGCTTGATTGCTAGCAAACGCTGAACTAAACCAGGGACCAGGGGGGCCTAGACCGGCATCAATGCCAGGCTGTGCTAAGCGGGCTGTGCTAAGCGGGCTGTGCTAAGCGGTGGGATTGGACCGTTGCCGGGGTCTAATCAACGACGGCCACATGGGGTCACCCCCCTGCTGGAGATTCGCCTGCTGGCGCTTTCCCCCTTGGCCAGCTGTCTGTTGGCCAGTCACCTTTTGGCCAGCTGCTCCGCGGGTGGGTTGGCCCTGGCGTTGGCGGCCACCTACAGCAGAACTACCTATGGTGATGCCTGATCGATTCCAGCTCAAGATCCCAGGAGAGGCGGCTGTTCTGGAGAAATCCGGCCAGGCGGTAAAGTCCCCGAACTTGAAGCCGGCCCGCTGCCGCCTCCTTGAGCGAACGCCCCGCCAGAATCACCCTCTCGGCCAGCTTGAGCGCTGAGAACCGGCCGATCAGCCGGCGTCGCTCCGGCCTGCAAGCATCTGGCCTGGCTGGTTCGAGCCTTCAGCCCTCCCCTGTGCAGCGGGGCACTGCCCCCTCTGGTGCCTCCAGGGTCACAGGCACTGAGGTAGGCGTTGGCAGTTCCGGCGCCAGCTGCGTGATCACCACCGACAGCGAGGGTCGGAGGCTGGCCAACCAATCCAGCCATGTGCAGTCAATTGAACTGCGCACCTACGTTTTTCTCGATTCACTCCAACCCCAGCTGGCCGCCTACATGGGCACCGTCAGCCAGGGCTTTCTGCCGATCCCAGGCGATGCCTGTCTCTGGCTGGAGGTGTCACCGGGCATGGCGGTGCATCGCGTCACTGACATAGCCCTCAAGGCCAGCACCGTGCGCCTGGGCCAGATGGTGGTGGAGCGTGCCTTCGGTTCCCTGGCCATCTACAACCGGGATCAGAGCAATGTGCTCCACTCCGGTGACGTGGTGCTGGAGGCCATCGGCAGCACAATCTCCCAGCGCAGTCGCTGCGAGGTCACCTGGACTGAGATCATTCGCGCCATCACCCCAGACCACGCCGTGCTGATCAATCGCCTGAACCGCAGAGGTTCAATGATCCAGGCGGGGATGAGTATGTTCATCTTGGAAACTGAGCCTGCTGGCTATGTGTTGATCGCCGCTAATGAGGCGGAAAAGGCGTCCAATATCACCGTGGTGGACGTCAAGGCCGTTGGTGCGTTTGGTCGGCTCACCCTGGCTGGGCGCGAAGGCGACGTGGAGGAGGCCGCCTCTGCAGCGATGCGGGCCGTGGCCATGATCAACGGCTAAAGCCATCCCAGTAGCGCTCCACCCAGCATCGCGCCCTCGCCAGCATCACGCCCTCGCCAGCGCCACGCCCTCGCCAGCGCCAAGCCATCCGAGCATCGCTTCAACTGCTTGCCTATGACAAGCATCGCCAAGCTGTTCTTGATGCACCAATATCGGAGCTTCTGCCCCGGTTTAACCGCTTCAAAAAACTTATGACCCGGCCACTCTTGCCGCTCTCCTCTGGACAGCATCATGGCTAGCTGCATTAAGCCTTAGTAGGTTAATCAAGCACTTATTGCCATAAGCTCTGGCTGGAAATCGCTTGTTTGTCACTGGATTGCGCGGGGACTACGACGAGATTGTGAAGTGAATGCCAAAGGACTGAGAGGAGATTGCCAGGTAATTGCGAAGGGCTTGAGAAGAAGTTGCCAAGTAATTGCGAGAGAGTTGTGAAGGTGGTGCGAAGGGAATATGAGGGGATTGCGAAGATAATGAGAAGGAATTGCGCTGGCGATGCATGGGATCTACCCGTGGCAAGGGCCATATAAGTAACACCTAGCCACTAGTTTTTTGGCTATGATTGAGCGGCTACCTCCGCAGGTGATCTCGATCAACTCCAGAGTCTAGGCGGGTAATCGCATGGGTAACTGCCTAAGTAATTTAGATTCGGATTGGCGGAGATTGCTTCCCAGTCAAGTTGTGGGGCGCCTCGGAAAAAATCAGATTTTGCGGGATTCAAGCTGCAATAAGTGTTGTGAAGACTGTTTGGGCTTGGTGCGCGGAGGCCGGATGGGCAATCATTTGAGCTGCCCTGATTGGCAATCGTTGATGTTATAAATCTGGGCCTTACTTGGATTTGTTCTTTATTTATTCTTGTATTCAAGCTTTTTTGCCGGTTTCGACCGCGATCGCTGCAGTTCAGGGCTGAAATCGAGGGATTTATGCGGTTTGCCACCCACAATCCTCAGTCAGAATGCCCACCCCAGAATCAAGACCGGGCCAAAACCACCAGCTATCAGGCCAAGGGCCCTGCAGGGGCAGATCGCTGGGCCCAAAGTTCGAGCCCGACTTTCCAGGCCAATTTCCAGGCTGGAGGACTGGTTTCAGCCGTTTAGTCCTAAGAGCCGCCTCATGCCTGGGGCAATCGCCCGGGCCGCCTTGCCGCGGCTGCCCAGCTTGCTCTTCAGGTGGCTGCCCATCTCTGCATAGGAACTGCCCGCCTCCCGAACAAAAAAAATCGGGTCGTAGCCGGGACCATGGCCCTGGGGCCTGGTCAGGATCAGTCCATGGCATACCCCCTGGGCCTCCAGCACCACCTGGCCGCTGGGATCCACCAGGGCCATGGCGCTGACGAAGCGGGCGGAGCGATAGGGGGAATCGCCGAGTTCGTGCAACAGGCGATGGATGCGCTCGTGATCGGTGGGCGCATAGCGGGCGGAGTAGATGCCAGGGGCACCGCCCAGGGCATCCACCTCCAGCCCCGAATCATCGGCCAGGGTCCAGCAATTGGTGAGGGTGCCGATGGCCTCGGCTTTTAAGCGAGCATTGGCCGAGTAGGTGCTACCAGTTTCCTCCACCTCAATACCGCGGGGTTGCTGACGCACATCCACGGCCATGCCTTCCAGCATGGCGCTGATTTCTGTCACCTTGTGGGCGTTACCACTGGCGATTACCAGCACGGTCATTGAACTGGCTCAATGAGCGGCCATTGTGCGATAGCGCCGGCAAGGCCAGCGGTGGCCGCGAAACCCCAGCGAAACTCAACGTTTTATGTAGCACTGATCAGCGAGCCTTATCGCTTGGCCTGGCAACGGTGATCTACGTCCTGGCCAAATGGGTTGACGGGGGGTTTCGCGGGGGAGCACTGTTGCTTGCGAACATCCAACTCCCGTCCTCCAGGAGCAGGTAATGGCCAACGAAACCATGGGCATCGCCCTCGGCATGATCGAGACAAGGGGCTTGGTCCCCGCGATCGAAGCCGCTGACGCGATGACCAAGGCCGCCGAAGTGCGTCTGATCGCCCGCGAGTTTGTCGGCGGCGGCTACGTCACCGTGATGGTGCGTGGCGAAACCGGTGCCGTCAACGCCGCAGTGCGCGCCGGCGCCGATGCCTGCGAGCGCGTGGGTGATGGCCTGGTGGCCGCCCACATCATTGCCCGTCCCCACCGCGAAGTGGAGCCGGCCCTCGGCAATGGTGAGTACGCCGGTCAATCCAAGGACTGAGCTGACTGACGCCTAACGCGTTCAACCATCTCATCCCTTACCGACCCACCCGAGACAACCCATGAGCAAGAAGTACGACGCAGGGGTTAAGGAGTACCGCGACACGTATTGGACTCCTGATTACGTCCCCCTCGACACCGACCTGCTGGCCTGCTTCAAGTGCACCGGCCAGGAAGGTGTGCCCAAGGAAGAGGTCGCCGCAGCCGTGGCCGCTGAATCCTCCACCGGCACCTGGTCCACCGTTTGGTCCGAGCTCCTCACCGATCTCGACTTCTACAAGGGCCGTTGCTACCGCATCGAAGACGTTCCTGGTGACAAGGAATCCTTCTATGCCTTCATCGCCTATCCCCTCGACCTGTTCGAAGAAGGCTCGATCACCAACGTGCTGACCTCCCTGGTTGGCAACGTGTTCGGCTTCAAGGCCCTGCGCCACCTGCGCCTGGAAGACATCCGCTTCCCGATGGCCTTCATCAAGACCTGCCCCGGCCCGCCGAACGGCATCCACGTCGAGCGCGACCGGATGAACAAGTACGGCCGTCCCCTGCTGGGTTGCACGATCAAGCCGAAGCTCGGCCTCAGCGGCAAGAACTACGGCCGGGTGGTGTATGAGTGCCTCCGCGGTGGTCTGGACTTCACCAAGGACGACGAAAACATCAACTCCCAGCCCTTCCAGCGCTGGCAGAACCGTTTTGAGTTCGTGGCCGAGGCCGTGACACTCGCCCAGGAAGAAACCGGCGAGAAAAAAGGTCACTACCTCAACTGCACCGCCAACACTCCCGAAGAGATGTATGAGCGGGCTGAGTTCGCCAAGGAACTCAAGCAGCCGATCATCATGCACGACTACATCACCGGTGGCTTCACCGCCAACACCGGTCTGTCGAAGTGGTGCCGCAAGAACGGCATGCTGCTGCACATCCACCGCGCCATGCACGCGGTGATCGACCGTCACCCCAAGCACGGCATCCACTTCCGGGTGCTGGCCAAGTGCCTGCGCCTCTCCGGTGGTGACCAGCTGCACACCGGCACCGTGGTCGGCAAGCTCGAAGGTGATCGCCAGACCACCCTCGGCTACATCGACCAGCTGCGCGAATCCTTCGTTCCCGAAGATCGCAGCCGCGGCAACTTCTTCGATCAGGACTGGGGTTCCATGCCTGGTGTGTTCGCCGTAGCCTCCGGCGGTATCCACGTGTGGCACATGCCCGCGCTGGTGAGCATCTTTGGCGATGACTCCGTGCTCCAGTTTGGTGGTGGTACCCACGGTCACCCCTGGGGTTCGGCTGCTGGTGCCGCCGCCAACCGGGTGGCCCTCGAAGCTTGCGTCAAGGCCCGCAACGCCGGCCGCGAGATCGAGAAGGAAGGTCGCGACATCCTGTTGGGTGCCGCCAAGCACAGCCCTGAGCTGGCTATCGCGCTCGAAACCTGGAAGGAAATCAAGTTCGAGTTCGACACCGTCGACAAGCTAGACGTTCAGTGATCAATCACTGACTGGGATTAGAAGATGTCTCTTATAGGCATCTTCATTCCAGTGGTGTCAGATCCGAGCCTCGAATCGATTTTCGGTTCATTCCATCCATCCATCACAGGATCCCCATGCCCTTCAAGAGCACCGTGGGTGACTATCAAACAGTCGCCACCCTGGAGACCTTCGGCTTCCTCCCGCCGATGACCCAGGACGAGATCTACGATCAAATTGCCTACATCATTGCCCAGGGTTGGAGCCCGCTCGTAGAGCACGTGCACCCCAGCCGCTCCATGGCGACCTATTGGTCTTTCTGGAAGCTTCCCTTCTTCGGCGAGAAGGATCTGAACGTGGTGGTCAATGAGCTTGAGGCTTGCCATCGCGCCTATCCTGATCACCATGTGCGCCTGGTGGGCTACGACGCCTACACCCAGAGCCAGGGATCTTGCTTTGTGGTGTTCGAAGGTCGCTGAATCAGGTAACTGATTCAGAGTTTGCTTCAGACAACTGCTTCAGGTCACTAATTCATGCTAATGATTTAGGGCGATGGGTTGGGCCACTAATTCAGCCAGCTGATTCAGTCAACTGATCCAGTTAACTGAATCATCCAACTGAGTGAGACTCAACTGAGTGAGACCCAGCTGAGTGAGGCCAATTGCCGAGGTCAAATCATGGTTCACGCCTGGTTTTGATCATCAAATCGGTAATTGGCCTTGTTCAACGGTTTATCAGCTGATCTCCTTGGCTGATCCGAGTAGCTTTAACTCAGCCTGCTCAGCTCACCAACTCCAGGTTCGCTGTTTTCGGGAATACATTCTTAGGAACACGTTCTCAGGAACACTGTTCCCAGGAACACTGATCCAGAGATAATGTTCTCGGGTTCACCAGACTCAGGTTGATTACCCTCGTATTCGGAAGCTTCTGCTCAGGAGTTTTTGGTCAAGGGTTTCTGGCCACGAGTTTGTGAGCAGGGGCTTCTGATCTGGGGTTTATGAGTAGGGCTTCGATTTAGAAGCCCCTCATTAGTTAGCTCAAATCATATGATTTAGGGCTTTTCAATGGGTGGTCCTGGTATCTCCGGGCCACCAGCTCATTTTTTTATCAGTCACTCCATTCGTCGGGCGGACATGGCAAGCACATCTAGCCGGGAAGCAGCACTCGAGCGCCGCAAGGCCCTCACCAACGGCGGCAAAAAGGCCACCAGCCGCTTCACGTCTGGAGCCAGCCGGGTGCGCAGTGCCAGTGATGCACGCCCTAGCCGCACCGCTGTCACTCCAGCTGCGAGCGCAGCAGCCCCTGCCAGCGCCGCTGTGCGGCCCGTCGCTCAGCTCTCCTCACCATCTAGGAGCCGCAGCCTCGTCGACTCCGCCAGCCAGGAAAGGCGGGAGATCAAGCCGATTGCCAATCCCAGTCGTGAGCTGGTGCTGTCGCGACGTCAAGCCCTCAGTCGCAGTGGCAAACGCGCCAGTACCTCCCGAGATCGAACCCGCACAGATCTCGGTGTCACTGTCTCGCGCGGCACTTCCTCCGGCGGCACTGCCGCCCCAGCAGCTGCGGCCGGCGAACACAAGTGCAAGTGCCATGAAAAGCAGGCCAGCACTACCGCCCAGAGCTCACTTTCGTCTTGGTTAGGCGAATCGCGGCTGGGTGACTCCCTGGCCAACCGCCCCGACAGCGATCGCCGCAGTGCCAGCCCCAAGCGAAGCGCCCAATACAACCCCAGCAGGGCCCTGGTGCTAGCCCGCCGCGAAGCACTCTCCAAGCGCGGTAAGTCGGCAACTATCTCCACCAGCAGCACAGCGGCCTCGATGGCCCGCCAGGGCAACCCCGACCTCACCAGCCGCGAGTTGGCGCAAAAGGTGAGGGAACTGAAGACCAAGGTGGGCAGTGCAGGCTGCGCCCGCAACGGCTCTGGATCCCGTCCCTGTGGCCCCAACCGCCATGGCTCCAAGCAGCAGGCCACCGCTGATGCCCACTGGAAGGTGGGGGTCAGCGAAACCAGCAGCGGCCAGATCGTCACCGGCACTCAAGCCAACCGCTCCGTAAAAACCACCGGCAATGAGGCCGCCACCTGCCGGCCGATCACCGGCACCGAATACCTCGGCGCCGAGGTGTTCCAAACCTTCTGTCAAAGCGGTCCCGTGGCCACCCAGCCCGCCAAGGTGCGGGTCAGCGACACCAGCCACGGCAATCGGGTCACCGGCAATGAGGTGGGCCGTTCCGAAAAGGTCACCGGCGATGAACCGGGCACCTGCAAAAACATCACCGGCACCGAATACATATCCGCCAACCAATCGGCCATCTACTGCGGTGGCACCACCAACCCCAGCCCCCGCAAGGTGGGCCTCAGCCAAACCCAAGGCGGTCAGGCTGTCTCGGGGGTGATGGTGGGTCGCTCCCAGAAGGTGACCGGCGATGAACCCGGCTCAGGCCTGCAGCTCACCGGCGACCAGTACCTGGGATCCGAACCTCCCGCCGCTGGCCGGGCCCCCGCCAAGGTGGGCAACGAAAACACCCTGCGCGGCACCGGTGTCACCGGTACCACCGTGGGGCGCAGCGACCTGGTCACCGGCGACGAGGCCGGCAGCTGCAAGCTGATCACCGGCGATGAGTACATCGGCAGCAAGCAGTACGACAGCTTCTGCGGCTCCAGGCCGGCTCCGGAAGCGGCCAAGGTGGGCTTCAGCATCACCAACCGCACCCAGGTGGTTAGCGGCACCCGCACCGGCCGTTCCAGCAAGGTGACCGGCGATGAGCCAGGCACCTGCAAGGTGGTTACCGGCACCCCCTATGCCGGCCTGGAACAGGCAAGTGATTACTGCTCCGGCCAGCAGCTCGGCGCCATCCGTTCCCGCACCCCCGTGCGCGGTGCCAGCCGCATGAGTGGCATCCAGCCCGGCATTGGTGGTGTGATGACCGGGGCCCAGCGCGGTGCCTGTGAACCGATCTCCGGCACTCCCTATGTGGGCGCCGATCAATTGGTGGAAGCCTGCGGTGCCGCCCTTGAACAGGATGCCGACTTCCCCCAGTCGCTTAGCGGTACGCAGCCCTGGCAGCAGTTCAGCGTTCAATCCCCTGCCCAAGCCGCCCAGGTTTCTAAGGAGCAGCCCGCTGTGATTAATCAGCAAGCGGTGCCGACTGCCCCCCAAAGCTCCACCCCCCAGCGCTCCACAGTTACTGGCAGCAGCTACGAATTCGGTAGCAGGGTTACCGGCCCTTTTGATATGGCCGGCGACAAGGTAACTGGCACCGAGCAGTTCCGCTCTGAGCACAGAGGTAACCAGCGGGCCCGCGGACCGATTGAACTGGCTGCCCGCGGTGCCTCTAGCGCAGCCGCCTCCAGCAATTCCCCAGCCAGTGCCCCCGCCAATTCACTCGCCAGTGCCGATGCTCGTGCCCTATCTCGAGTTACCGGAGAGGGAATCACCGCTGGTCTAAAGATCACTGGCGATGATTGGGACCGTGGCGAGCGCGTCACCGGCACCGAAGGGGTCTCCGCCCGTCGCCGCAACCCCAGCCGGCCCGGCCAAATGAATGCCATGCCCAGCTTCCAGAACAAGCGCAATGAGCAGGTGCCCGAGCCCGTGAGTCGCGTGACAGGTTCCAGTGGTAACACCCAATCTGGTTCGCTGATCACCGTCTCTGGCGGCGCCCGCGGTTGAGCTGCCGATGCCCCGACTGTCGCTAAATCGCGGCGGGCCCCTGGCCCCCACCGCTCCGCGCCGCTCCGCTCTGGGTCAATCTGCCCAAGGCCAAACCCCGGCCTCGGCCACCAGCCCAGGGCTGGACACAGCTGAAAACCAGGCCCCTATCAATGGTTCCAGCCAGCAGCCCCTGCGGCTGAGGGGTACCAGAGCCCGCGCAGCCATGCAGCAAGCTCTACCTAAACCCCTCTTGTCTACCGGTGGCGCCCGTCGCCAGGGCCGTCGCAATCCGGCTCGGCTGCAGCAGCAGTCAGTTTCTGGAGCCGCCGGTGGCGCCCAGGTCCAATCCGGGCGGGGCAGATCCGGCAAAGCTCGTCCGGCGGCCGCCACTCCAGAACAGATCAAGGCTGTCCAGGCCAAGGCGGTTCAGGCCAGAATTAATCAGGCGCGCAGTGAAAAGGCCAGGGCGGAACAGGCCAATATTGCTCAGCCTGTAATTACTCAGCCTGTAAATTCTGGTAGATGGCGGGCAAGTACAGCTTCACTAGGTAAAGCGCCAGTAAACACAACTGCGTCTGGCCCAGCGCAATTAAAGCCAAGTCGCGGCAGCGCATCTCTGTCTGCCACCCATTCGCCCAATAGCTCTGCTTCCCCCTGCCATCCTCTCACCGATCTAGCGGTAAATGCCAGGCTTCAAGACTATGATAATAGCGTAAAGCTAGCCTTTGATCGCATAGTGCCAGTACTCAAAGAGCTGTCAGCACTACAGCATGAGGCCAACTTTGTTCAGATTGCCCAGCAGCTTGCCCTTGCTGAGCTGGGCTATGAGCTTCCCCTGCCAATCCTGGAGACAGCCTGGGTTAGCCAGCTGGATATGCGCACTCTATTTGCCTGGTGTGTATTCCAGTCCTATGAGCAGACGAGCGCCAACTTTTTCGACCATGATCCCCTGGCAGGCATGCCAGACACCCAGGCGGCCATTTCGTTTAACCAATTTCTGTTGGACTGTGGTTTCCACCTGTTGGATGTTACTCCCTGTGCGGATGGACGCCTAGCCCATGCCATCGCCTATGCCCTGCGGCTGCCTTATAGCTCTGTGCGTCGTCGCCCCCATGCCGGTGCCCTATTTGACGTGGAAAATACGGTAAATCGCTGGGTGAAAACCGAACATAAGCGTTATCGCGAAGCCTTGCCTAATGCCGCTCACGAAGATACCCGCTACTTAAAGGTGGTTCTTTACCACTTCAGCTCTAAGGATCCCCATCATGAAGGCTGTGCCGCTCATGGCAGTGACGACAACCAAGCTGCCAGCTGCGGTCTGCACAGGCTGCGGGATTTCCAACAGGCAGTCGAAAACAGCTTTTGCTGCGGAGCGTCGGTAGATCTGTTGTTAATCGGCCTGGATACTGATACAGATGCCCTGCGGGTGCATGTGCCAGGCATGGACGGCACAACCCACCTAGATCGTTGGCTAGCGGTCGCTGATGTCTACGCAGCCACCTGTTCACTTGCTGCTAGCGAAGCTCGCCAGCACATAGAGGAATTGGTACGTGATGCCGCAGCATCTAGCCCAGATCCCGGTATGGTTAAGCTGATCGCTCGCTTGATCGAAAACAATATTTCTCAAATTGATTATGTACGCCAGTTCCACGGCGGCAGCTATAGTGATGCTAGCCATGCGGAGCGCTTCATTGGAGTTGGCATAGGATTTAAGGAGATTCATCTGCGCAATCTCACTTATTTTGCTTACATGGATACCGTGGAGGAGGGGGCTGCCGACCTAGATGTAGGCGTCAAAATTTTTAAGGGGCTGAATGTTTCCCGCGGCTTGCCTGTGCCCGTGGTGGTGCGTTTCGACTACCACGGCCAGGTGCCTGGTGCCCGGGAGAGGGCGATCCGCAATTGCCAGCGGGTACAGGCGGCCATAGAGAATCGCTATGCAGACCTGTTTGAGCAGGGCCTGCTGCATGCCTTACTCACCATTCGCGATCAGGATGGTCATGTGGCGGCAGAGGCGGTGGGCTCTACAATCACCTTTGCCAGCCAAGGGGGACATTGAAATGCTGATTTGCAAAGTTCTTAAGCCACTTGTTTCTACCAATCGCATCCGTGATTTTGAGCATAAGCACCTCCAGGTTGTCCTAGACGGAAGCACAAAGAAAGTTGCCGTAGATGCCGTAGGCTGTGTTCCGGGTGACTGGGTGATTTGTGTTGGCAGCTCGGCGGCCCGTGAGGCGGCTGGCAGTAAGTCATATCCCAGCGATTTAACGATCGTAGGCATCATTGATCATTGGGATCCGGAGGCTGGGAAATAATGGAAATCATGCAGGTAACCGGCTCCTTGGTTTGTACCTATCGAGTTGGTGGCTTAGATCATTGCAACCTGCGGGTGCTCCGCAATGCCAAGGGAAAAGTGAGCGTGGCGGTGGATCCGGTGGGAGCCGCCCCTGGCAACTGGGTATTTACCGCCAGTGGCTCAGCTGCTCGTCTGGCCTGTCCAGTGCCCACCGTGTTCACAGATCTAACCATCGCCGGGATCATCGACTGCTGGGAGCCCGACGGCTGAATCGTTTGCGGCCTTAGCCCTGCCGCCTTGCTTCCGTATCACCGCATCGCTCCCCCTCGCCATGGTCAACTTTCCTCCTAGCAGCGACGCCCCTTCGGAGCCTTCCGAGGGTGCTAGTTCCAGCGTTAGCTCCATGGGCGAGTCGGCTGGTCTTAGCGGCATTGGTGGGCCTAGCGAATTCGCTTCTACGCCCAGCGCCAGTGCTCCCAGCTCTGCCGCCACTGACGACTTAGCTGCTGCTGGAGTAAGTGCCGCTGCAGCTACCCCTGCTGCCGCAAGCAATGCTTTGGCATTCATGGCGCCAGTGATCCAAGAATCGGCCAAGCCTGAGCCAGCTGTAAGCACCAACCTGGCGAGCCCATCGCCAGCTAATGCTGAGCTAGCCAAGGCTGAGCCAGCTAAGGCTGAGCCAGCCCAGCCAGCGGCAAAAACCGTCGAGCGCCGCCAGAGCAGCCGTGCTGCCCAGGCGGCCAGCGCCAGTTCCCGCCGGCCCACCAGTTCCTCCAGTCGCACCACCGCCACCACCACCTTGAGCAGCACTCCCACCAGCGCCGGCCGCCGCAGCTCCGGCCGCTCTGTAGCCGCCACTGGCGGCCGTTCTGCCGCCAGTGGCGGCAAAACCCCGTCCCCTTCATCCCTCCCCAGTGCTCCTGTGACTCCTCCTCCCCACGGCATCGCCCTCGGCATGATCGAAACCCGTGGCTTGGTGCCCGCCATTGAGGCGGCTGACGCCATGACCAAGGCCGCCGAAGTTACCTTGATCGCCCGCGAATTCGTCGGTGGTGGCTACGTGAGCGTTCTGGTACGCGGTGAAACCGGTGCCGTCAACGCCGCCGTTCGCGCCGGTGCCGATGCCTGTGAGCGGGTCGGCGATGGTCTAGTCGCTGCTCACATCATCGCCAGGCCCCATTCCGAAGTGGAGCAGGTGCTCACCGGAACTGGCGAAACCCGTCGCCTGTGAGCTCGATGGGCGCCGAACATCCGCGCGTCCTTGGTTACCTCGGCCGCGCCTTGAGTTTGGAACTTTCTGCCGTTCAGCAGTACATGACCCAGGCATCCCTTGTGGATCTCTGGGGCGACCATGAAGCTGCTGGTCGTTTTCGGCATGAGACCGTCGAGGAGATGCAACATGCTGACAAAATTGTCAAGCACATGCTCTCCCTGGGGGTGGCTCCCGCCGCCTCCCAGCTGCGGCCTGTCACCCATGCAACCGATCTGATCGGTCTGCTACGGCTTAATCAGGTCCTGGAAATGGACCTGATCAATCACTATGCCGAGGCGGTACGCTTTTGCCTGCTGATCGGTGACGAGATGAACGAGGCTTTCTTCCGTGATTTGTGGAATGACGAGCAGCACCACGGTGAGGAGCTGAGTATCTGGCTGCGGGACCTGTCTCGCTTCGGCCCTGGCTCTGAGGCTCGGGCTAGCTTCTGAGCTGATTATCCCCCTTGGGCCCCTGGGATCCCCTAGGGTCCCCTAACCTGGGGCGTCTTCTTCTAGCAACTGCCCATGGCACTAGCCATGGCGAATGCCGCTGGCAAATTCCCAAGATTACGGCTACGGTTTCAGCTAGATCAGCTACTGATAATCTAGCCACTGCTAATCCAGCAACTGCCGCTGCTTTCCTCCCCCTACGCCCTTGCCCACCGCCCTGCCACTGCCCCTGCAAACCGTCTGGCTGATCCCTGTTTATGGGTTTGCCGGCATGGTGCTGTCTCTGCCCTGGGCCACTGGCTGGATCAAGCGCAATGGGCCCCGACCTGCCGCTTACTTGAACTTGCTTATCACCTTGGTGGCAGTGGTTCATGGTAGTATAGTTATTGGCGAAGTACTTGAACTGGGACCGCAGCATCTATCCTTTGGTTGGTTTCAGGTTGCAGATCTAGATTTGCGTATTGGCTTTGATCTATCTCTCATTAACCTGGCAGCCCTTGAACTAGTCACGTTCATGAGCTTTATCTGTCAGGTATTTGCCCTTGGATATCTCGATAAAGAATGGGCCCTGGCTCGCTTTTATGGCCTGGTGGGCTTTTTTGAAGGTGCCATGTCAGGTGTTGTGCTTAGTAGTAACCTGTTTATGAGCTATTTCCTGCTGGAAATGCTTACTCTAAGCACCTATTTGCTGGTGGGATTTTGGTACGCCCAGCCTTTGGTTATTACTGCTGCTAGAGATGCCTTTCTCACCAAGCGTGTCGGCGACGTATTGCTGCTGATGGGGGTGGTTTGCCTATCCGCTTGGGCCGGTTCGATGGAGTTTACCGATCTCTATGCCTGGTCAGCTCAGCACAAGCTTGCTCCCCTCACCAGCAATTTGCTGGGTTTGGCCTTAATTGCTGGGCCCATGGGCAAGTGTGCCCAGTTCCCCATGCACCTTTGGCTCGACGAGGCCATGGAAGGACCAAACCCAGCTTCGATTTTGCGCAATTCCGTTGTAGTTACCTGTGGTGCTCTGGTGTTGATCAAGCTGATGCCGCTGTTGCAGCAGGCTCCCTTAGCCACCACCGTGTTGCTGTCTGTGGGAGCAGTCAGCGCTATTGGTGGTGCCTTGGTGGCGATTGCCCAGGTGGACCTGAAGAGAGCTTGTTCATATTTAACCACCTCTTATCTTGGCCTTGTTTTCATTGCTATTGCTCTGCAACAACCGGCCATTGCCATTTTAATGCTCTTGGCCCATGGCCTAGCTAAAGCCCTGCTCTTCATGAGTGTTGGCAGTGTAATTGCCACCACTAACTGCCAAGATATTACTGAATTAGGTGGCATGGCATCGCGAATGCCAGCCACTACTTTGGCATTTCTGGTTGGTAGCGCAGGGCTGGTGGGTTTCTTGCCGCTTGGGTGCTATTGGTGCTATGGAATAATTGTTGAGTCTATCAAGGCCACTTCCCCTTTAATGGCTGCAGTGTTTATTATTACCAATTTTTTGACTGCTCTTAATCTTACCAGGCTATTCCGTTCGGTGTTCATGGGTAAATCAATGCCGAAAACAAGGCGGACTCCAGAGGTAAATTGGTTGATGGCTCTGCCAATGGTTAGTCTGTCTGTCATCGTAGTTTTGTTGCCATGGATTATGGCTCTTCTCGATCCAATTCCAGGCATCAACTCATTTTCCTTGCCGGTGGCTGCTTTAGTTTTTTCAAGCGGTTTAATTGGACTAGTTTCCGGATCGCTGTTGCATCTTGATAGTTTTTGGTCTAGATCCCGCACTCAATCTTTGCGAGTTTTGCAGGATTTACTCGCATTAGATTTTTACACCCCAGACATTTATCGCTCTACTATTGTCGCATTTGTCGCAGGTCTTGCCCGCCTGGCAAATTGGTTTGACCAGGCTGTGGTTAATGGCTTCGTAAACGGTATTGGGCGCCTCTCACTCATCACTGCAGAAGGTCTAAGGCAAGGTGTTAGTGGTCAACTTCAAAGTTATGTACTAACTTTAATAGTAGCGATAATTTTGTTGTTAACTGTTGTTCAGTTTTGGTATAGTTGATGTATTTATCTAGCGATCCCCTCTTCTCTCGGCAGACCCTGTGACGCTTACTCTGTTACTGCTGATTCCATTTCTCGGAGCGCTTGGGCTTAGCCTTTGGCCTCGAACACTTTGTGAAGTTGTTGCCAGACGCACTGCGATTGTCTTGCTAATCATTCAGCTGCTGTTGAGTTTAAGGGTAATTTTTTTGTTTGATTCCACCGATGGTGGCATGCAACTTCAGGAGGGGCTTTACTGGTTAAGTAGTCTTGGTCTCGACTATCGGCTTGGGATTGATGGTTTATCCCTGCCTTTGGTTTTGATAAATGCAGTTCTTACTCTAGTTGCCGCCATAGTTAGTCGTAGCATCAGCCAGCGTCCGCGTTTATACTTTTGCCTGCTTTTGGTAATAAGTGGCGCTGTAAATGGTGCTTTTTTATCGCAAAATTTGTTGCTTTTCTTTCTTTTCTATGAATTAGAGTTAATTCCTCTTTGGTTGTTGATTTCTGTTTGGGGTGGCAGTAACCGCGCCTATGCCGCCACTAAATTTTTGATTTTTACCGCCGTTTCTGGTATGCTCATTCTTGGCGCCTTCCTGGGCCTGGCTTTCGCAACTGGTAGCGTAGATTTTAGCCTCACTCCAGTCACCACTCTGCAGCTATCAATGGGTGGTCAAATACTTTTGCTATCGGCTTTGTTGATAGGATTCGGTATCAAGGTTCCTCTTTTTCCTTTTCACACCTGGCTCCCTGATGCTCATACAGAAGCATCTACTCCGGTATCCGTACTCTTGGCTGGCGTGTTGCTAAAATTAGGAACCTATGGTATTTTGCGTTTTGGTATGGGCTTGTTTCCTGAAGCTTGGAGTGTTTTAGCCCCTGGCTTGGCTATCTGGGCGGCAATTTCAGTTTTGTATGGATCTCTTGCTGCCATTGCTCAGGTTGATATGAAGCGGATGGTTGCCTATAGCTCTGTAGGTCACATGGGTTATGTATTACTCGCGGCAGCGGCGGCAACTCCTGTTAGCTTGCTTGGCAGTGTTTTTCAGATGGTGAGCCATGGTTTGATCTCCGCCTTGCTTTTTATGTTGGTTGGAGTTGTTTACAAGGCCACTGGAACCCGTAATTTAGATGTATTGCGGGGCCTCTTAAATCCCGAACGTGGATTGCCACTAACCGGCTCATTAATGATTTTAGGAGTTATGGCCAGTGCCGGACTACCAGGGATGGCTGGATTTATATCAGAATTCTTGCTGTTTCGAGGCAGCATTGAAAAATTCCCAATTGCCACCTTACTCTCTATGGTTGGATCTGCCTTGACGGCTGTATATTTTCTGTTGCTTGTCAATAGGGCTTTCTTTGGCCGATTAGCTGTTACTCCTGTTGATCCTAATTCTGGCCCCTTGGATATACGTATTCCTGCATCGACTTTGGTTGAGCAATTGCCTTCCCTAATGTTGGCTGGCTCGGTGGTTTTCATCGGTCTTTGGCCCACGAGTTTGGCAAGTATCACGGAGTCAGCCACCAATTCTATGGCCCAGCTTATGTCTACTTTGTCTATAGTTTTGCCTATAGGAGTTACCCCCTAACATGACTTCTGCCAAGATCACCTTATCCCAGCCATTGGTATCTGCTGCTGAGCTGCAGCGTCGCCTGCTGGCAGGCCAGACCTTATTAGCAGACACTCCCGATCATCTACTTGAGGTTGTGGGAGTACTGGAAAGCTATGGCGAGGTACTGGATGCTTATAGTATTAATTTGATCTATCAGGCTGAGCGACAATTTCTTAATCCCTTCCCTGTCTTCCGATTTTTTGATGGCGATATAAATCCAGCTAAGATTTGGCGTCATTTAAATCATGATCGCATCAATTTTGAGTATGCTGAATACTGCCAAAAGGCAATGTTCTGGCATGCAACTGGTGGCCTTGACGCCTACCTTGATAGCTCTTCTTTTCTGGAGAGTTGCAAGGCTATTATTGAAAAAAAGCGCAGGAATGATCCACTCCTTTCCCTGCTGCATCCGCTCTTTCCTGGTTTCCTCTTGGAGTTGATCCGCTCTGCTGCCACCACCCATGCCCTGGGCCAGTTTTGGCGGGTGATGAGCGATCTATTCTTAGATTTGGCCCGCGCTCAGCGCCAGGGACAGGTTAGCAATATTGAGCAGGTTGTGGAGTTCATTAAGCATGGCTTGGTGGCTGCCGCAGCCAATCTGATCACCTATGCCGTGGAAATCCATGGACACAAACTATGGGTGTTGCCGCCAGAGGCCGGACTCAGCTTTCTGGCTGATGTGGCCGTTCCCTATGTGGAGGCTGTATTCCTTAGGGGTATGCCTTTTTTGGGTACGGTTAGCTTTAATGCCCAGGCTCAGCAGATTTCTCCGGATCAGGCCTCGTTTACCTATGGAGCTCTCTATGCCGATCCTCTGCCCACCATGGGTGCCGGCATTCCCCCCAGCCTGTTGATGCAGGACATGTATCGCCATTTGCCCGAGAGCTTGCACAGTTGGTATTTGCAGCGCACCAGGGGGGAAGCCGACGTTCGCGTAAAGATCTGCACCAGTTTTCAGAAGTCGATGTTCTGTGTAACCGAGGCGGCCATCCGCGGCACCCTGCCCAATTCCCTGCAGACCAAGGAGCTTTCCCAGCAGCAGGCCAATGCCGATTACGCTGGCGCCTGGGCCGGGCGTTTGGCCAAGGGGCGCACCGATTGCCTGGCTGCGGTTTAGGTTTGCCTACATGGATCAACCCTGGACCCCGCGACCCAAGCCAGACAAGCCCGAATGGCTGGAGCGCCGCATCGAGTTCCCTGACTACTCGAGCACCCGTGATTTTCTGGAACGGCTGAATGCCCTTTCCGAGGAAACACAACAATTTCCCGACATCAGCTTTGGTCGCACCTACGTGAACCTCACCTTGAGAGCTGGGGGCGAGGCAAAGCAACTGGTGGGTGAAGCCGAGCAGGCCATGGCAGTGAGGATTGAGGGCCTGCTGAATGATTCCCCCCAGGCCTAAGCCGCGATGGTTTTTTCTGCCGACCAGGCCAGCAGCTCAGACGCCAGTCCAGCTGCTTGGCCAGAGCATGTGGATCTGCGCTTGGCCTATGAGGCTGCCGGCATCCAGGCCGTGCTGGATCAGCTGGATAGGGAGCTGATCGGTCTTAAGCCCGTCAAGGCGAGAATCCGTGAAATTGCCGCTCTGCTGGTGGTCAATCGTGCCCGCATGCAGTTGGGCCTGGGCACAGCGCCCCCCTCCCTGCACATGTCTTTCACCGGACGTCCCGGCACGGGTAAGACCACTGTGGCGGAGCGGATGAGCAAAATTCTCCATGGTCTCGGCTACCTGCGCAAGGGGCATGTGGTGACGGCCACCCGAGATGATCTTGTCGGTCAATACATCGGCCATACCGCACCGAAGACCAGAGAGATGCTCAAGAAGGCGATCGGCGGTGTGTTATTTATTGATGAGGCATATTATCTTTATCGCCCTGAAAATGAACGTGACTATGGTGCTGAAGCGATAGAAATTTTATTGCAAGTCATGGAGGCTAACCGCGACGACCTAGTGGTTATATTTGCTGGCTACAAGGAGCGCATGGACATCTTTTATCAGTCTAATCCCGGCCTTTCCTCCCGGGTTGCCAATCATATCGACTTTCCGGATTATTCCGCTGATGAGTTGTTTGCTATTGCCAGGATAATCCTGGCGGCAGAAAGCTATCGTTTCAGCGAGGAGGCTTGTGCTGCTTTTGCCGATTACATTCAGCGTCGAATGCAGTTGCCTTTCTTTGCTAACGCTCGCTCGATTCGCAATGCAATTGATCGTGCTCGCATGCGACAGGCGAACCGCTTATTTACCCGTATGGGTTCCGCATTAACCCGGCTCGACTTGATGACAATTGAGGCCGTAGATATTACCGCCAGTAGGGTATTTAATGGTGAAGTGGAAGGATTGGATCCGAGTGAGCCCATAACTTAGCCTATCCCTGATTGTCAATCGCTAGCCTGGGATCCGTCTGGGCGAGCCTGCTGTAGTAACGCCACAGCTGGGCCAGCTTTACTTGTGGCAGTTATATGGTGATTAAACTTCCGGTGACCCAATCAATGTCTAGGGCTAATGGCTCCACTGCTGCACCACCGACTTCAGATTGCCACAAAGGCGCCTTTTTGCTGTCATGACATCACCGCGGACATCCAACGGCTGATTGATGGCCACAGCATGCAACAGGGTTTGGTGGTGGCGGTGGGCCAGCACACCACTACTGCCCTGGTGATTAATGAGAATGAACAACGTCTGCTCACTGATATAGAGCAGTTCTTTCTAGCCTTGGTGCCCCCGCAGCGAGCCTGGCTGCACAACGATCTGGAGCTACGCCAGGACATTCCCGCCGATGAACCGCGCAACGCCCATGCCCACCTGATTGCCCTGATGTTGGGCTGCCAGCTCAGCCTGCCGGTGCTAGATGGGAAACTCGGTCTGGGCAGGTACCAGTCGGTGCTGCTGGTGGAACTGGATGGCCCCCGCCAGCGGCAGGTATTGCTGCAGCTGCGGCTGGAGAACTAAGGCAGGATTAGGGCAGAGCCACCAGCAGGCCACCTACACCGATTAGGATCACTCCTAGCCAGGCTCGCCAACCCAGCTGTTCACCCAACAGCACTACCCCGAAAATCGCCACCAGTACTACGCTCAATTTGTCGATCGAGGCCACCCGGGCGATCGGACCAAATTGCAATGCCTTGAAGTAGCAAAGCCAGGAGGCGCCAGTGGCCAAGCCCGATAGGCCCAGGGCCACCAGGCTGTTGCGAGGTAACTGGCCAAATTTGCTGGCCTGTAACTGGCCCGTCAGCAACAGCATGGTGCCTAGGGCCACCAGCACCACCAGGGTGCGCAGCAGGGTGGCCAGGTTGCTATCGATGCCATGTACGCCAACTTTGCTTAGCAGGCCCGTGAGCGCCGCAAACAGGGAGGCCAGCACTGCCCAAAACTGCCAACTGCCCAGCAATGCGGACTCGTCCATGGTCAGGGCACCAGGTTTACCAGTTTTCCCGGCACCACGATCACCCGGCTCGGTGGCTTGCCCTCCAGCCACTTGATCGCCACCTCGCTGGCTAGGGCCAGCTGTTCCAGGGTGGCCGCATCGGCGTCGGCGGGCACCTCCAAATTGCCCCGCACCTTGCCCTTCACCTGGATCACCAGGGGGATGGTGTCGCGCACCAGGGCCGCTGGATCCAGCTGGGGCCAGCGCTGGCGGTGGATGCTGCTCTGGCTGAGCGGTTGATCGGCCCTGCGGCCCCCCAGTTTCAGCCACAGCTCCTCGGCCAGGTGGGGGGCGAAGGGGGCCAGCAACAGCAGCAAA
The DNA here is from genome assembly GCA_002396505.1 of Cyanobacteria bacterium UBA5018. Lineage (GTDB taxonomy): Bacteria > Cyanobacteriota > Cyanobacteriia > PCC-6307 > Cyanobiaceae > UBA5018. The sequence continues at coordinate 5,089 of DGYA01000075.1, read as the reverse complement.
ATGTGCAGGGCCTCTGTGGCCACCGGAGCGGAGACATCCGCCATGGTTTCAACCATGGCATTGCTGAGCTTCATAAGTTCCGATACGGCTGTATTGAACTGATAATCACCACTTAGATCTTCGCTGACTTCCTGAATTGCCGTATGTACGGCTCGCCGCAACTGCCGCTCGCTGGGGCTGAGTTCTGCAGCCCTAATCGCCTGGCTGTCCACTGGCGCTTTTGGATCCACTAAATTATTCAAATTTAGTCCGCGGGCAATGGCGGCATCAACCAGGCGCCAGATTCGTTGCAGAAAGCGGAATTGACCCTCCACGTCGGCATCGTCCCATTCCAGATCCTTTTCCGGTGGTGCCTTGAACAAAATGAACATGCGCGCCGTATCGGCTCCGTAGCGGTCAATTACCTGGGATGGATCTACCCCATTGTACTTCGACTTAGACATTTTTTCGTAAAATGTTTCCAGTATTTCGCCGCTTACCGGATCGCGGGGATCGTCTGCATCTTTCACATCGCTTGGGGCGATATATTTGCCTGTTGCTGGATTTTTGTAGGTAATCCCTTGCACCATTCCCTGGGTGAGTAACCGGGTAAATGGTTCGTCAAAACTCAGCAGGCCCCGATCTCTTAACACCTTGGTAAAGAAGCGGGAATAGAGTAAATGGAGGATCGCGTGTTCGATGCCACCCACGTATTGATCCACCGGCAGCCAGCGATCCACTTTCTGGCGATCAAACGGTAGTTCCGTGTTGTGGGGATCGCTATAGCGCAGGTAATACCAGCTGGAGCACATGAAGGTGTCCATGGTGTCCGTTTCCCGCTGCGCGGGCTCGCCGCATGCCGGGCAGGCCACGTTCAGCCATTGCTGCTGCTGGGCCAGGGGCGAGCCGCCCTTGCCGCTGAAGGCGCCGGCATTGGGCAGCTCCACTGGCAGCTGGGCGGTTGGCACCGGCACCACGCCGCAGCTGGGGCAATGGATCACCGGAATTGGGCAACCCCAGTAGCGCTGTCGGGAGATCAGCCAATCGCGCAGCCGGTACTGCACCCTGCCCTGGCCCCAGCCCCCCCGCTCAGCCGCCTGGGTGATCGCCAGCTTGGCCTCGCCACTTTTAAGACCATTAAATTCAGCCGAGTGGATCAGCACCCCGGCTTCTGTCCAGGCACCACCCTCATAGGCGTGCTCATCACTGCCCTCGGGAATGATTACCTGCTTTACCGGCAGTTCGTACTGGCGGGCGAATATAAAATCTCGCTGGTCATGGGCGGGTACCCCCATCACCGCTCCGGTGCCGTATTCAGATAGCACGTAGTCGGCGATCCAAATTGGCAGCAGTTCGCCGCTGGCCGGATTGCGCACCAGCGAGCCCAGGGGCACCCCCCGCTTGGGCTTATCTTCCGCCGTACGTTCCTGCTCGCTCTGGCTACTGACAATATCGCAAAAGGCTTCTACCTGCAGCTGATGGTCGTTGCTGGTGAGCTGGGCCACCAGCGGATGTTCCGGTGCGAGCACCACATAGCTGGCCCCATAGATGGTGTCCGGCCGGGTAGTGAACACCGTGATTCGCTCACCGCTGCTCTCGCCGCTGGCATCTACTACTGAAAAATGCAATTCGGCGCCTTTGCTGCGGCCAATCCAGTTGGCCTGCATGGTGCGCACCCGTTCCGGCCAGCCGGTCAGCTTGGGCAGATCGTCCAGCAGCTGGTCGGCGTAGGCGGTGATGCGCAGAAACCACTGGCGCAGCTGGCGCTTTTGCACCAGGGCCCCGGAGCGCCAGGAACGCCCTTCGCTGTCCACCTGTTCGTTGGCCAGTACCGTCTGGTCCACCGGGTCCCAGTTGACGGTGGCTTCCTTTTGGTAGGCCAGCCCAGCATCTAGAAACTGCAGGAACAGCCATTGGGTCCAGCGGTAGTAGTCGCTGTGGCAGGTGGCCAGCTCCCGATCCCAGTCGATCGATAGGCCCAGCTGGCGCAGTTGATCGCGCATCGCCGCGATGTTGCGGTCGGTCCAGACGCCTGGATCGACACCCCTTTCAATCGCCGCATTTTCGGCCGGCAGACCAAAGGCATCCCAGCCCATCGGATGCAGTACTTGCTTGCCGCGCATTCGCTGCACCCGTGCCACCACGTCGGTGATCACGTAGTTGCGCACATGGCCCATGTGCAGGTTCCCAGAGGGGTAGGGAAACATCGATAGGGCGTAGAAGCTCTCGGGGCTGGTCCCTGCCCCATCAGTCTCCAGATCGCTTGCCCCATCTGGGGTGGCATCCAGCTCCGCCGCCTGCCACAGCTGTTGCCAGCTTCCCTCGATGGCCTGGGGTTGATAGCGGCTCACTTCGCTCACGACAGGCCCTTGGCTGGTTTGTGATGGTGCCACAGCCGATTCAGCTGACCCAGCCAGCTGGGCTCGGCAGCCAGACAAGCCGGCCTAGCCATCCCCTAGCGACAGCCCCTAGGCCAGTGACTGCAGCATGGCAATGGCGTGGCGGTTCACCAGGGTCAGAGGCTGTCCCTCCTGGCTGATCGCCAGGTAGTCCTGGTCTTGCCAGCGCAGCACCCCCTGTAATTGCTCGCCAGCTAGGAGCGTCAGCTTCAGCGGCGATCCGTGGCGGATCAGGCCTTGAATGTGGCGAATGCCCGGCTGGCTGGCATCGAAGCCATCGCCGCCTCGGCCTAAAACGCTCTGCATAGGATTGTCAGTTCAGCTGCCCAGACCAGGATCGTGCTTTCTTTCAGCAAGTATCAAGGCCTGGGTAACGATTTCTTGATGCTGGACGGCCGCGATGCCCCCAGCACGGATTTCTGCTTCGAGCTCTGCCCCGAACTGGTGAAATTGCTCTGCGACCGCCGCTTTGGCGTGGGTGGCGATGGCGTGATCCTGGCTCTGCCCCCCAATGCCGGCGGCGAACTGCGCATGCGCATCTTCAACGCCGATGGCACCGAGCCGGAGATGTGCGGCAATGGCATCCGTTGCCTGGCCCGCTTCCTGGCCGACAGCGACGGCGACGAGCCCGGTCGCCAGTGGCAGATCGACACCCTCGCCGGCCGCATCGTGCCCGAATTGCTGAGCGACGGCACGATTCGGGTGGACATGGGCGTCCCCTTCCTGCAACCCGCCGCCATTCCCACCACCCTGGAGATCGGCCCCTCTGGCATCCCCGAGGGCTTGATTGAAGCCGCCGGGGAAAGCTTTCAGGTGGGCGCCGCCGGCATGGGCAATCCCCATATGGTGATTCCAGTGGCCGATGTGGAGCAGGTGGATCTGGAGCGCTTCGGCGCCGCCCTGGAGCTGCACCCCAGCTTTCCGGCCAAGGCCAATGTGCATTTTGTCCAGGCCCTTAGCCCCAGCCACCTGGTGATGCGGGTATGGGAGCGGGGCGCTGGCCCCACCCTCGCCTGCGGCACCGGCGCCTGCGCCACCTTGGTGGTTTGCCATCGCCTCGGCATCTCCGGGCGCCGCGCCCGGCTCGATCTGCCCGGCGGTCCGCTGGAGATCCACTGGGATGAGGCCAGCGACCACCTGTTCATGGATGGCCCGGCCGAGGCCGTGTTCGACGGCGTGCTCTCGCCGCTGCTCTGGGGCCCGGCGCCGGCCGCCGATTTCAATGATCAGCAGCTCGATACGCAGCCCAGCGAACAGCTGGATCCCGATCAAGAGAAGCTTGGGCAACAGGAGCTTGAGCAACAGCTCGTTGAACAGCAAAGTCAGGGCCAGGAGCCAGGGCCCGGGGTAAGCCAGGGGGAGCCGGCAATCAACTGCTCCGTGGCCTGCGTGCATGGCTGCCAGAGGCCTGACGACTGCCCTACGGCCGCCATCAGGGCCAAGACCCTGGAGATGCTCAACAGCAGCTCCCTAGACGAGCTGGTGGCCCTGGCCAGCAACTCGATCGAATCGCGCAGCCGCGCCAGGGCGCAGCGACGCTCCGCTTTGGATGCATCTGGCCTGGATAGCCCTGGCCTTGATAGCCCTGGCCCCGAAACAGCTGCCTGAGCGCCTCGGTTATGGCCATCTACCTCGACGCCTGTGCCACCGCCCCTCCGGCTGCCGAGGTGCTGGCTGCCATCGCCGAGGCCAGTGCCAAGGCCTGGGCCAATCCCTCCAGCTTGCACGGCCTCGGCTGGGCCGCCGCCGAGAGCCTCGAACGCAGCCGCGCCGCCATCGCGGCAGAGCTGGGGGCGGCGCCGCAGGAATTGGTATTCACTTCCGGCGGCAGCGAATCGGTGCATTTGGCTCTGTTGGGGCTGGCTGAGCGCTGCGCTGGGCCCGCTGCTGGCCAGCCGCCCAGATTGGTGATTTCAGCCCTGGAACACCCGGCCGTGGAGGCCGCCGCCGCCAGCCTGGTGCGGCGCGGCTGGAGCCTGGCCCGCTGGCCGGTGGATGGCTGTGGCCGGCTGCTGCCCAACTGGGCCGAGAGTTTGCTGGCACCCCCCACCCGCTTGGTTTCCCTGATCTGGGGCCAGAGCGAGGTGGGCACCCTGCAGGCGATCGAGACCATCGGCGCCCAATGCCGCGCCGCTGGCATTCCGCTGCACCTCGATGCCGTGCAGGTGGTGGGTCATCAGTTGATCGACTGGGCGACGCTGCCGGCCGATCTGCTCAGCTTCACTGCTCACAAGCTTCAGGGCCCCCGAGGCATCGGTGGACTGCTGCTGCGCCCAGGGCTGGAACCCGCTCCTCAAATCGGCGGCGGCGGCCAGGAGCGGGGCCTGCGGGCCGGCACCGAGCCGGTGGTGCTGGCGGCCGGTTTTGCCGCGGCCCTGGCCCTCTGCCAGCAGCGGCTGCGCCAGCACGGCGGCCGCGATCCCATTGCCCAGTTGCGCGATCCCCTGCTCGCTGCCTTGCTGGCCCTGCCCGGCGTGGAGCTCAGCGGTCCGGATCCACGCCTCATTCTGGCGCCAGAGCGCCTGCCCCATCACATCAGCCTCACGCTGGCGGACCGCTGGGGCCGTGCCCTTTCCGGTCGCGCCCTGGTGCAGGCGCTCTGGCGCCAGGGCATTGCCGCCAGCAGTGGCTCCGCCTGCGCTGGCGGCGGCAACCGGCCCGCCCCCAGCCCGGTGCTGTTGGCCATGGGCTACGGCGCCGAGAGCGCCGCC